>CAXXSM010000131.1:0-43056 GCA_963663405.2 bacterium | reverse complement strand
TCTCGATAAACCAGTTGACAAGCGTTCCCTGCGCCCTTCCTTTTGTATCCGTAACGATCAGCGTCCAATCACCCTGCGATTTCAGTCCAGCGAATTGGCGCAGATTTCCACTCGCCGGATCGGTATCGACATCATAACTCGCCCAAATCCCGTATCCGGGAACACTTCCTAAACTGCCTAGGTCACTTCCCCCATCATGGAGAATCAATTCCACGACATGATTGGGATCACGTAAACTGACGACTAAATCTTCTGGGTAAGAATGTTCGATTTGGATGCCAACATTCACCTCTGCGATGATGACGTCATCCGGAACGGAAAGAGTAAAATTCCGGGGGGGCTACCGGCTCCTAACGAAAAAATACCAAAACCTTCAAATGAATACTGCGAAGGATGATCGTCTTGAGCAGAGATAACAGCCGGGAAAAACAGGATGAGTAAACAGAGAAGGCCCCTCGCCCCTCCACATATCGATAACACTTTCATATCCGTGTATGCTCTTTCAGGCCTGCGTTCTTAAATTCGATAAACGCTGGAATGGTTCAAATCAACATCGGCTTTTTTCTATATTACTTGCTCATATTCTAATCGAGGGATTTAAGTGAAGACGCCAACATGATGAAATACCCTCAACACACACCATTCATTTTTATTGACAACATTCCAATTCGGATTTTATAGTAAATATAGCCTAAATCAATTAAACCGTCCGCATTGTTTTTACTGATTTAGGCTGATTATATTTCCAGATTCATGATTAAAATATAGAGAAACCTTCTTGGTGAAACGCAAAATATCTTTTCTTCTATAAATAACCTAATGCCCGCAACCGCTCCTTATTCGCGGGCGCCCTTGGCAAGGCTTTTTTCTGCCCTCGCTTAATCGATCAAACCTTCCAATAATCCCACCGGCGCGGGCGCAAGTTTTTTTCATCTGCATTTGCATTATTCCAAACTACTTTTGAATAGCGCAATAACTTGTATTTTCTATATTCTCAATGATCGCTGTCGATTGAGATCGTTAATAAAAAGTACTCACTCAGTGGAATCCTTTTATTATTCCTCATCAGATGAACCGACATATCCCAAAGCCCGCAGTCGTTCAATGTTCGCCGGATCGTTTTTCGCCTGACTTTCGAAATCCACTTCATCCATAGCGCCGTACAGCTCCAACGCTTCCAACCGTTCCTCTAATGGCGCCGGCGCTACCTGCGCTTTCAGTTCTTCCATTAAGGAAACGATCCGTTCAAAAAAGTCTTTGTCATCAATCAGCTCTTCTTGAATCACATCCGTCCATTCTTCTCTAAAAACCACGATCGCAATTCGTCCGCGCTGGGAACCTGTTTTTTCGAGATGCGTTCCTTGGCTCGTTCCAAAACGGTATTCAACACTTTTTTCTCAACAATCGTGTGATCCGATTTTTCCTCATCCCAAGGATCCGCCTCTCTCGCTCCCGTGTCTCCCCAATAGAAGACTCCTATAGGATTCTCTTCCTCTGGATCGTTCTCGCGATCGTAGATCGCTACACGATCCGTATACAACCGAATATCCTCATGGTAGGGTTTATTTCGCAATTCCCAGATCAGTTTATAACGTTCATCCCACGCGGCGGCGGCTGTAAGAAGCAACGCCGAGGAGGAGAGAATTCTCGTCTCCCATTTTCCCGGAGACCGCCATAAATCACAAAGCGAACGGCCTTCAAAGAAATCACGGGCGATCTCATTATTCCTTTCTCCAGCCAATTCCAAGATCGTCGGCGCGATATCGATCCCCATCACATCCGTCTCTATCCTCTTCCCTCGTGGGAGTTTTTTTGGATACGATATGATTAACGGGACGTGGATATCCGTATTATATAGAGTCCAATGATCGAAATAGATCTCATGCTCCCCAAAATTTTCTCCATGATCAGACGTAATCACAAAGATTGTATCCTCAAAGATATGATAGTGTTTTAAAACATCGATCAGCCTTTGGATCTGCGCGTCCGTGTAGGTGATTTCCGCGCCGTATTCCTTTTTGAAATAGTCCAAATCCCGATACCCTTTTGATCCACCGAGTGCTTTCTTCATCCCATGCTTTATAATATTTCGCATCATTCAAACTCGTATGGATCTGGCTGGTTGGATCCCCTTCGTAATAATATTTATGGTACTCACCAACCGCCCGGTAGGGCGCGTGTGGATCGTAGTAATGCAGCCACATGAAAAAATGATCATCATGATTCTGCTTAACAAAACGAATCGCGGCGCTTGTTGTGACTGGAGCCGATCGTGTCATCAAACCGAAATCGGCCCGTTTCTCCTGCCATTTCCAACCTAAATGATCATATACATCAAATCCTCTTCCCAAATCGGATAGTACATCATACAGGAAAATAACACTCACTGCTCCATACGTCTTATATCCCTGTTCTTCTTTTTAAGATTTGTGGAAGGCGAGGAATTTTTTTCGCTAAGAAATAATCATTATTGAGTGCGCCATGCGAATTGATTTGCAGAGAGGTCAACAGAGACGCATGAGAAGGCATAGTTGTCGAACTGGGCGAATATGCTCGATCGAACACAATACCATTATCCGCGAGAGAATCAATCGCTGGTGTTTCGATCCATTCATTGCCATAACATCCAAGATAATCGGCCCGTAATGTGTCCACCGTGATAAAAACAATATTCGGTTTTGACGATTTTCTCCTTTTCACGACGGTTTTTTGTATGGATGATAATTTTGGATCGCCCCACATCCCCCAATCGGAATTATTATCAGTATCCGTTTCCTTCTCCCCCGGCATTGTTTCGAAAACGATTCTCACTTCTTTATTCTCAATATTCTGAGCGGGAATTCTCTCTTGAATCCACTGTCTTTCATCATTATTCTTCTTCGGATTAATATATCGTGAATAAAGTATCTCCTCACTCCCATCCGGAAATATGGCGGTGATTTTAAACCGTATTCCATCACCCTCACGTTCCCATGAATCTGGAAGTGTGCCGATCGAAAAATCTAAATACGCTTCTTTTCCAACGAATAGAGCTGGAAAGTTAATTTTACTCGGCGCATGCTGGAAGATTCCCCAATTCATAGCGCCCCCAATTTCACGTAAAGCGGGTTCTACAAATTGATCGTTTTCCGAAATAATTTCAGCGTCTTCCAGCAGTAATAAAAAATCATTCTCTTCCAATATTTCAGATTCAAATGTGTTTTGTCCACTACAACCAGCTAGTAGTATAAGAAATGATAAAAGAATATATGAAGATATCTTTCTATTCATGAACACGTGACTTTCCATTTTCATTTTCGCGAATAACATTCTATTTCCACCATAAGCAAATGGTTAACATATTTTTCAAAACAAATATTATAACGGTATTCCGATTCCTGAATAACGTAAAAGTAACCGTATTTCCTTATTTGTCTATTTATTTTTTTATAGTTAAACAAAGAAAACGGGCGGGTTCAAATGAACCCGCCCGAATCTCTTAACCGATTTGTCTTCGGTTTTATTCACTGAGGCATCCTTCACACTCACCAATAGCGACCCAAGTAGCGCCACTTGTAGGCACATACTGTTCTTCGAACGCGATATAGCCAGTGTTCGGACCAACTACGGAACTTAAACCAGTTACTGTAGTTCCATCAAAGGAGATCTTGATCGGACGATAACGTGGTTCTGGAGCAGGCAACACTGGACTTACATCGAAGCCACCACCATTGATTTTGACCAATGAACCAGTACCGACAAGCAATTCATCGCCATCCGCGCAACCGTTCAATTCACCACCGGCGATACTTACCGAGCCGGATGGGTTGATCGCTTGAGGTAATACATTGATCACACCACTTGTCGCACGGCTGAAGCCTGTTACCGCTCCGCCGGAAACCTGTGGAATGATAACGCAGACCAGACTCAGAGGCACTGTATCACGATCATCACCAAAGTCTCTGGAGTTACCAGCGCTGGCGGCGACGATTTCCAGTTTTCCATCACCATCCAAGTCAGCGACGGCAATTTCAAGACCACCGTTACCACGGTATTGTGGTATAAATCCAGCGTAGGCTTTACGCGCGCCAACTGTTCCTGACGCTGTAATATCCAGTACGTGGAAGATTGTCTGGCTATTATTACTGTTTGTCTGCGCGACGATCAATTCATCAAGTCCATCTTTATCAAGATCGCCTGATGCTAGAGATAATCCACCACTTGCATTCGATACTTGAGCAGTGGTTGATAGACCATCAAACTGACCTACGACTTCCCATCCATTCGGTTTAGGATTACCCGTCGGCTGCCAAAGTCTGATTTTACCATTACCTTTAATACCTTGCGCGATCGCAATCTGATTCCGCCCTGATCCGATGAAATCACCAACAGCCGTTCTCAATTCACCGCCTGCATAGTTGATCGGTTCGGTTGAAGAATCATGGAACGCTTCGAACGTATGGTAAACAACGTCTCTCGTTACAGCGTCACGCACAATAACGATATTCGGGTATGTCGCATCAGCAATGATTGGACCAAGTGTCGTTACGATATCGAGACTTCCGTCCATGTTGAGATCGCCAGCGACCGGATAGACAGCGCGAGCGGTTCCACCACCAATATGATAGAGGAAGGAACCTTGCGCAGCGCTGTAGGATCGTAGAATCTTTGTTAGATCGCCAACAGCCGGATCCATGTTACGAATATTCACAACATGCGCGCCAACCTGACCTTGCTGTCCACCAAGACCCTGACCAAGAATCGCTTCCGCGATTGGAGCCGGGTTGCAAGTCGGAATCACAGAGATGAAGAACGACGCGCTTGTCGACGTCTGTTTCGTATCCGTAGCATTGAATATGATATGCGCAGATTCATTTCCAACCGCTGCGGTTACTGGAATCGATACTGTCATTTGTCCTTCTACAGAATTCGCCTGGAAGTTCGTTACTGACAATCCAGTCGTTGTCCAACCCGGGCCGGCAATCATTTCCGCGTTCGGGAAGAGGACACCATCTCCATCTGGATCGCGAGCGAGGAAGTTCAATACGACTGTCTGACCAGGATCGGCAGTTACTGTCGCGCCTTCCGGCACATTCGCCGCCGCGCCGCCATTCACGCTCGCAGATGCTGTAACAATCGGAGGACGGCTCACGTTAATAATGTCAATAACGAGTGTTCCTGTACCAACTTTAGCGCTGTTCGCAAAGTTGAGTTGCAATTCGAACGGATCGATTGGGCTCACATACGTAATCAGATCCGTTAAGGATGAGTCATCCGGACCCGGAGTGTATTTTACTGTAGCGGTTGTCACACCCGGAGCGGCTTTCTGATTAGCAATTGATACTTCCGGCACGCTTGGATCTGTTCCAATTGAGAAGGCCAGATCTTCCATACCAGCGTCTGTACCTTGAACAACCAACTGAAGTTCTGATCCTTCAGGCACATTCACTGATGAACCAAAAGAAGCGCCGACATTCTGGCCGCCGACCGTTGAGGAAAGCAACGTAACTTCTGGCATGGCCGCCTGCGCTTGGACGTTCACAAGAATCTGAGTATTGTCAGGAGAAATGTCTGATCCATCCATCACGACTACATCGAGTACAAATGACGCATCCGCCGTATCTCCTGTCGCAACCAGGTAACCAGGATTGAACGTGTAGAGACCATTGGCGCCAGCAGGAATAAAGGTAGCATCGAGAACATTCGCATCTGTTAGCGCTGTTCCAGTCGCTTCCATTGTAAGAGCGTCACCGTTTACATCCGTTGCAGGAATCGGAACGCTGATTGAATCGCCTTCAGAGATCGTGATTTCACGAATTTCTGAACCAGCGGCTGTATTCCAACCAGTTGACACCGCATCCAAGTTAAACGCTGTTTCAGCGCCCAAACTGTCTGTCATGGTACCGGCGAATTGTTCCGCAAACAGTGGAGGCTGATTGATGCCAATGATGATGTTGCTCACATCCACAGTCTTACCATCAACATCCGTGGCTTGCGCGCTCGCAACCACCTGCTGAATCGGTGAATCACTCAAGCTCGGCGTAAGGTTAAGATCAAGTGGAACGATTCCCTGAGACGGAACAGGAACGTTTCTCACCATCGGATCCGGTGGAGACATGGTCACTGTGTCATACGAAGCGCTGATCAACAGGTGATCGAGTGTGCTTGGAACAACATTCCAGCTTACTGTTGTAATTCCACCAACGTCGAATGCGTTTGCGCGCAGTACCAATGTATCCGCAACATTTACACTCACCAACTTAGATACTAACGGTGTACCATTGGCGAGGATTTTAATTGTCGGGCTCGCGTCAAAGGAGAATTTATCAATCGAAAGGACCGAACGATAATTTCCAAGTGTGTCTGTCGCGTCAATGATGAACCGGAATTCATCTGTACTCACCGCGTCATCATCTGATGGAATCGTCACGAGGAACGGAACCGATACAGAATCTGGACCGGACAATTCGGCATAGTCTGTGACCAGTTCAACAAAGTTCGCAGGAATTTCAATTCCATCCGCTCGTATTGTAGCCGGACCGTAGTTCGGGCTGTTCATAACATCGATAGGACTATCAACCTGATCGGTTATTGTAGCGGTGATCGCCAATACTGTGTTCGGTGAGATCTGATCGCCATCTGCGACGAGATCGCCCGCGCCCAATATCTGACCATTCCGCATCGCTGAACCGGATTCGATAACAACTTCCAACTGTCCGCTTATTGAAGGCGGAGTGTTGTCTACACTAAGATTTGGAGTAATTTGACGCTTGATCCAATTTCGATACTCGTCGTCATATGGCGCTGATCCGATATCGTCTAACAATGTCGGTGTAGTTTCTAGAATTTTTCTAGACAGCGCGACAGAAGTACCTGCGTTATAACCTATTTCTACAACAAATGTCGCTTTAATCAAGTCTGCGCCATTTGTGGCGAGGTCATCATGTACGCTGATGCCATGAGGAGTATTATCCTCACCCATTCTGACCCAAATTGGATCCAATCCGGGCCGGTAATCGGACAAGTCATTGGTCATTGCCAGTACGGAAAGTCCCGCAGCATTGTCAATATCGAATATTGTGTTATCACCCAACATTCTGAAGTTATCATTGCCGAGACCATCGATCATGTCGTTTGTGGCGTCAACAACTACAGTAATTATATCACCACCTACAACACGGTTCGGAATGTTCGCTGCGACATTCGGCGCTGATGGATAACCAATACGACCAGCCCATATGTTGCCTGGACCCGCAAAATTAAAGATATATTCAGGCGGAGAAACATGGACGATCAAGCCTGCAGGAATTTCGTAACTAACCTGCGGTTTGGCTGAATCTACAGTAAACTTCGTAGAAATCGTATTTTCCATCGCGAACAATGATTCGCGATCCTGAACGTGTACGGTTACCCAAGCGATTCTCTTGGCGATTGCGCCTGGTTGCACCATGATTCCCGGCGCGCCCCAAAGATGATTCAACTGTTGCTGAGGAGTCGCGTTCAGCCAACGATCTTCTCGCCAATCATAACCAACGGCCAGACCTCCATTAACAGCGGGCTGTAAACTTGCTGTCGCATACGCTGTCGCCTTTGAAATCTGGCAAAAGTCCGCAGCTGAATTGTACAGTAATGGATTCCCATTACCATCCTGAATACCGAAATCATTGTACAGAATATCTTGATCCATGAATACTACACTACCACCAAGAATGCTACTTCCTGCATAGTTATTCGCTTGTGGATTCGGATTTCCTACTCCAAAATTGGTCTGTGTTGGTGGATAAGGCGCAACTCGATCCACATTGTAGATAATCGTTTCCCAATGTGAATGGATAGTGCCTTCACCTGTGAGTTCTGAATAATTCGGTACGACTTTGTCAACAAGTGGATCCATTCCAGGAGGATACAGATCACTCAGGTCGATGTCGATACGATCCGGCGCTTCACCTTCATGAGTGGTAACGGTCGCGTCAATGATAAACGCGTCACCAGGACCTACCTCAAACGCGGAAGAAGCGGAATCAGGACCATTCTTTCCGATTCCAAGACTGGACGCTCCCTGCATCTGGGAGATGAATGTATCTGTGCCTTTTCGCTTGACATGCATTGTAATCTCAACAGCCCGTGGACCACGCGCGTTGATACCCGCCCAAGGTGTCGTTACCGGACCGTTAGGCGTTCCACTTGTTCCCATGATGTTCCCAAACGCGTCTTCCGCATGAACAGTAAGTTGCCGTTCCGTGCTCGGAGTCGCATTGGATTTAATCTTGATACCAGAGGTAACGAATATAACTGTACGACCATAATATCCCTTACCATTGTTTGAAATGATCTTCGTGCCGCTTTCAACAACATTGTTTCCATTGGCGTCATTGACGAAACGATCTACGTCTAACTCGAACTGATCTTCCCAATCAACACTGAGATTTCTGAAGTGCATTCCTTCAGTACCATCGATAACAACCGAAGCGCACCAGACCATCCATGAGCCCGTACGGAAATTCAAAGCGTCACCACCCGGCACGCCTTTAATGCTCCGCATCGCGTCTTCGTTGTCCGAGTTGATTAACGCTTGATCGATGACCATTGGACCTTGAGTATCGATTTCCAGACCATTGGATAACTGCGCAACCCTTGCATTATCGATATCGTCTGTAGCGTCAATAATGATTCCGTCCAGTCCATCAATAGCCGTCAGAGAATTATCAAAGAGACCATCATGACCGGCGAAGAGCGCGTGATCGAATGATGCGCTCAAGATCGCATTAGAAATCGGTAATGTCGTGTCCGCCTGTTTACTATTTTCGACATCGGATTCAAACTCAACTGTCACACCAACGATTTCCTGGCCAATTGCAGAAGGATCGACAACGAAATATTTTGACGCATTTTTTATATCCCACTCACTTGCAATTGTGGTTGGATTCGTGAAGATGTAGTTCTTTCCTTTGAATCCTTGCGTTTCAATAGCAACTTCAATTGGATCTGTTTTATCTGGTGTATCCCCTACAGTAAACTGCGCCTGCAGGATTGTACCGCGGCTGACTCGAGTTGGCCGTATAACTTTACCACTCCAAATCACTTGCGGTAGATAAGCAACTGGCGGAACCTCAGAGTTTTGTCCTGGCGCGACAGTAAGTGACGCGCTGAAGTTTTTACCAGCTACGATTTGCGGCGCCGTACCATCCACTTCAATCACTGCAGCGTTCGGATCTTGTCCAACATTACCAACATTATCAGATGCGCTTGCTACAAATCTAGCGTCACCATCATTGGTGCCCGGATCGATCAGAATTCCTTCCCGCGCTCCCTGGAAACCAAATTTAGCAACCAGTGTAGTATTCGTCGATTCACGAATATCCGAAGCGGAGGACGCGACTCCGGTAATAGCATTTGCTGTTACAAGCGGACCGTCACCGATCAGCTGCCATGAATCTGGCGTCATGCTTTTCAGGAAAGGACCAGCGGATAGGAAGTCATCACCATGCAATGAAATCATGGATCTCACACCAGCGACATAAGCTGGATCGTTTGGATTACTCAAACCATTCGCCGCGCCTTTTTTCGCTGCTACCGCGTAGAAAACAGAACCCGGAGTATTTGATACGTTAACTGTGCTATACGGAGGTTGATTCGCCTTATCAACCCATTGTCCGACTGGTGAAATTTCAGCGTCACCCCAAACTGCCGTAATTTCAATGACCGCAGTCGCGTCACCGGGTTGATAATTTGTTATATTATTCGGATTTACTGTCCCCGTGACAGGCTTACCATTCTTATAATAGGTGGTATTTACTGTCACTGTCGGTTTCGTATTATCGACAAATACTGGAACTGTGTAATACGCGCCTTCAGCCACTTCGCCGGCTGGATCCTGCGCATTGACTGTAACAATCGCAAGTTTAGCAGCCGCTACTGCGCTAGAGACATAATGACGCCATGTCGCATGATACAGAGTACCAACGACTTTTGGCGCATTTTCAGTATCGGACAATGGAGCGACCGACTCATAACCCGCACCGGATACTTGACTAAAGTCAGCCGTAACTGTGTCGAGGCTTGAGAAGATTGAATCATTAATCTCGATAGCCGCCTGAACTAGAAGTTCATCACCTGCGCGAACGGAAGCTGTAGCGTTGCGTGGATTGTTGGCGTCGACCTGTGTCGTAACATCACCAATTTTGGTTCCAACGCGATAGAAGTTCGTTTCCGTTATATAATTGTCACCCCGCTTTAAGTAGACTTTGTTCAACTTTGTCAGACCTACGGTTCCGTCAAATGTTTCAGGACGGCGCGCTGACATCAGACCAATCGAATCCGTCACCCAGTTGATCTTGCCTGATGCGCTTAAAATCAGGCTCGTCACGAATGGATTTGTTGTATCGATTGTAACGAGAGAACCTTGATTGCTATTCGTATTACCCGAATCATCTCGAGCGTGAACTGTAATAGCGCCAAAGAAATCGGTTACATCCGGTTCGATTTGGAAGGCCCAGGAAGCCCATAGAATCGATGGATCGGCGACATTCCCTGTATTCGGATTAATATCACGTCTTACTTCATCCGGATTGAGTAGGGAATCCTTACCAAAATCACTCGCGTCAGCCTGGATTTGCATAAAGTGAATGTTCACTTTCGCAATTAATTGTTCCGCAGCGTCCATCGTAATACGTGCTGTAGCGGACACCGTCTGCCGCGGACGAACGATATTGTCATCCGGTTGATCGCCACCTGAGAATTCCGTTGAATTCCCACTTAAATCTTCTTCCTTAATATGGCCAGCCAAAACACCAGGCTTAGTCTTATCGACTGCGATAGCGGTTGTTTCCGCACTGCCGATGCCCAATGTCAGACCGGTCGCTTTAACAACCACTTTTGCGCTTTTCGCGCCGGCTGTGTCTCCACCGGCGCCGGTGAAGGGACCTACTGTATTCCATGTAGCATAAAGAACGGTTCCAGCCGTCGCGTTTGAGGCTGTAACGGTTGTTCCGTTCTCATCCTGTTTTGGAATGAAGCTGACCGAGTCAGGCGCTACAAATAGTGGCCCATCAAACGCCGTGAAATCGGCGCCGATAAAATCACTGCTGACGAACGGGCCACCACCGGAGGCGCCATTGCCAACTCTAACTACGAGACGTGTTGTCGTGTCAACAATATTCACTGTCGCGCCGCCAACGCTGAATGCGTTACCGCCGGTTGGAAGCGTATATCCAGCAGTCTGATTTACCGCAAGTGAATTTCTTCCCATTGATTGCGAGGAAATATCGAAATGTACGATGCTGACTTTCGGCTGTGTAAAGACCGCGGTCGCAGCGGGAATCCCAGTCCGATTCACATTACCGGAAAGATCCCGTGCGGCAAATGTAACACTTCGCACAGCGGCCGCGCCGAGGTCAGCGTTCAATGTCATTGATTTTTCAATGAGGAAGAACCACGTCGCGTCAATAATATCACCTGTAATCGCATCGCCGGCCGTACGTCCAACGCTTCGGTTGGTGGTTACATCGGGAAGCACTTCACTCGCCGTGGAGACAAAATCGGTGAAATCAGCGCTGACCGTTTTAAATCGGCGGCCATATAGTGTATTCCAACCCGCCGTTGTATCCATCCAGTCCGGCGCGCCTTCATTACTTAAAATGAATGGGAACGCGGATTTACCGCCCAGTTCATTCATATTCTCTGTGCTTCCAACACCGGAAGCGGTCTCCCGGAAGGATGCGGAGACAATAATCATATATCCGGCTTTGACTTCTAGAACCGCATCTTTTGCCAATGCGGCTCCATTATTGAAGCCTTGGACAGTGCCATCTTGTCCCAACACTAAAGCGGAACCGCCGTCAAGGTTGATTCCTTCCGCTGATAATTGACCAAAACTTTTATTCTTCGTATCAGTAATGAGCAAGATTGTTTGGGCAACCTGTCTGTTACCACCCCACATATCGGCTGGCACATTTGGATTTAACCCAAGAACTGGTTTGTCTACATCGAGAACAATCGGGTTACTGTGATTGGGTTGGGTAATCGGTGTTTTGTTAATAATACGGTCACCGATTAGAATCGCCAAACTTGCGTTTTCCACATCGTAATTCGCCCGGTTATTGAAGGCGTCAACCAGAACACCTGACGTGTTTTCTAATGTAGCCCAACCAATATTTCCTCCACCACCCGTATGAATGGTCGCATCCACAAGATTCCAACCATTCGCATAGGAGCCAGGCAGCGTTTTCGGGTATTTCCATCCTAATAGTGTGTTGGTAATACTGAATACAAAGTTATTCCTTACATATTCCGTCATTTGAGACGGATTCATTGGAGTTGTTATAATATGGTCAGTATCGTTCGTTGGATCTGCGCCACTAGGCTTAAATTGCACAACCAAGCGAACTGGACTACCATTTTGTTTATTTCCCCCTGTCCTCGCCGCAACACCGCGAGTTACAAACAATACCCGTTGCGACGCGGATAACGCTGTCGGCAATCCCAATGCGCCGATTTGCGTTTGATTGATTGGAGCGTTCAACGCTTCATCCGAGGATTTCAACAAATTAAAGGTAGTGGATGGCGTATTTCCCCAATAACCAGAAGGAGCGCCCGTCACGATAAATTTCGCCGCATCAACTGTCGGCGCATTGTTATCAATAGGCAACACAGCCTTACCAATCGTTTTATAGGTAAGAGGAGTCAGGGTCGAGACCGATTTAAACGAATCATCTGTCTCGATTTTCGCATCCCGTATGTGCAGAGCGCCATCGATAATTTGGGTTCCACCCACATTCTGAGTCCATCCAAACGCAGGGTTCCGCGCGTCGTCTGAAACACTGATAACGGCGAACGCGCTACGATATGTGACGAGTTCAGTGTTTTCAATTCTCATTGAGGCCGACACACCAGGAACGTTACCCGCGCTGGCCGGTACGTTGGGCACAGACGCTTGTTCGGAGACGGCGCCGATCGTCGCCGCAAAGGTATTCGGCTTGTCAACGACTGCGCTGAACCAATTCCCAAAACCTAATTCCGGTTCCGGCTGCACGGTAATATTCAACCAACGGCTATAGAGATCCGACCGTTCACCCCGTGTCAGGATTTTCATCGTCACGCGGGCTTCGTCAAACCGGTCTGTCGCGTTACCAACTTTATTTCCTACCCATGGAGCGCTCGTTGCGCCTTCCGCATCCATCATCACATCAGATACAAGTGGCCCAACCACATCAACAGCGCCTTGAACGGACGAATTTGTAACCTGACTGACTACATCATCAGAAATGGCGAAGTTCGCTGTAAATAAGTCGTGATCGCCTGATGTAATTAAGTTCGTGGAAATACTTCCCAGCACATGCAGGTAGACATCATTCCCCGGCGCTTGCTCCGTCCAAGCCATTAACCGTTTCGCATCCGCGTCATTCGTGACCACAACATCACCGGAACCATCTTCCAATGTTACGGTTACACGAAGATTCGCATCCGTCGCGTTATTGACATAGGAGGCTTTATTACTATCGCGTTTTAACTGAACGGCTTTCGCGAAACCGGAGAAATCACCCGGAAAACCTTCGGGCGCGTATCCATTAACAAAGTAGAATGGGTCCGTTCCACCACCGCCGAAGTATTCATCCGGCTCACCATCGTAGGCTTGCCTGGGCTCAACTGTAGCGCGAAGGTGAATAATATCTTCTTGCCGGAATTGGAAAGGAATCGCCGGGCTTACACTGACGGCTTTACTTGGATCGAGTGGCGTTGTCGTCGGAGCGCCCAGACCAAAGAATCCCCTTGAGACGGTATCCGTCGCGTCAAGAATACTGACAGTGGAACCAACTTTAAATCGCGGTCCAGATTCTGAGGGATATTTTCCAACCTCAATACCCATATAGTTGGCTTTGCCATTATGATCCGTAGTGGCTCCCTTGTTGATCCCGACTGTCGCGCCAAGAGTCAATTTCGAATATTCCACATCCGTTGAGCTGATAACCAGACTTGCCGAACTCCAAATCACGATGACCGTCGTCGAAGAGTTGGCTCTTACACCCGCTTCCCCTGTATTCTTAGGATTGATCAGACCGAGCATACCCGGATTTTTACCTACACCGGTCACATCGTTGGGATTTAGACCGGTCCCCTTATCGGTCCAATTAATATCCACTTTATCAAAACCAAAGAACTGACTGGAAAATTGAGCGGTTACTTTATTAATGATCTCCGCTTTCGCCGCTGCGTCGTTATTATTCACGATGCTTTGTACGATACTCGGCGTCACGTTTTCAATCACCGCCACCAACATAAGCCGTTCGTTTTCTTCCGCATTGGCGATAATCGGCTTTTTGATGGAATAAGACGGCAGCTGTATTTCATTTTTATTTTTCGCAAAATGCTGAAAAATCTGCCCCGATAAAGTATCGGCCAATTTTCCATCCCGATTTTTGTCATATACCTGTCCGTTGACGCTATCAGACGCGGCCAGAATGGCGGAAGCCCACGTTACATGCCCACCCGCTGCGCCGTTAATGTAGTAGTCAATATTTAAGGGCCTGAAATTTAGATTATTCTGAGCGTCCGCTGTTCCCACCAAACAGAACAACGACGCCACAAGGACGAACATAAACGCAAAATTCCGACCCATCGAATAACCGGTAATCGATTTTTTCATGATTTCTCCTTTTCCTGCAGTTTTTCTATTTATTTTTAAAAAGTTTAACCACATTTGTTTCCCTCGCCTCAACCAATCTCCCTGTAAAATAACATCGAATGGTGACCTATCACTTCCTGGCATCATTTCTTCCTTTCTTTCAGACCAACGCTGAATGCCCAGTTTGCATCTCTGTTACACATTCACATACGAAAATATATAAACACAGTCAATTCTTATTAGCATTACTCATGCCAAATAAGAATCCTACTTATTTTACAAGACTTAAACCTATATAATTCAAATACATATACAACACAAAAACACCATATTTTTATTTTTCTTCATTCCCAGATCGGAACAATTTCCCCACGTACCATTCAAAATGGAAATACCGTAAACCTTGCATTATCAAATCTTTATAACCACTGATCTTTTCGTTCCACTCGTGGAAGCCCTTTCCCTGGAAATTTTCTATAAACCCCAGATATGAATACACTTCCACTCACAAGCACAACAAATTTAGCATGAGAGGAGTTTATTGTCAACGATAAATTTTAAAAAAAAATATCTTTATTCAAATTCTTTCTATAAATTCATCTTAATTTACAAAAAAGTTTAAAACAAGCACTCTTAAATGTCCTGCTATTACAGGTTGATTCCCTATTTTTTTACATTTTCCTTTTTTATCTTGTTTGATAATGGTAAAAGAAAAAATAATGTCATCAGTTTGATAAGAAGAAAGGTTAGCATGGCTACACCCATATTTTGAATCTAACACAAAGGCCTTTTAACTCCTTAACGCCGGCCGATTCGAAATTGACCAGGGATATCCTGCCTGGGCGAAGCGTTTTACACCTTTTCTAATATTAATGTAATTCTGTAAACCTATTAAAAATTTGTATACCATCCACGAACTTAAAAAAAATCTCCATACTATCGAATACTGAATACCCGTTTTGCTTAAATACGTTCTCGCTCATCATCAATTTGGAATGTTATATCCATGATTGACGTTCTACGGGCGAGTTCTCTGTATTAATTCTACAAGTTCCATTACACTATCTCCTGCTGATACGTATTCTTTTGCGTGTATTTCGATATTCTTGATTGATATAGTATAGTTAGGAGGAAACATAATGCCGGAAAAGACGAATCAAACGCGGCGCGCTTTTATGAAAGACGCGGCGATAGTCACTGGAGTGGGGATAGCGGCGGCGCAGGGAATCGCACCCTCAACCGTCCTTGGAGCGAATGACACAATCCGCCTGGGTGGGATTGGAACCGGGGGCCGCGGACAATGGGGATTGCTGGAAGCGAAAAAACGGGGAGCGAAAATCGTCGCCGTCTGCGATGTCTATGAGGAACGGTTGATGCAGGCACAGCGCCTGTCCGAAGAGGAGAATCATAAAGCGGATATTTATTACGAACATGAACGCCTGCTGGAACGGAACGATGTCGACGCGTGTTACCTTGCGCCGCCGGATCATTGGCATCACGATATTCTAATCGACACGGTCCAAGCCGGAAAAGACGCCTATACGGAAAAACCTTTTTCAAAGACGATCGAAGAGGGGCAGGAGATGGTCCGCGCCGTGCGGGAGACGAACCAGATCGTCCAGGTGGGCAATCACCGCCGCAGCGGTGAACATTGGCTGCGGGGCCGGGAAGTGATCCGCTCTGGGATTCTCGGCAAAGTGGTGTATGTGAAAGTGTTCGATACCCGCAACTGGTCCGCCGGAGATCCGTTCACTGCGAACGTGAAGGTGCAGGGCCGGTTGGATTGGAATCGTTTCCTGGGCAAAGCGCCGAAACGCCCGTTTGATCCATACCGTTATTACGCTTGGCGCTGGTATTGGGATTACGCCGGTGGGTTAATGACCGATATCGGCGCCCATCAGCTGGATGTTAATCAATGGCTTATGGATGTGGATGGCCCTAAGACGGTCGCGGCGAATGGTGGGAATCATTATTTCGATCATTGGGAGACACCGGATGTCGTGCATTCCGTGTTAAATTACGGCGATTTCACGACGCTTTTTACCGTCGAATTTATCAACGACCGGGACAGTGTTGGCGCGACGTTCTTCGGTTCCGAGGGCACGCTGATGGTGGATGACCGCAACGGATTTCGTGTCTTCCCGCAGGGCGAGAAGATGAACGAGCCGATCGAGACATGGCCACGCACGTATGAAGGCGGCGACCACGTCGCGAATTTCCTCGAGTGCGTTAAAAGCCGTAAAGAACCGAATTCACCCGTCGAAATAGGGCATCAGATTATCAACGCCGCGCATCTGGGCAATATCTCCTACCGCACGGGAAAACGGATTGCATGGGACGCCAAGACCGAAGATATTCTAGAATTACGCCGCATGAAACCGTCCGACGCGCTGTTGAAGAGTATGCTTTGACCATTATTTTTTATAGAAACATTCTTCTCCGCCGCCTTTGGATTTTTCCGAAAGCGGCGGTTTTATTATATCAAATTTTGGTTACTTCTCTGGAGGAATTAAGCTTTGCTCCTTTGAATCACTCAACTCTCAAAGGCGCGCGGAATCCACGGAGGAAAAAATCCGTGACATCATGCTTTTTCCATGGAATCCGTGATTCAAAATCCATCTCTTCACATTGAGAAAAGAAGTTAAATCATAGATGATTGTTGGAAAACGCATAATTTGAAAGGCGGATGATAATGAACGGAAAAGAGCGGATGATCGCCGCGATGGGATTGAAGGAGCCGGACCGTGTCCCGGTGATGTGTCAGCTGTCAATCGGGCATCTTTTATTGCAAACAGATGTTTCTCCCATTGATCTCTGGTACACGGCGGAAGGATGCGCGCGGGCGTGGGTACAGGCGCAGCGGAAATACCGGTTTGATGGGATTCTTCTCAATATCTGCGGTCCCGATCCGGATGTTCTCAACCGCATCGACCGGACCGAGGAGAATGATAAGGAATACGTTATCCATTGGAAACCAGGATCGTTCGACTACACACATACGGTGTGTCCAAAGGATGAATTACCTCACAATGTCTGGCCCAATGGTGAACCTTCTTTCGAATTTGCGGCGTTCGATCCGGACCGGGAGATTCCTGAATTTTTGGAGTGGATGCCCGTCTCGCAAGGGATGAAGTATCCTATCGTTCCCCATACGCGGCTGGATACGATTAAAGCGGTTCAATCTATGACGGAGGGAGATATTACGCTGCATGGGGAAGTTTTCAGCCCCTGGGATTACTATATCGCCCTCTTTGGGTTTGAAAAAGCGTTTTTAGGGATTTATGAAGACGCAGGAAAAGCGCATGCGATTTTAGACCGTTTCGCGGATTTGTGTGTCCTTTGGGCGAAAGAGCAGATCAGCGCGGGAGTGGACGCGATTACACTCTCCTCCCCGTGGGCCGGGGGTAGTTTGATTTCACGCGACCATTACAAAGAGTTTGTGCTTCCCTATGAAAGGCGATTGAATACCGCGATTTGTGAGAGCGGGGCGTTCTGCTGCACGCACACATGCGGTTCGCTCGGTGACCGGCTCGATCTATTGCTGGAATCGAACACCTCCGGAATCGAATGCTTGGACCCCCCTCCAATTGGGAATGTCGAATTGGCGGACGCAAAAGCGTTGACACGAGGGAAAGCGTTTATCAAAGGAAACATTGATTCGGTGAACACGCTTTTGCATGGTTCTGTTGAGACGGTAAAAAAGGACGCCCAGCAACGGGTGGAGATTGCGAAAGAAGGAGGTGGATATATTTTATCCGCGGCCTGCTCCGTCGCGCCCCATGTTCCACCGGAGAATCTAGAAGTTTTATATGACGTAGTGGAAGAATATGGGAAATATGAATGAATTGGTTAATATGTTGGTTTATAATTTGGTTTAAATGTAAATTCTAACATGAACGTGGATTAAATCTAATTTAATACTCTTACTCATAGTATTCATTGAATGAATATGGAGTCAAATTTCATACTGTTCTCATCGTGTCAGAGCTGTTAGAAGATACAGGCATTATTTGAATAAATATCTTTCATAAAACAGTTCTATTTAACGCTCAAGATATGAAAACACATTAGAGGATCATTTTTTTAAGTGGTCGGTTTATTCCGTTCCTGTCCCTCTTGTTCCAGGATGAATTGTAACTTACTCAGAAAAGGAAACTTGTTTAATAAATAATTTGCAATAAGGAAAGAAGCATTAGTAAGGAAGTGGGCATTCTTTCCCGACCCTAAGTATCTATGACTGTTGATGTTGGAGTATAAATGCGTTATATGGTTTCAAATAAATGTTCCAATTGTTCCACAGGGCCATTGAAATAGGAAAGAAAATCTCATAACCTACTGAAATAAAGACTGTTGAAACGCACTCCAACAGGTATTATAAGGTATTATACATGTGTAAGAGTTTGTTCTTTAAGCAGTTGTTAGCCATTTCGCTTAGCGTTAAAATTGTAAGATTTTATTGTTAAAAATAAAAAAATTTGTTATATTGCAATTAAATTAATGAAATTTAATGAGGAATGATGGTTACACAGTTATCCACGCCGGACGATAAAAAAAGAACGGCCGCCATGAATTCCACAATGCTGGATAGTCTCTCATTGAACCTTTCTCAAATGGAGAAGATGGCCGCGATTGGACAGCTTTCTTCCAGTGTCTCCCATGAGATGCGGAATTTACTGGGAATCATCCGCACAGCGACATTCAATATCGATCGCGCTTTAAAGACAAAAGACGCGACGATTCAAAATAATGTAGATGTCATCAACCGGAGTATTAAACGGGCGCGGGAATTTATCGATAATCTGCTCAATCTTGCGCGAATGCCTCACGGAAAAGATGATGAGATCGATATCTGTGAGGAGGTGGACAATCTACTGACGCTGTTTTCCAAGGAATTGGAATTACGTGGGATTAAATTGGAGCGTCATTATCAGGCTCTTCCATTGTTTTGGATCGATTGTCACGCGCTTCAAGAATGCTTGATGAATCTGGTCTTGAACGCGATCCAGAGTTTAGACCGGGGTGGAACGATTGCTGTGTCGATCGAATCCTGGAAACGGGGAATCCGTATCTCCGTATGTGACACGGGGTGTGGCGTGCCGGCGATGGATTTGGAGAAAATCTTCGATCAATTTTATACGACAAAAAAGAACGGACAGGGAACGGGGCTTGGATTGACGATCGCACGGAATCTCGCGCGAAATCTGGGGGGGGACATAGAAGTAGAGAGCCATTTGGATAAAGGAAGCACATTTACCGTATGTCTGCCTGTGCTGACAGCTGTCCACGGCCGTTCCAATGAAGAGAAATCCCATTCCTATTCATGGGACCGAAAAACAGGCTAATGATCCGGTTGGTTTAAATCAGTTGAGTGGGGTAATGGATTTCCACTTGGTTTGGATTGTTGAAGGCGTATGGAACAGAAACCGACAGATTTTTCATTACGGATTCTTGTAGTGGATGATGAACCGGATATGGTTTCCACGCTGAACGATCTACTCGCCGGTGAAGGAAACCGGGTTGATTCCGCGCCGGATGGAAGCGCGGCGATCCATACTTTGGAAACGGAAACCTACGATCTGATTCTAACCGATCTCTCGATGGATGGAATCGACGGTGTAGAGTTGTTGCGGGAGGCGAAACGCCGCCAGCCGGATATCGAAGTGATTATTATCACCGGTTATGGCACAATCAACAGCGCCGTGGAAGCGATGCGGCTTGGGGCGTTGAATTATTTAATCAAACCCGTTGAACCACAGGAAATTCTATTCAATATCGATCGGGTTAAACGGCGGATGGCTATCACAGGAGCCGATAGCGAGAACCATCGTTTTCATGATCTCGTGGGCAATTCGGCGGTGATGCGGAAAATTTTCAATCTGATCCCGGACGTCGCCCGGATGCGGGGATCTGTGTTGATTCATGGCGAGAGTGGAGTGGGTAAGGAATTGGTGGCGCAGGCGATTCACCATTCCAGCTCCCGGAGTGGAAAAAAATTTGTGCCGATCGACTGCGGCGCGCTATCCGATACATTACTAGAGAGTGAATTATTCGGTCACAAACAGGGCTCGTTCACAGGATCCACATCCGACCGGATTGGGATGATTGAGTCGGCGCATGGGGGAACGCTGCTGCTGGATGAAGTCGGAAACGCCTCTCCGCACCTACAATCGCGTCTCTTACGAGTGATTGAAGAGAAGAAAGTGCGCCGTCTTGGTGATAATTCCATGATTCCCGTCGATATCCGGATTTTGGCCGCCTCCAATGAAAATTTGCCGGGGCTAGTGGAGAAAGGCCGTTTCCGCGAAGATTTATATTACCGCTTGTGTGGTTTTGTCATCGAAATTCCACCGTTGCGGGAGCGGAAAGAAGATATTCCACTTTTAGCAAATTATTTTTTAAAAGACAACTCGGAATACTACGATCAAGTGCCAACATCATTCAATCCAGAAGCCATTGATGTCCTGATGCAGTACAATTGGCCGGGGAATGTGCGGGAACTGCGCATCGTAGTAGACCGTGCGGCGGCGCTTGCCGAAGGAACAGTGGTGACTCCTAAGGAATTGATTTTTGGCAAGAATTTCATGCAGGATGAAACCGTGGAACCATCCCAGCCGGAATCATCTTTTCTCGATACCTCGTTTTATGAGGCGGTGGAATCTTTTGAAAAGCGTTATTTATCCGAACTTCTCTCCTATGTGGACTGCAACATCTCCAAAGCGTCCCAGCTTTCCGGAGCGAGCCGGAAAACGATCCGGGAAAAAGGAAAGAAGTACGGTTTATTGTGAATTCCAACGTAACTTCTTTTCCATTAAACCGTTGAAATGTGTTATTCACCGGTGTTTCGCGAAACAACCAGTCGAGGATTTAATGGAGAGCGGGCGTCCCGCCCGCAATAATACAAATCAAAACATAGTAAAAAATAGAAAACTCGCTATACGCGACGGTATTCAAAATTGAATTTAATGTGGAAAGGATTTAAAGGGGCAGATGAAACAGTCACATATTTTAGGAGTGGTTGTCGTCGTTTTCATTCTTTTTGTTTTCTTTTTTCTTATCAAGAAGGAAGAACAACCGAAGGAAAGGCTGAATGTTATTATTTTAAATTGCGCGGATGAATTAAAGGGTGATTTGTTCCGCCAGACGGCACAGGACTATGCCAAAGCGCATCCGGATTTGATCGTAGGCGCGACAGTGGAAACCGTTGAGCCAGGCGCTTCACTATCAGAAATTCTTGAACATTTGAAAGAAGCGGATGTCGCTCTGTTTCCCTCCGTTCTAAACGGCGCCTGCCGGACACGATTGGAATCATTTTATCCTCTCTCCGCGACTGAAGCGGTTATTCCCCCACTATTGGACACCGCATACGCGGGACAGCAGGCGGATACATGCTGGGCGGCTCCGTTGATGATCGATCCAATGGTGATGGTGACAAAAAAGACCGCCGTGCAAAGCTCAGGTGAGGAAAAGCCTCCATCGACGTGGCCGAAAGTGGAATTAATGGGCGGTTTGGCGGTCTCGACAGGGAATGGGAGTTATCCACTATTCCGCTTTATCTGGCGGGGGGGGTGTGGATTGACGGATAGTATCGCCGCGCATCAGCTGGCGCTCGGATATGATAAGTTTTCATTGCATAAGGATATAGAAAAACCACGAGAAGTGTGGGACGAATCCACCGTGTTAACCCGTGGATTGAAGGTGTTTAAGCAATTCATGGACGAGGAAAATCCCATTGAGAAAATTCCGGACGTAAAAACTCTCGAAGCGTTCCTTGAAACCAAGTCCATCATAACGTTTGCGCGGTATTCGGCCTACCGATCACTGCCTGAATCGATGCGGGATCAAGTGTTTGTTACAAGTATCCCATCGCCGGACAAAATGAGTGTGATCTGCTACGCGGCGGCGGCCGCTGTTCCGATTACGGCGGGCAATCCTGAGCGTGCGAAAGAATTTATCCACAACCTGCTTTCCAAGCAGGATTCTCTGTCTGAATCGCATGGTTGTTTACCGGCGCGTTGGCCCTGGGAAGGCGTTCCAATGAATTATCCTTCGGATACAGTGTTTATTTTACGTGAAAATCTGCTAAGCGCGCCGGACAACATCGTGATTGATGTTTTAAACGGGAATCTTGATATCCTTGAATTCGATCAATATTGGAAACCAGGTTTCTTTTTTAGCGCAGGAAATGTTTGATTGTTCAGCCTAAGAACCACCATGATCGAGATCACAACTGCAAATGAAAATGAGTTGCGGGAGTAATCTCGAACGAGTAAGCCTTAGAAACTCATTTTCATATAAATAAAAGCAAGTTAACAATAATGAAACACTCATCCTTTCGGTAAAGGCTCCGTTCCCTCACTTAGAATATTAAGGTATTCATCATAGGCAAAAAGGCGGTCTCGTTTTCGTCCGCTTTTTTCGCGGACAATCCCCAGATCTTCTAAATTGGACAAGGCTTTATTCACTGTGGCGGGACTCAGTTTGATTTGGTCTACAATGACGGACGCGGAAACCAGCGGATTTTTTTGCATAAAACGATAGATTTGTAAAACAGAACCTGCGACCCGCCCCTTGGCTCCAATCTTATCCCGGTCGATTTCAAATAACTGTAAGATTTTTTTGGCGGCAAGAACCGCTCGATCGGCTGTATCACGCACCCCTTCCAAAAAGAAACAAATCCATGATTCCCAATCCCCATCCATACGCACACTCTGGAGCAGTTCATAATATCTATTTCTATGCGTTTTAAAATACAAACTCAAGTAGAGCAGAGGTTCGGCTAATACTTTTTCCGAACAGAGAATTAATGGAATCAGCAACCGCCCGATTCGTCCATTTCCATCTAAAAAGGGATGGATCGTCTCAAATTGAACGTGAGCGAGAGCGCACTTAATTAAAACCGGTGTACGCTGTTCGATATCATGAAGGAATTTCTCGAGATCGCTTATACAACCTGGAACCTCCTCATGAGATGGAGGTACAAAAACCGCATCGCCCGGGCGGGTTCCCCCCAGCCAATTCTGACTACGGCGGAATTCTCCTGGATTTTTATCACTTCCCCTCCCTTTCGATAACAACACACCATGGATTTCACGAATCAACCTGGATGAAAGAGGTAATCCTTCAAGCAAACGTCTCAATCCATAATCCATCGCCGCGACATAATTCGAAACCTCAACAACATCATCAATTGGAACGCCTGGCGAATCTTTGCATTCGTACAATAAAAGATCGGATAGAGACGATTGAGTCCCCTCGATTTGCGATGAAAGAACCGCTTCCTTTCGTATATAGAAATACAAGAATAGAGAAACATCCGGTAAAAAAACGCCGATTGTGTTCAAACTTCCAAGAGAGCGGTTGGCGAATTCGGAGAGATCGTGAAGAGACACATCGTAATCAACCGAAGGATTAGGAAGAAGTGGCGCCGGGATGAATGAATTAAATGGCTCCGGTGAGATATTGACCTTTTGGAAATGGCCTTGCAAACCTCTCTTCATTTCATACAACCCGCGTTATTTTAGTTTTTTGAAATAACAAATTTATTATTTTAATAATAGGAGAAAAACTAAAATAATGCAATCCCTATTTTAATTTTAGTCCATAAATTAAAAGAAATTGCCCTAATTTCTCACCATCAAGAGGTTGAAATGAAAAAAATTGTATCGTTATATTACAGACGGGAGGCCCGCGCTCCATAAAAATATGGCAAGAAGTTTGATCCTCTTGCCACATTGATAATTTTGTTTTTATTCAGCGAATATTACTTCCTTGTAGTATGGGAAGAGACAAAACCGTGGGATGATGGGAGATTTTCAAGGGAAACCGACCAGGGCACACGGACTTTGTGACGCAAGACTTGGTGCATGACGCCCGCGGAGCCGCCCCACCGTGTGAAGTCCATCCCTCCCGATGTTTCGAGCATTTCTTCGAATTGTTCTTCCAGCACAGACCATTCTTCATCGGTCTCTTGGCTGACATCTTCGGGAGGCATCGTGACCGGTTCTGAACGAACAAGGGCGGTGTAATTCCCGTCCCGGTCCTTCAAACCGAGTTCAAACTGGAAGGATGTGTTCGGCGCCAAAGGAATGTACCAGTTTAACGCGTCCAGCAAGACGAAAATTTCCTGCGAGACCTCATTTTTATCGTTATAGACGCGCAGAACCGCTTGGGAAACATCGAATATCCATTCGCCTTTTTCGGCGCGAATTCGCGCTTTTGTTTCTTCGGCGATTTCCCAATAGACATACACCCAGTGCGGATCGCGGGGTAGAGCGCGCAGGACCGTCGTTCCATACCCCTGCGGCAATTCCGGCCCTTCCTCACCGCCCCAGACACCGCTTGGCGGCGCTGGTTCTTCTTCCGCTTTCACTTCTCCGATGTGTGACGACACGGCTTCCTGCGGTTTGACCGTTGTTTCCTGAATCGGAGTCGGCTCTTTCGTAATGGCCGGGGCAGGCGCTTTTAAGCTCGCGGTTTTCTTTTCTTCCTTCTTTTCTACATGAACCGCCAATTCATCCGAAGAAAGAATCGAGGTTACATCCTTTTTCTTTTCATCCAATACCTGCGCCAATTGATCCTTACTCATTACACTCCTTCCCGGTATGCCTAAAGCTTGCGCGATCTTGTATAAAGCCGCTTTGGTCATTTTCATCAATTCATCCAAGAACGTTGTACAGTTTTTTTTAAATTTCGTATTTTTGGAAACCATTTTTACCCCTTCGTCAAAGTCTCTTCTATGAATTCAATCGTTTATTATAGATAATTTCAAATAAAAAGCAATTTCAAGAACCGGAGCGAAAGTGAAACAGTGTAAATCCAGATCAAGACGCGTCATAACAATATAGCATAATTCATGCCAATATATTCAAAATTAAAATCTTCCAATTTTTCGATGGCATATCTAATACTAACACGTTTGAAAAGCAAAAATAGTTTACACAATCAGTCATTACATTGAACAAAAATGAACAGATCCTGCCTAGAAAAATCATAATTAAAATAGATGATTCCATAGAAAGAAAAACCTACCCTACTCAAAAAGCATCACAATCTGTCTCAATAAAAAACATGGCGCTGTGTCACATTGGATGGGGGAGGGGGGGCAAAGGAACAGTGGAAGGGGAAGTTTGTTGGGTGATGAGGGGTATCATCGGATTATCTCTGTTATTAATGTGAGGGTAGATTATTGTTAATCCTTGATTTGATTATCATGAACAAGAAATTACTATTTTGATGCGCACTTGTCACAATTGACCATCAGGATATACAATGGCATTTGTTTTGACTGATGAATATCATTTCGAAACATAAATGAATCGATGATTAAATTATTGGGAGATGATGCAATCATGCGAAGTTGGATAATCATAACCTTAATTATAATTCTCGGAAGTATTGGATGTGATAATAGTCATTCTAAAAGAACTCCGGTTAGAACAAAACCATATCTCACACGTCTTCAAGAATTTGAAACAAATTTGAAATATAGAGGACCATCTCCTCAGGAATGGATTGATGAAAAACTCCCCCAAAATACAAAATTAGTTCATTACTATTCGGATAGATTAAGACTTAAGGCTTGGCTTTACATACCCCCTAATAAAAAGGAAAAAAATCCTGCGCTCATCTATCTACATGGAGGATTTGCATTTGGCTTAAGTGATCTAATGGACTGCGAGCCATTTATTAATGCAGGCTATGTAGTCATGTGTCCCATGTTCAGAGGGGAAAATGGAAATCCAGGGAACTTCGAATTGATGTTGGGTGAAGTTGAAGACGCTAAAGCGGCGATTCAATGGTTAGCCAATCAACCATATATTGATCGAAATCGCATTTTTTCATTTGGTCATAGCGCAGGGGGTGGTATATCCGCCCTTTTATCTCTCCGGACTAATGTTCCAGTCCAACATACAGGAAGCTGTGGAGGTTTGTATAATCAGGACGTTTTTTATGGATGGTATGATTTCGTACCCTTTGATTTATTCAATTCAAACGAAAGAAAACTACGAGTACTGACTGGTAATATTTCTGAAATGCAATTTCCTCATTATGCTTATATTGGGAATATGGACGCCATCAAAGACGAAATCAAGTCCGCAAAAAGAGAACTTTTCACAGTTGAAGAACCAAAGCTAAAAATCTTTATGGTGGAAGGCGACCATTATACAAGTTTAAGACACGCGCTGGAACGATATCTTTTGTTAATCGACAGTGAGTAAATCTTAACAAGACAAGTATTCCCTTTGTTTGGAGACTGATGAAACAATATCTCATTCAAATACTGGCGCTATCCTGCGTTGTTCTTATTTGTTCGTGCGGAAAGGAGGAACAAATGAAGCGGGAAAACTATCCTACGGTTGATGAATCGGCGCTGATGGGAAGTGTCAGGACCAATCTGGATAGTCCCTATCCTACGAAAGAGCAGCTGGCGCGGAAGGCCAAGAGCATTGCGCTGATTAAGCAGATGGACCTTCCTTATATTGAGGGTCTTCCCGTTGTTGAGGATGAGAAGGAAATAGACGCCAGGACACCGCAAGAAGTTGCGCAACGATGTATCGCAGTCGTGCTGTGCGCCGTTAAAGGCGAAACGCAAGGGGATGACCAAGCCTTGATTGAGGAACTCGTTAAAGAATACGATGCGCGATCTTTTTTCTCTCCCCAGGAAACGGCTTTTATTGACGAACGCAATCCCAAGAGACAGCAGTTTATCGAATTCAGCTGGGGGTATGAATGCTCGCATGTCTTCCTTTGGGCCTTGGAGCATATTAACGAGCTGAAACCACCGAATGAGATTTGTGACGTTCCCTATGAGGTCGGATTAATAAGGGGTACCGATCCAGAAAAGTTCATCTTAGAGGCGCGGCTCCGAAGTCAAGCCGAGATACTCGACATGGCGGATTACTACTATCGTCTTCATTGGGCCGCCATCGAGTTCCGTCTAAATGGGAAGTCTTCTGAGAGGATTGACGAAGGTATCATTCGAGAACGACACCGGGCTCTGAACTGGCTTATCCGCTATTCGGACCAAGAGTGGGATGATATTACGACTGATACCTGACACGCGCATCCTCTTAAATGAGAAATGTTGCGCCGCTCGTATCCAACATTGCAATCCATCCCATTTGTGAAAACGTGGATGTACGAGGAGGAATAAATGTCTTTTCCAGTTGATGAAAAATGGATTCAAGAAGCGGAATCGAAATTGGGAATCAAACTTCCCCATTCATACCGGCATGCAATCGCGAAGGAGAATGGTGGAGAAAAAACGATTCATGGTGAAACGTGGGATTTATACCCTATTTGGGATAAATCGGACCGGAAGAGACTTAAGAGAACCTGTAATGATATTGTATACGAAACAGAATCTATAAAAAAATGGAATGGATTTCCTCCTGATGCTGTAGCAATAGCTGGAAATGGATATGGCGACCGGTTGATTCTGCTTCCTGACAATCAAGATTCAAACATGTTGGGAGATACGATTTATTTTTGGTCTCATGAAACAGGTGAGTATGAACCAACAGAGGAAATTATATAAAAATAATGGAATAATTTTGTATCGAACCGTAAAAAGCAAAGGGAAAAAAGAGCGTGTTCTGCACAGAAAAAATAGAATGAAATCATATATTGAAGTTCAATCACAAGACGACACAATCACCTTGGACATTATTTCCATCCTTCTTGATCCCGCTTTTTCGCTTTCTTGATCGCATCGTCCCAACTCCCATTAAATTCAATGGACCGTTGTTCGATTAAATCATGACTCCCTTCAAGGATCGCGTCTCTCACTGCGGCGGCGTCAAGGCGTCTTTTTTTCTCTCTGAGTAGATCGCGCATGAATTCACTCGGTGTCGCATAGAGTGTGCCCTCACCGGATTGGCTATCTATAAACTCCCGCAGTTCTTTGGTAAGGTTGAGATTGATGTTATGGCTCATGTTTTCTCTCCAGCGCAAGAGTATATACCATCATTATAAAATCCACGCCAGAGCGCGTCAATAAATGACATTATTTGTATGCTTTAAGTACCATCGTTCATTTACAAGAGAAGAGATTATAACATTAATCACTCGCTCAAATCCTCCTCGTCCATCCTCATCCCTTAAATTTATCCCAAAACCGGTCTCCGAAAATCATGGATAACACACCACAGACGAGCGCGACAAGGATAATGCCTTCGAGCAGTTCATATCCTTCGGGGAGATAGCCGGGGAGAAGACCTCTTCGCAAGAGGCGGGGGGCGACGAGTAATCCTACGAATATACCAAAAAACAGACCACAGCCGAGATGGACACCCCGCTCCATTAAATCAGGCCCATGTTTTTTCATGGTCTGAATCCTCCTTTTACGCTGTTTATTAACTGGCTACAGGCCGATTCGTTTAAAAATCAGATCGGTGTTGCTGCGCAATTCATCTAGATTGAAGCAGGCTTCCAACTCTTCTTCACTGATGTGAGAACGGACTTCTTCGTTGCGCTTCAGCTCATCGAGCAGGCTGGAATCCGTGTCCCATACCTTCATGGCGCTGGATTGGACGAGACGGTAGGCGTCCTCGCGGGAAACGCCTTTCCGGGTAAGGGCGAGGAGGATTTTCTGTGAAAAGACAAGTCCGTGTGACGATTCCAGATTATACTGCATCCGTTCGGGATATACGACCAGGTTTTCAATGATCCAGCGCATCCGGTCCAGCATATAATCCAAGAGAATCGACGCGTCGGTCAATGTGACTCGCTCGACGGAGGAATGAGAGATGTCACGTTCATGCCACAACGCGACATTCTCAAAGGCTGTGATGGCGTAGCTGCGCAACAAGCGGGCCAGGCCCGTGATACGTTCGCAGAGATTGGGATTTTTCTTGTGCGGCATGCAAGACGAGCCTTTTTGCCCGGCTGGGAACGGTTCTTCCACTTCGCGGATCTCGGTTTTTTGCAGGCCACGAATTTCAAACGCCATTTTTTCTAATGTAGCGCCCACAAGGGCGATCACGCTCTGATATTCCGCGTGCCGGTCGCGCTGTACAATCTGGTTACTGACCGGCGCGGGTTCCAATCCAAGTTCTACGCAGACGATCTCTTCGACGATGGGATCAATGGATGAATACGTGCCCACCGCCCCCGATACCTTGCCGACGGCGATGGACTTTTTCGCCCTCTCCATACGCCGAATGTGGCGGCCAAGTTCTTCATAAAAGATCGCCATCTTCAGGCCGAATGTAATCGGTTCGGCGTGGACGCCATGTGTGCGGCCCGCCATCACAGTATATTTGTGTTTTTTCGCTAATTCGCCGACAGCTTTGTGCAATCTTTCGATTCCATCGATCAATAGATCGGAAGCGGCGACCAGTTGCAGGGCAAGAGCCGTATCCAATTTATCCGATGAGGTCATGCCATAATGGATATACCGCGCGGCGTCCCCCACGTGTTCCGCCACATTGGTCAAGAACGCGATGGTCTCATGATCGACGGTCTTTTCGATCTCCCGGATGCGATTGATATCAAACGCCGCCTTGGTCCGGATCTCTTCCAGCGCTTGATCGGGAATGATTCCCAGCTTGTTATGGGCCACACAAGCGGCGATTTCAACTTGCAGCCACGTTTGAAAACGATATTGATCGCTCCAGATTCGACCCATTTCTACGCGGGTGTAGCGTTCGATCATCATGGTTCTCCTTACCGCAGATAATAAGAAGAGAATATCTCATCCACCTTGTAATCCAAAGTGAGGGAAACTTTTTTGAGATTGAAAATGCGAATCGACACAAGCTATTTTACCATCAGCATTAATGCATGTTAACTTTTTTCACGGACGCCGATTTCTCTCCCAGAGTGAGATCTTCGATTAAGGAATTTCCTTTTGTCAGTTGTATCCGGCACATCGGTGTTTCTTCAGTAGAAAAGAGTATCTTTGCGAGAAGATCATTTTGTTGAATAGACGCGCCAGTCAAACCGTTTTCTTCAAGCGGTGTGATTTGCGCTGGTTCGTATTCCTGGGCAAGGCTCGTTTGCAGGACATGCAGGAAAACATCACTGCGGTTTGGATTCATAGGGGAAACTTCAATACGCCACGCCCCTGCTTCCGGATCGGTTTTGCTGTCTGGAGGATAGTTGGTTCCATTGACCCAGTACTCTTTCCCTGCGCCGCCGATGGATTGAACGCTGGCTTCGAGCGGCAAAACCACATGCCCATCAAGCCGCCCTCCATCATGTTCGATGGTGAAATGACGGCCATCGATGAGTGGACGCGGGATGCTGTGGAGCAGCCAGGTTTTCTTAAATGACGCCTGCTTCGAAACGACACGGTCGAAGACGACAAAGAGATCCGGCTGGATGTGAACAAATTGACGTGTGAACCATTCCATTTTTGTGGAACTGTACGCGCGCGCGACGTCTCCGCAAACGTAGGTAATACGCTCGTTGGCGAAGAAATCAGTGATATCCCCCACATCACTCGGACCGCCTTTCTCAAAAGTTCCCACACGGGAAAGGATGTTCCCCCGCAATTGGCCGCCATCGTTGGAGCCGCCGCTTCCACTGCCCGACCAGACCGCTGAAGTAAATTCCTCCGAGGGATCGAAGACGGTGATCCCATTGTGAGCGATGGTGCGGCAATAGTAGTTGGCGCGGTGGGAACTGTATTCGTTGACGCCGCTGTCTATGGCAAGGCTTCCACTTTTGTGAATGACAAAAGTGTTGGCGTCAACATGCTGGTGTCCGGCGTAGAAATCACCGCATTGGAAGAGGGCGAACGCAGCGTTTGGGTCGTTCCAGCCTGACCGGGTGGCCACCCAGCCCAATTTACGGAAATGCCGCGCCAAGGGCAAATCTGCGGGGGATTTGGGCTTTAATTGAGGATCGCGCCAGAGAATCTCTTTCCATGCGTTCTGTTTGTACCGCCATTCGATTTGATCACCAAGCCATTGCCCGTACCCGTCACCGCATCGCGCGGCGAAGAGATGAATGAAGGTTTTCAGGTTTTCTCCTAAGTCCAGACCGGAGGGGCAGTCTTCGGGCCGTTCCAACGTTTGATCGTGGGGACGCAGACAGTAGAGATGCCATAGAGATTGGGTTTTGAAATACGAAGAATTCTCATAAAGATTCTCTCCAGTCGCGGTATACCAGGCTTCCGTCAGATACGCCAAGGGCCGCGCATATCCCCAATCGTTGTACGAAAAACCTTCCGCTTGCCCTCCATCTTCCCCCGCGATTTCGTTCGCGGCGGGGATGGCGTGATCTTTTAAATAGGCGCTCCCGGTATCCAGCAGACGTTTCGCGTTCTCGTCATCCACCCCGTCTCCATCCAGCGCCAAGCCGGTAAAGAGAACCGACACGGTTTCATTCACGAAATGGTTGTTAAAATCGCTGTGCCGCCAGAGTGACAGAACGTAATCCGACATCTCCACTAAGACAGCGGCGTACCGCTCTTTTTCTTCCGGCGTCAATCGATCGTGAATCCAATCATAGCAGGCCGCCGCCTGACGGATATATTCCGGCGTCAGATATTGATCGCGGGGCGGATTATCCGCGAGAGCGTCCAGGTAGGCTTTGGTTTTCGCCGCCATTGACGGGTCCCCCTCGATCAGATAGCGGAACGCGGGCATGATCATATTGCTCATATGGGTGTAATCGACGCCCGGCGTCTGGTTAAGAATCCAGTTCGTAGAGAGTAAATCATCATAAAGGGATTTATATTCTTCCCGGCACAACCGCCGGACTTCGTCGATTGTATCGGTGGTGACATAGATTCGGGGATGATCGGGCCGGATGATGGATTCACTCGTAAATGCGGGAGCGCTGAAAAGAACAACAATGAGAAAGACAATTGAATAGACAGATTTAGAATTAAACATGAATGACTCCTTGGTAACACCGTGGTCAATGTAAATTGTAGAATAGAACGAACAATCAATCCACTCTAGGACAAGTCATTCAATGTTAAGCGTCTCATACGTCTATTAATATTGTTCTGGCTTTCTCACCTATATTTCAATCCTTCTTTGATCAATGTCGACACATCCGCGTCTTCTCCTAGATGAGTGGCCGCTTCCGTTACTGCGCGTTGCGCGTCTACCAGTTTGATTCCTAATGCCATGAGCGCCTCCACGGCTTCTGTCATGGTTTGGCTTTGGGCCGCAGTTTGGGGGGATTTTGTTTCCGAAACCACCGCTGGACGGAGGAAGAGGGGATGTTTTACGTTCTTCAAGTCGAAGATCAACCGTTCCCCCCGTTTTTTTCCGATTCCTGGAACTTGGCAGAGAACTTGAACACGATCATTCTGCACGGCGTCCACCAGCTGGGAAACAGAGATATGGGAGATGATATCGATCGCCATCTTCGCGCCGATGCCGCTGATTCCCAAGAGAATCAGGAACAGTTCTCGTTCATCGACCGTAGCGAAACCATATAGCCGCAGTTCATCTTCGCGCATAAACAGATGCGTGTGAATCGTAATCTCGGCGCCAATGCGGGGGAGTTCCCGGTAGGTTGTTAGTGGGATTAAGACGTGAAAGCCGATTCCACCGACTTGAATGATTACATGATCTTCTTTTTTTTCTTTGAGGATTCCGGATAAAAAAGCGATCATAGCGTATGATCCATTACCCCTTCAACCGCTGTTTCAACGCAGTGATTTCATCAGCGCCGTTGTTGGTTTCGCATGTACGTATGTCAGCGCCGCCGCCAATGCGTCCGCCGCATGATCGGATTCCGGGGCGGGGATAGAAAGAAGAAGCCCGATCATCTTTTGTACCTGCTCTTTGGACGCCCGTCCCCGTCCCACAACCGCCGACTTTATTTCCGCTGGGCTGAATTCTGACATGGGCAGATCCATCCGCGCGCCGGCGAGAATCGCGGCGCCCCGCGCTTGGCCAAGAGAAAGAGCGATCGAGACATTTTTACAGTAGATCAGCTTTTCAAATACCATTCGATCCGGTTGGTATTCCTGGATCACCTCTTTCACCCCTTCATAGAGTGTATTGAGTCGTTCGGGAAATGGATCGCTTGATTTTGTTTGAATAACACCGTACGTGATCGCTTTCGCGTCGCGGTCAATCGCTTCTACGATTCCATACCCCAAAGCGCGCAAGCCGGGATCGATACCAAGAATCCGTTCTGGGAGACTATCAGACATAATCGTTCCGGTTTAGAGATGGCCCAGGATCAGGCTAGGGAAAAGCGATACAAGGTTACATCTTTTCAAGAACCTCGTCGGGAATATCAAAGTTGGCGTAGACATTCTGCGCGTCGTCTTGTTCTTCGAGCGCTTCCATAAGTTTCAGCATAGTTTCCGCCGGTTTGCCTTCCAGGGCGACGGTGTTTTGAGGAATGCGGGTCAATTTCGCGCTGGTAATCTCAACGCCACTTTCCGCCATTGTCTGCCGCACGGTTTCAAAATCTTCCGCGGCGGTATAAATCATGCAGACGCCATCATCGAATTGCACATCCTCGGCTCCGGCTTCGATGGCGGCTTCCATGAGCGCGTCTTCATCGAGGTTTTCCCCTTCGATCACGATCTCCCCTTTGCGTTCAAAAATCCAGCCAACGCAACCCAATTCACCAAGGTTTCCCCCATATTTCCCAAATAAGTGCCGGATCTCCGGGGTTGTGCGGTTTTTGTTATCCGTCAGCACTTCGATAAGTATAGCGACACCGCCAGGGCCGTAACCTTCATACGTCGCTTCTTCGTAACTGACGCCGGGAAGTTCGCCTGTGCCTTTTTTAATCGCCTTTTCAATGTTGTCCTTCGGCATATTGGCGCCGCGGGCAGCGTCAATCGCTGTTCGCAATCGGGGATTCGAGTTTGGATCACCTCCGCCCTGTTTCGCGGCGACTGTCAATTCGCGGATAACCCGTGTGAAGATTTTGCCACGCGCGGCGTCAACCTTCGCTTTCTTGTGCTTAATTGTGCTCCATTTGGAATGGCCGGACATAATCAGAGCCCTTTTCTATTATTCATTGAATTTAGATGATTTATATCAAAATGAGTTTCTGGAGCTATGACATACGCTATCGCAACTCATTTTGTTCTGCTCGTAGTTATCTCATATCAGGATGGTATTCATGAATCATTCAACCAGTAGCATTCCCTCTTGCGGGGGAGTAGTATATCACATCAATGGTAGTTTACAACCATCTAAGAAAACATCACAGAGGACTATGTCCTTTCCAATATGGATTTCTGGCTCGTCCTTCACGGATTGATTTGATAAAGGGATAGAAGAATGAAACAAACCGGGACAGGGAATGAAACTTTAAGCCGGGGAACGTTCATCGCGCTTTTTCTGATCGTTTTTGGGACGTATATCACATTTTCACCCGCGCATTTTCTCACAACACCGGATGAACGGATCAACTTGCGTACTACGCTCTCGCTTCTTGAGGGCCAATGGGGCGCGATTCCAACGTATGCGGAAGGATTCGCGTCGAAAACGGGAATGGATGGGCGGGAATACGCCCAATATGGGCTGGGCCTGCCTATTTTATCCACGCCCTGGCTTCTTCTTGGTTTGTGGATCGATCCAAGCAACGATACATCCGCCAACCAGCTGGCGAACGTCGACGAAATGAATTTCGCGGGGACACGATTCCTCCGCTGGTGGATCACGCTCTTTACTATGGTCCTTTCCGCGATGACAACGATTCTTTTCGCGGCGATTCTCCGGCGGCTCGGTATGCGGGAAACTGTGGCGGTTTTTTTTGCGCTGCTGTTGGCATTCTGTACATATCAATGGCCGCACGGGCGGACGTTTTTCACCGAACCACTGACCGCATTCTGCTTGATGGGGGTAATTTGGTCGTTTCTACAAGCGCGGGCGCGGCCCGATGAATCCCGCTGGATCGTCTGGGCGGGCGTTTTCTGGGCGTACGCGCTTCTGACGCGGGTGGACACGGTTTTCACTGCCCCAGCGGCTTTGTGGTTCCTGTTTGTGCGAAGGGAGGAAACACAATTCCGGCTGTATGTAAATTGGAAACGGACACTGCTGTTTTCGGTTCCTTTTCTCGCTGTAATCGCAATCATCGGTTTATATAATTACTACCGCTTCGGCTCTCCTTTCTCCACCGGATATGAGGATCAAGCGGAGAAAGTCCGGTTTATAACACCGCTTTTAACCGGTTTGCATGGATTTCTATTCACTCCCGGACGCAGTCTCTTCCTCTATTCGCCTCCTTTGATCTTTACGGCGTGGGGCGCGTGGCGATTATGGAAGCGCGATCCCTGGTTCACAGGCGGGCTGGTGTGTCTCTGCGGTTGTTACTTAGTCTTTATGTCAAAATGGCAGAACTGGGCGGGTGGATATGATTGGGGGCCGCGTCATATCTATCAAATTACGCCGATTTTGATGATCTTAGCCTCATCCTTTTTCCTTGACCGGGAGTTATTCGATCGATCCACCAAGCGGATTGGATGGGGATTATTCATTTCCCTATCGGTCTTCATCCAATTCCTGGGATTGGCCGTGGACGCCGTGATGACAGTTCACCGGACGCTTCAATATTGGCCGCCCAATCAGCATCAATTTATTATGAAGTTCATCATCTATCTTCCGCACTTCTCCAATCCGGCTTTACATTGGAAATACATCTTTCTGGATGGCCCTGATCTGCTCATTTTCCGTATGGCGCAAGATCAGAATCTTATTACGCTTCTTTTTTTAGTTCCGATCGGGATGGTTGTAGTAGGCGCTGTTTATCTTTGGCGGGAAAGAACAATTCCATTCGCTGGGAAGAACTAGAATTAATTTATCACCGGTTTGGGCGGCCGTTCCGGGTGAAATTGCCCCCCATCCAACTGCCTCCCATCATAAAGATATCTCCATTGGAATTCAGTCCATTGCTCGCGTCAAAGTCGTACCAGCTTGTGCCATAGGGCCAACCGGTTTGTCCCTGTGTGTCATCGTCATGATCGGGGCCGCCGGATGTGAGAGACCAGGTTCCTAATATTCTGGTAGACGAATCACTGGTCCAGGGCGTGTCGGTTCCCATTTCGAGAAACGGGCCGATCGCTTCCCCTTCGACATCTTCGTATGTGACCGGCAGAAGGGGATCGAGTGGGATATATGACATGTAAGAAACGGGCGTGGTAAGCATATACAGCCCGACTGGATTCAGGTTTGTCGCATCGACAGGATAGTTATTCCGATCGATTTTATACGATTCCAACGCCGTCGCCAGCGCTTTCCCATCGGCTTGGATCTTCGCGATCGAGGCCCGCATTCGCGCATTGATAAAATTAGGAACCGCGATCGCCGCGAGGATCCCAATAATTGCGACAACAATCAGTAACTCGATCAGTGTGAAGGCAGGCGATTTCATTTCTTTAATACCACGCAATTCATTTGTTGATTATCGAGACTCTCTCCCCCAAATATTTTTTCATGTCACGATTGAACTGAAATGTAGATGGATATAACAACGATATATTGATTATAGATACATTCTTTACAATGAGAAGCGGCAACTAGGAACCTTTCGTTTCCAACGCGGGAATGTGGATTCGCTTCTTGAGACTTGCCGAACGAATGGTATAGTGAAAGAATCAAATCCATGAATTGGGGCCGAACGCAATCGCAATGAGAATGGGAAAATCATGATTGAAAAACGTACGGTTAACTATGTCAGGTTGTTTTTATTGATGCTGGGGCTGACTGGACTTGTGGGCTGCGTGACGGCGCCTACAAAAACAAGCCAACATCCAGATCCGTTGTGTGAAGAATTTACCCACTTGGCCACCGCGTCAATTTCAGACGCAGTGGATACGATCACAGGCCGCCGGGGATTTATGTCGCATGAGATCAAACCGCTCTTCCCCGTCAAGATGGCGGGCCGCGCGGTGACGGTACTCTCAAAACCCTCCACGAAAAGCGAACCGCCCTCGATGGCGCTGGAACTGGTTGACACCTGCGCGCCCGGACATGTTCTCGTCCTCGTGATGGATGGGCCGGATGGAGCGGATGTGGCCGCGTTTGGTGGGATTATGTGCACAGGCGCGTCCTCTAGGGGATTCGCCGGCGCGGTGATGGACGCCGGATGCCGGGACGTGACCGAAATTGAAGCTATGAATTTTCCAGTGTTTACAAGAGGAATCGTTCCATCCAATTCATTGGGGCGCTATGTCAACACGGCGAAGAATGCGCCGGTCCTATGCGGAGGCGTGACCGTTAATCCGGGCGACATTATTATAGGAGATCGTGACGGCGTCGTTGTCGTGCCTAAAGAGCATGCGGAAGAAATTCTCCGTCTAGCGCAGGAATTGGAAGCCAAAGAAGCCATAACCGCCAAAACGGTAAAAGAATTGAAATCCATTCGCAAAGCGGTGCAAAAACATAACCGAATTTAGGTAGGGCGCCTCACACTTTATCGATCCACCGGGAATGATTCACGAAAATGGTAGGTCAAAAAGACGCGATCCACCCTACACGCTAATGGATCTGACAAAAAACAGATGCAATTGAGGTCAAAAATGAAACGAATTCTTTTATTCATCGCTGGATGTTTAATCTTAACGGGATGTTCGTCTGAACCAGCCCCGTTCCCATCGAAACCCATCTCCATCGTTGTGCCCTGGGCGGCGGGAGGAGGAACCGACCGGCTCGCGAGACTCATTGCGCAGGAAGCGTCCACAGTGTTTAACGTGCCCGTGAATGTGATCAACCAAGTCGGCGGTTCGGGAGTTATGGGACATGCGCAAGGCATCAACGCCCGGCCGGACGGATACACCGTGACAATGGTGACGTATGAACTGTGTGGTTATAAAGCATTGAAACGGGCGCAGATCGATGATACGGATTTCAAAGCGCTCATGCAATTGAATCAAGATCCCGGCGCGATCACCGTTCATTCCGATTCTCCCTGGAAAACGTTGAAAGAATTTCTCGATTACGCCCGTGAAAATCCCAAAAAAGTAACCATGGGCAATTCCGGTTTAGGCGCAGTCTGGCATTTAGGTTCGGTCAAACTGGAAAAACTGTCTAACACACAATTTACACATATTCCCTTTGATGGAGCCAAACCAGCGATCACACAGCTGATCGGCAAACATATAGACGCCGTTCCCGTAAGTCCAACCGAAGCGCTGCAGGATATTCAACTTGGCACACTGCGCTGCCTGGGGATCATGTCGGAAGAGCGTGATCCGTTCCTTCCCGATATCCCAACGTTGAAAGAACAGGGCTACGATCTCGTTCATGCGACGTGGCGGGGACTCTGCGTTCCAAAGGCTACGCCTGAAGAGATCGCCGCTACTTTAGAGGATGGATTCCACAAAGCGTTCGAATCCCCCACATTTCAGGAAGCCGCGAAAAAGAGATTGATTGGATTGAAATATAGAAATTCAAAGGAATTTACCGCGTTTATGCGTCAAGAATCGGAAAGTATCACTGCATTGATTCAGGAATTGGGCTTGTGAACTCTTCCGGCGCCACTTCGCCATCCCGATTCAACGCGGATATCATCATTGGTTTGGTGGTGATCGTTTTCTGCGCGGCGGTTTTCCCTCTATCCCAATCATTCATCCGGGATGAAATAGGTCCAGGCCCTGAATTTTTCCCACGAGCGCTTGCGGGAATATTAATTATTTGCAGTGTCATTCTGATAATTCGATCTTTTGTCAGCGCTTCACCAGCATTAAACGATACCGATTCTTCCGATTCCCGCCGTGAATTCAAACGAGTGGGAATCACTCTTGCTCTACTCATCGTGTATGTAATCCTGATCCCTCTCATCAGTTATGTGCTCTCTACAGTTCTTTATTTAGCGTTGATGATGCTGTTTCTCGGCGAACGCCGCTCATGGTTAATCGCTCTCTGGGCGCTGGGTGTTACAGGGGGAATCTATCTTCTTTTTTCATTATTGTTGAAAGTGCCTCTTCCTACGGGATGGTTTGGATAGATTCTTTCAAGGCCAATCTGCGAATTTATCTCTCAGACTTCTATCATGTAAGACCGAGCAGCCGCGAGGGCTGCTTTAATTGAAAGAATTTGCAGAAACTAAATTTCAAATATATTTGGATAGATTTAGGAATGGAATACATTGTTCTTGGATTCAGCATCGCTCTGCAGCCTCTCATCCTTGGAATCATTATCATGGGAGTGGTGCTAGGAGTATTGATCGGTGTGCTGCCCGGCTTGACTGCGACGATGGGTGTGACATTGCTATTGCCTTTGACGCTGCAGCTCGATATCGGGCCCGAAGCGAGTATGGCGATGCTCATCGGGATTTACGTGGGCGCGATTTATGGTGGTTCCATCGCAGCCATTCTTATCAGCACACCCGGCACACCCGCCGCCGCCGCGACGGTCCTAGATGGATTCCCAATGACACAACGGGGCGAGGCGGGACGCGCGATTATCATCGCCACCTGCGCCAGTTTTTGCGGCGGTGTGTTGAGCGTAATCATTTTAACTTTTTTCAGCCCAATTCTTTCCCGGTTCGCCCTTCGATTCAGCAGCCCGGAGTATTTCGCCCTCGCGGTGTTTGGATTAAGCACGATCGCGTCTATTTCAGGGAAAGATATCTTGAAAGGAATCATGGCGGGGCTATTTGGCCTGCTGATCGCGACTGTGGGAGCCGATCCGATATTGGGCGTGCCCCGTTTTTGTTTCGGCCGGCCGGATTTGTATGAAGGGATTGGTTTTATCCCCACGTTGATTGGATTGTTCGCTTTTTCTCAAGTTTTTCATGAAATATCGCGAATGGCGCAGGAGCGAATGCAAATTCCACGGTTGAAATTTTCGTTCCCACGTATGAAAGAATTCATTCAAAATTGGTTTACGTTCATCCGATCAGGATTGATTGGCACGTTTATCGGGAGTTTGCCCGGCGCGGGGTGCGATATCGCCGCGTTTGTCAGCTATAACGAAGCGAAACGGATATCCAAGAATCCTGAACGATTCGGTCAGGGCGCGGTGGAAGGCGTCATCGCCGCGGAGGCCGCGAACAATGGAGCGACCGGCGGAGCCATGATTCCCATGCTCACCCTTGGCGTCCCAGGCGACGCGGTCACGGCGGTCATGCTGGGCGCGTTGGTGACCCAGGGACTGCAACCGGGACCACTGTTGTTTCGCGATTCTCCACACATTGTCTATCCGATTTTTGCCAGCATGCTACTGGCGAATGTGGTCATGTTTCTTTTTGGACTTTCTTCCGCCCGCGTGATTTCCCGCGCGATTTTGGTAGACAAGCGTTTTCTTCTGCCTGTGATCGGCGCGCTCAGCGTGATCGGCGCATACGCGCTGCGTTTCAGTCTTTTTGATGTCTGGACGGCGGTTGTGATGGGCGCGATAGGGTATGGAATGAAGCGATGGGATTTCCCCGCTTCTCCTGTCGTTTTGGCGATGATCTTAGGTCCAATGGCCGAAAGCAATCTGCGCCGAACCCTCCTGCTTCCCGAAGCCAGCATCGCCACATTCTTCACCCGCCCTATTTCCGCTGTTTTATTAACGTTGGCGCTTGTGACGCTGCTTTTCGGATTCCGAGCACAGTGGAAAACAAAATCGCAAACGGAATCATAGCAAGATCGAATCTTTTTTCAAGAAATCTTATTTCAGATACTTTGTCGACATCCATTCGTTGAATACAATTCTAACAAAGATTACAATTCAGATACTTACGGGGAAGAAACAAGTATCAAGTCTATACGAAGGGGAGAGTATCAAATGCGTATTTTTAAGTATCTATTAGCGAGCCTTTTCTTGATAGCCCCAGCAGTGGTTATCGCGGATGTCAATCTGGACGATTTTGACAACGACCGGTCCACAACAAATGGAGTGGGGACGGACGCGTCATGGAATCCTCCCCCCGCCGCTACGTTTCAAGTTGGATTGGAAACAGAAAAAGTTCATACCGGCTCCGGGGCGTTACGCGTTTCCTGGGAAAACAAAGACTTGTGGCCGAATTTTGTGATCGCCAATTTGCAGCAAGAGGATAACGCCGGCGCGCTTTTTGGTGAAGCCGACGCGGTTCGGATGGCGATCGCGGGACCGGCGGGCCGGATTATTCTCAAACTGGTGGATGTTGACGGCTATGGAACCGGCGACCTTGCGGATGTGACGGTTTCTGGCAGCGATGACTATGGAATCTATGAATTTCGATACATCGATAGCGCGCTTGGATACCCCATCCTCCTCGATAGCATCACCGAAATGCAATTGCTTGTCGACGCTGGACAAGCGAATACAAGCGGAACGATTTATATTGATTCCATTGAATTGATCCGGGGAACAGGTGATAGCGCTGAAGTGATCGCCACAGTCGATCACTTTGACAACGACACCTCAATCGAAGACGATCCCAACGCGCAAGATTCGATTCCATCGGGTTATTCTCTACTTCCCGGACCGTTTGTCACAACGGTGGTGGACGATCCGGCGGGTTCCGGGTCCGCTGTCCTGCAAGTGGATTACAACACCAGCCCTTGGAATGTCCTTTGGGTGGAGGAGCTGGATATTACCGATTGGAGCGAAGCGGAAGGCATCTCGATCGATATTTATGGAACGGCGGGCGGCATTCTGCTGAAGTTAAAAGACGCGGAAGGATTGGAAGAAGAACCCACCGGTGGTTTCATTCAGCATGTTGGAGATGAGTGGGATACATTTACTTGGACCTTCGGCGCGATTTCTACAGTTGATCTTTCGCATATGGGGAAGTTGATTGTATTCATCGAAGGGCCTTCTGGAGGGATCGGCACGATCTATCTTGATAATCTAAAATTACTTGGTCCCCTAACATCGATTGATGATTGGGAATGCTATTACTAATCAAATTATGTTGAATTCCCCGTGGCGCAGGCCCACTCTGCTTTCCTATGGGAAGAAGATATACTATTGTTTCCGTTTCTACCCGCGGGATATAAGATAAATGGAATACCCGCGTATGATTTTCCTATGGTCAAACCAGGGATTCTCTTCCTCTATACTATTTGGACGTATAGGAAGAATCTGGCAGGAGCGGTAAGACTAAGTTAATGGGTTAGGATTGACGAAACGGCGATCAATCACCACGTGTTTAATAAATCCTTCCAATGGCTCCAGGCAGTATTATCCAGCCAGGTGGGATGATCCTGAATTCATTCGCCGTAACGTCAGGAATTGGAAAAATCGTCATGAATCTCCTGGATATGATTTCACCTCGATGCATTAAAGTGCCTTTAGAGAGCAAAACCAAGAAAGATATGATCGCCGAATTGGTCGATTTATTGGTGTCAGTCAAAAAACTGCCTCACCGGAATGTGATTTATGACGCGCTGATTGAACGGGAAGAAACAGGGAGCACAGGAATCGGACACGGAGTGGCGCTGCCCCACGCGAAATGCGCGGAAGTCAAAGAAATCTGCATCGCCTGTGGGACAGTGCCGAATGGTGTGGACTTTGACGCGTTGGATGGAGAGCCGGTCTATATCTTTTTCCTGATTCTCGCTCCACGAGTCTCCGCCGGGAAAAATTTAAAAGTCATGGCGTTGTTGACCCGGC
>CAXXSM010000130.1:0-181026 GCA_963663405.2 bacterium | reverse complement strand
GTCCCATCTGGTGAAAATGCCACGGAGTCGACAAACGAAGTATGCCCCTCGAAAGTTCGCAACAAATCTCCTGTGTTCGCATCCCATAATTTCGCCGTTTTGTCCCAACTTCCAGTCAAAACCTTCGTCTCATCCGGGGAAAATGCCACGGAGTCGACAAAAGAAGTATGCCCCTCGAAAGTTCGCAACAACACTCCTGTGTTCACATCCCGCAATTGCGCTGTACCGTCACGATTTCCCGTTATAACCTTCGTCCCATCCGGGGAAAATGCAAAGGATTTCACCTTGGCAAAAGAACGTAACAAATCCCTCGAACTCAAATCCCACAAACACGCTGAATATCTATTACATCCAGTGGTTAAAATCTTTGTCCCATCCGGTGAAAATGCTACGGAATCGATATCCTCAGAAAGCTTAGCGAAAGTGCGTTGTAAATCTCCCGTACCCACATCCCACAATTTCGCTGTATTATCCACACTACCAGTCAAAACTATCGTTCCATCCGGCGAAAATGCTACGGATTCGACACTCGAAATATGCCCTTCAAAAGTGCGTAGCAAATCTCCCGTACCCACATCCCACAATTTCGCTGTACTGTCGCCACATCCGGTCAAAACTAGCAATCCATCCGGTGAATAACATGCATCATATGTATACTCTGTGAATACTGAATTAATCCGCTCACCTGTATGAACATCCCACTCAAAGAATCCAATACTTCCCCAAGTCAAGATTTTTGTCCCGTCTGGAGAATATGCGGCTCCTCTTAGCAGTCCTAGACCATATAATCCTTCTCCTGAAGGCCCAACAATACCATAAAATTGACTCGGTTCTTTGGCGATCACTGCCGCGTTAAAATTGTCTCCCTGTACACCTGGGAGATCTTTCACCGCATCCCATTCGATGTGTTTTTGGATCCCAATCTGTACATCACCTATGTCTCCAGTAATCGATTGGGGCGTTATCGAATAAGAATCGCCATCATTATCAGATAAAGCGAGAGAAACATTGAATCGCTCAATTGATGAGTGCTCCAAATCGTAATTGATATCGACAATACACGATCCATCTGTACGTTGTGACGCCTGGACATTGGTAACAATTTCCAGAGTCGGTGTTGGGGTTATTGTAGGAATTGGGGTTATTGTCGGTGTTGGAGTTATTGTCGGTGTAGGGGTTGTTGTTGGAGTTGGTTTTATTATCGGTTCACAATATAATTTATACGAGAAACTAAATGAATTACTAGAATTAAAAAAATCTTCTTCTAAATAATAAATTCTGATGAGATATTGTGTTGAATCTACATCATATTCTACCGATGCGCCATTGGCTACATAGAGTATATTATTACTTGGATATTCAGAAACAACAACAACAAATTGATCTGAATCTATAGTAGATAAAGGATTATATGGTTTTTCTACAGCAATTCTAATGCTTTCATTTACACCATTTGAATTATCAAAATAATAATAAGGCGAAGTAAAGGTTTTTTCTCCATAAATCACACTGCCATTACTCAGACTAATAGCCATCCCTCCATATGCTGTGTCACAATCTACGGAAACATTCGATCCGCATTCGATTTGTAAGACCTGTTGTGCTTCAGAATAAAGACATGAAATATCCAAAATAATCCATAAAAATAAAACTCTTATCACGTAATTAATATTGTCTCTCATAAAAAATACTCTACTCCTATTTTTCTTTTCCTAAATTCTTCGATATAATGTAATCCAATTTTTGACAAATTCCGGAGTTGGCCAAAGTGGTTTTCGTCCGTTTCGTTTTGAGTTAAATTCGTTTGGTCATTTCCTATATATACGCTGTTGTATATCCGATTGTCAAGACACTCCATTGTTAAAAAAAACACAATGTATTTTGTAGATAATCGAAATTGAAGGAGAATACTCTCATGTCAGATAATTTGAATCGGCGGAATTTTTTAAAACGGTCGGCCGCGGTGTCCGCTGGGACAGCGCTTGTGTCCAACCTTTCCAGTCAATCCGCTAAGGCGGCTATGGAAACATCCAGTAAAGGGATGCCGATGGGAACCATTAGTACGTTGAAGCTAAGCCGCTTGATCTCCGGCGGGAATCTGATCAGCGGATGGGCGCACGCCCGTGATTTGGATTACGTCCACCAGCTGATGCGGCATTACAACACCGATGAAAAAGTGATGGACACGTTAGAAGCGCTTGAAGAACAAGGCGTCAATACCATCATCGCCGATCCGAGTGAACGGCCGTTCCGCATTTTCCCAAAATATTGGGCGGAGCGGGGCGGCAAGATGCAGTGGATCGCGGAAGGGCATCCCAAACCGGATGACTTGAAAACCAATATCAGCCAATCGCTGGACGCGGGCGCCTGTTCGGTCTACATTCAAGGGGCGACGGGAGAGAAATTCCTGCGCGCCGGCCATGAAGACAAACTGGCGGACTGCATGGAATTCATCAAGTCAAAAGGCGTTCCGGCGGGTATCGGCGGGCATATGCTGGAAATGATCGTCCTCGCGGAAGAACGAAAATACGGCGCGGATTATTATGTAAAAACACTGCATCATGATAAATACTGGTCCGTCATCCCGAAAGAGAATCGCAAAGCCTTCTGCTGGTATGAAGGAGACAAAGATGATCACGATTATTTCCACGATAATATTTGGTGCCTCAATCCAGAAGAAACCATCGAATATATGAAAAACGTGAAAAAACCGTGGATCGCCTTCAAAACCTTAGCGGCGGGCGCGATTCACCCAAAAGACGGTTTCCGCTACGCGTTCGAGAACGGCGCGGATTTCATCTGTGTGGGGATGTTCGATTTTCAGGTAACCGAAAACGTCATCATCGCGAAACAAACGTTGTCGCAGGACTTAAAACGGCAGCGCGCTTGGTTCGCGTAAGGAAAAGGGATAGTCGACATGAAATCAAAAAAGAATATTTCACGCCGAAGTTTTTTACGTCGCGCCAGCGTTGTAGCTGGCGCGCTGACAGCCCCTATTGTGATTCCATTCTCTGCGCTGGGGATGGAAGAGACAGTTCCACCGAGTGAACGGATTACGCTTGGAATTATCGGTACCGGAGATCATGGCGTAAACCGGAATATCAAACGGTTCCTCCCAGAAAATGACTGTCAGATCATCGCCGTCTGTGATGTCGACAGAAAACGGCGGTTGGACGCAAAAGCGTTGATCGAAGAGCGCTACGCTGATGAACGAGGAAAAGGAGCCTACAAAGGATGCGCGGACTATAACGACTTTCGTGAATTAATCGAGCGCGATGATATCGACGCGGTAATGAACGCCACACCGGATCACTGGCACGTCATTCCATCCGTCATGGCCGCGAAAGCCGGAAAAGACGTGATGTGCGAAAAACCACTCTCATTAACCGTAATGGAAGGACGGATTCTCAGCGACACAATAAAAAAACAGAATCGCATCTTCCAAACCGCGTCAGAAAACCGCTCCGTTAAAGAATACCACCGCATGGTGGAACTGGTCCGCAACGGACGGATCGGGAAACTGCAAGCGATCCGCGTAGATCTGCCAAGTGGACATTGGGTGCATGACGCCGTAACAGAACCGGAGCCGATTCCCAATGGATTCGACTATGACATGTGGCTCGGTCAAGCGCCGGAAGCGCCGTACTGCGCCGCCCGGTGTCATTGGAATTTCCGCTGGATTTACGATTATTCAGGGGGTATGCTGACCGATTGGGGCGCGCACTTGATCGATATCGCTCAGTGGGGAAACGACACCGAACATACAGGCCCTATCGAAGTGGAAGGACAAGGCTGGTTCCCCCCGAAAGGTCTATACAACACGGCGACCGGCTTCCGGATTGAATACAAATACGCCAATGACGTCAAGCTGATCGTCGCCTCCCGCGCGCCCGGCATCCGGTTCGAAGGGAGCGAAGGCTGGATCGGAAACCGGGGCTGGAGAGGCCCGCTCGAAGCGAATCCCGCCTCCATCTTAGATTCGGAAATCGGCCCAAACGAAACCAATCTATACACATGCCCCGCTGGAGAGCAGCGCAATTTCTTGGATGGAGTAATCACGCGCAAACCTTGTTACGCCCCAGCGGAGATCGGCCACCGGACAATCTCTATCGCGCACATCGGGAACATCTCCATGCTGTTGGGCCGAAAACTCCAATGGGATCCGGACAAGGAACGCTTTATCGACGATCCACCCGCCAATTGGATGCTCTCCCGCCCAATGCGGGAGCCTTGGGTTTTATAACGCTCTAAATCGCAGGATGTAATGAAGAAGCCCATCACCGAAAGCGATCTGTATGAACCGATTCAGCAATATTTGATCCGGCAAGGCTACACGGTTCGCAGCGAAGTGAATCATTGTGATATCACCGCCGTCAAAGAAGATGAATTAATCATCATTGAGATGAAGCGGGGATTCAACACGATCCTTCTGCTACAGGCTACGCAGAGACAGAAGATCAGTGATTCGGTGTATGTCGCGCTCCCTTTTCCACACGGCGGAATCTGGTCCAAAAAATGGAGACAGATCGAGCATCTCTTAAAACGCCTTCAACTGGGATTAATTCTCGTCAAATTCCAAGGCGGACGCGCGCTCGTCCACATTCAATTCCATCCTGTCCCCTTCTCCCGCAGAAAACAGAAGAGAGCGAAAATGGCGATTCTTCGTGAAATCGAAGGCCGGTCGGATGAATACAATCGTGGAGGCAGCGTCCGAAAAAAACTCGTCACAGCGTATAGGGAACAAGCGATTTTTATCGCCTGCTGCTTGGAAAAACACGGCGAACTCACACCAAAGCAATTAAGAAACCTGGGAACAGGTCCTAAAACACAACCGATTTTATACGCCAATCATTACGGCTGGTTCGACCGCTGCGAACGGGGAGTGTATTGCCTGAAACCAAAGGGGAAAAAAGAATTGGAGACATATCCCGATCTTGTACAACACTATAGGGAGAAAATAGAAAACAACAGCGTATCCTAACCGGGATACATTCAACCAACCAGCCTATTCCCTCCGTTGAAAATACCGCCGCGCTTCGTTAAGAACATCCGCCCGGTCCACCCACGGTTTATACGCCACACGGTATTCCATCGTGTATTCTTTCCCCACCTGATAATCCGGCACAATAAACTGAAAATCCCAAGCCGGACAGGTGTCATCTCCCGCGCGGTTGTGCCCCCCACCGGAGGGGGAATGAGCGAAACGGATGCCCTCTGACTTCTCGAAAAGAACAATCCAGACCATATTTTCCCGCCGTCCAAAATAAAACGGCTCCGCGTAGGTGACGGCGGAGATATTGGAAAAGAGCGATTTTGGCGCGGTAGGAACGAACGTCCATTCAAAAGGATCGGCTTCGTGTTTAACGGTGCTGTCCCGGTCGTGATATTGGGTACAAAACTGCTGCCATAGCGGATGGTCAAGCGTAGCGCCGCGCCGCAGGAAATAAATGCTCTTATCCGAGGGTTCATTGATATAACTCGCCCAGAACACGCCCATCGCGCCGCCTTGGAATCGCTTTTTACGAGGAACACACTTGAATGTCACATCGATGTAGTATGGATCTTTTAGCTGAAATGAAGTCGTGCTTTCCACATTCCAATACGGTGTGGGCGGTTGATGGAGCATAGCCGTCCGATCATCGATTTTCCGGAATTCCATCGGAGACACGCGGGGTTCAAAAAGAATCTTCCGGTCCTTCCCTGCGTCCGAGCCGTCAAAATAATGCTCTAGATTCAACCCAGCGTACGCGGGAACGAAAAGCGTCTCCGCCTGGTGAATCGATGTGAGATTAAAAACACCATTGTATCCCTCACGATGCTCACCCATCGAAGCGTTGTTCCCAATCACACAGCGAAGTTCCTCCGATCGAAACTCCGCGTAATCCTCCGCGAATGCGGGAACTTGATTCATAGCGAGAATCATTATTCCTATAAGAAACAACCAGCGCGATTTCATAAAAAGGTCCTCCAGATCAAGGGTAATGGAGCGCAGGCGTCCCGCCCGCATAAAATTATAACAAAATTCAGGATCAATATTTTAGTTATGATATATATAAAATGAAAAAACAGATTATGCCCACACCCAGTATAGATAGAAAATAAAAACCTTGAATGTACAAGAATTGGTGGGTATGGTTTGAATTCGTTTATCAAGGAATTGGAGCCGGTGGACAATTCACCTGCTCGTTCAATTCTCATTTCTTAAATGTGGTTAATAACGTCTAATGCCGAATACTCGTTCTTTCCTGACCGTCTTCCGCGATTGTCCCCTGCTTTGCATTCTTGTTCTCGGTTTGGGGCTGCGCGTATATCAAATGGCCGATCCACTGGTGGATTTAGATTCCATTCGCCAGGGAGCGACCGCGTCAATCGCGCGGAATTATTATGAATTTGGATACAACCTGTTCGATCCACGGATCACCGGGTGGGGTACAATAAATGAACCCACGCTCTGGGCGAATGAGTTCCCTCTGTATCCCTATGTAATTTCCTGGTTTTACCGGTTGTTTGGCGTGCATGAATGGTTTGGGCGTTTGTTGACCGCGCTCTTCTGCCTCGCAGGCGCGGCGGCGCTTTTTGATATTGTCCGGCGGTTTGAGGGAACGCTCACCGCCCGGTTTGCGGCGCTCTGGTTCCTGATCGCCCCCCAGGCGATCTACCACGGGCGTTGTTTTCACCGCCATCCTGTCGCCTTGTCATTGATGCTGCTCGCCATTGTATTCTATTTGGCCTGGCTGGAACGGCGGCAATGGAGCGCGTATATCGCCATGACGATCCATGGTATGTTGGCGCTGTTAATGATGCCTCCGTTGATCTTCATTTCCGTCCCGATTTTTCTTCTCCATCGCAAGGTCTGTGACCGAGTGTTTTGGAAGAACGGTTGGTTGTGGCTCTCGATTGGGATCATGCTGCTCCCCTGCCTCTTATGGTATGGATGGGCGATTCAGCAGCACTCGTCCTGGAGTCTGAGAACCATCAACCGGGAAGGCTTCCGGGATTGGACCAATCCCAGTTATTACATGCTTTGGTGGAAACACGATCTCTTCCGCACGATCTGGAAATCACTATGGGCGTATACCATGGGGCCAGTGGGTCTGACATTCGCTTGCGTAGGGCTTTTTCTCCGAAAGGGGAAGGCGGCCTATATTCCTCTGATATGGACGTTGACCATAATTGTCTATTACGCGCTGGATATTCATCCCATCGCGATCGTCCCCCACTATATCTATTTTCTCTTTTTACTACCGCCGTTGGCGTGGGCCGCCGCGCGGGTTTGCTCCGCCTGTTGGGATCTATTCCGGGTACCCTCCATCATCCCGAAGATTTCTCTCAACTATCTATTTACGGGGATTTTTATCTTCGCCACACTGTTTTATTGGGATTGGACGTTCCGATCCTGGTATCAGACGAAGAATCATTGGATACGAGCGGCGAAAACGATTGACGAAATGATTCCAGAAGACGCGAAACTCGTCGTGGATGTTTTCGATCCCTCTTTTATTTACTATACGAAGCGGATGGGATTGGCTAAAGATCCCGGCCAAATCACACTCGAAAAGCTGCAGGAATGGGAGAGCCAAGGCGCGACACACCTTGCTATCATCAACCAACAAGCGTTTTTCCCAAAAGGCGAACTCCGGATGTACTTGAAAGAAACAGCGAGAAACGTGATCATCAATTCAACTGTGCGTTTATACGAACTTGGAGGAAAAAAGAAGAACGATGATGAATCCATCGATTCATCAAAGGAATGAGATCTGTCACTGGGATGCTAATGGCGGATACAAATAGGCGCGCAGTTTCCCCGATTGAAACACAAGTTCACCTCCCTTTTGCTCGCGCAGTGTTAAGTACAAAAACTCTCCATGCGGACGGATCTCATTTTCAGACAAAACGCTGGGGATAATCTGCATAAAATAATTAATGTTGGGATTCAAGTAAGCGTTTTCAAAATCATCTTGACAGAAAAGCGGAATACCGCGCCACCGGCCTTTCTCCAATTGCGCGCAAAAATCATGAATTTGATAGTACCCGATTTCCTTCATTTTCAACTGCAAGGCTTGGATATGATGGTCGAACGCGCATCCATTGATGTAGAGCAAAACCGCCGCCAGCAAACCGATTCCCACCTCCCGCTTCCAAAGAAGAACCACGCCAACGATCCAGCTAATTAGAATAAGCAATCCCGCTCCGGCCCACGGTCCATGATTGTAAATCTGATGGATAAAATCAAGAGCGTGCGCGTTGGTGAAAAACCGGTTACTGCGCCCCATTCCATCCCATACATCCGGCAACAGCAAACACGCCGCGAACGCCAGCGTAAGCGCAGCGAAGAGGAGCCCCCGGAATCCATTCCGCCACAAATCCGGCGTGACAACGGGTATACAAAAAGGCAGAAGAAGCAGATTGAAGTAACAAACATACCGCAGATGAACCGACCACTCCATTTCCGCCAATCCCTTGCTTAAAACAAGGTACGATGAAACAGAAAGAATTACCGCCACTCCCGCGAAGACAATCATCCAACCAATCTCACGCGCCTTAGCGGATCGTTCGTTGCGGAAAAGACAGAGAAGCGCGAATGGCGTTATGACCAGCGCCCCCTCCATCCACAACGCTGCGCTATGCGACAAAAACCGGTTGATTATCTGACTGGCGATGGAAGGAATAGATTCGGAAGATGACACATCCACGGGCGCGTAAAACACGCTCGATTCACTGACCGTTAAATACCCCAAAATCCACCAGACAGTCAACACACTGACGCCCGCCGCCCAGACAGCCCCCCACAGTGGATCGAGTTTTTTCTCTCGCATCCAACCCCGCGCTAATAACCAAGCCAAGAGCGCGCCCGCAAAGAAAATGAGCTGGAACCGAGTCAACACACACGCCCCGGCCACCAAGCCAAAGAGAAGCCCATCCCTCCATCGCGGCTGATCCGCCGTGACCAATCTGGCCGCGAGATAGGCGGCGCAGTAACAAAGTGGAATGGAGACGTTCTCGCTCATCGTCCATTGTGTGTACAGCGTGGACGGATAGCAGACAAACAGAAGGAGAACAAGCGCGCTCTCTTTCGGCGTTAAAAACAACCGGCTAAGCCAATACAAAGGGTACAGGCTTAAAAAGTAATAGATTGGATTCAACCACGATAGAATCCATTCCACCGTGAGATAGTCAGGCGCGTAGAAAATGAATGAGATCAAAATGGGGTACAAAGGTGGATAGGGATAGTGCTTGGATAAATCAAAGGTAGAAAAATTAAACAGCCCATGCGCCAGTCCTTTGTAATACACCATATCCCAATAGACTTCCACGATAGGCGTCTGAATCGTAGCCAAAATCCCAAAAACCAGCACGGAAAAAAGATAGAGGGGCCATATCCTGAATTCCCCACGGGAAGTATAAATTGATACGAATTGCCGCGCTTTTTGGAGAATAATAGTTTGTAATGGTGGGTTGTTGGATTCCACTTCAAACTTCATTCCGGACGCTTTCTTCCAGCGCTTCCATCCCTTCCAGCAACGCCTCTTCTGTAATGCAGAGAGGCGGATTCAGTTTGATCGTCCCTCCCCCAACACCGACGGGAGCGAAGAGGAGCAGGCCGCGTTCCACACACCGGCGCACAATCCGCGTCGCGAGTTTCTTATCCGGTTCCGTGGTTCCAGGACGGACAAACTGCAGCGCCGCGACCAATCCTTTACCATCCACCGCGCCGATTGTTCCGTTCGACGCCTCCATGATCGCACGGGAGCGGTCCAACAACGGCGTTTCCAAACGCGCGGCGTTTTCGATTAGCCCCTCTCGTTCAATGATTTCTATACTGGACAGAGCCGCTGTACAGCAAACCGGATTGCCGGAATGGGTGCTGCTCATCTCTCCCGGCCCGTATAGGTTCATCACATCCGAACGCCCGATGACGGCGGACAAAGGCAGGCTGCTGGAGATCCCCTTTCCGCAACAGACCAAGTCAGCGGTAACGCCGTAATGCTCGAATCCAAACCAGCGCCCGCAGCGTCCAAACGCCGCCTGCACTTCATCGAACATCAGCAACACGTTGTTTTCATCGCACCATTCCCGCAGCCGTTGGACATAATCCAACGGCATAAACGCGGCCGACGCGCCTGGATACGTCTCCACCAATACGCCCGCTACATCCGCGCCGGATACGCCTTGTTCTTCCAACGTACGCAAAAACAGATCGAAAGAAGTGTCCGGCGTGCGGAAACCATCGGGATAAGGCACGTGAACCATATTTGGATCAAGGTTCACAATCCACTGTTTCTGCGCTTCAAAACCACCGGCCATCTGCGCGCCGAGGGTGCGGCCGTGAAAGCCGTTGATAAATCCAACGATCGTGATCTTTGAAGGGCCATGATTACGCAATCCATACGTGCGGGCCATTTTGACCGCGCATTCGGTCGTTTCTGAACCCGTGGTCAATAGAAACACTTTTTCCAACGGATCAGGAGCCAGGCTGGCCAGTTTCTTGACCAGATCAATGCGCGGTTGATTGGGAAAACAATAACTATGAAGAAGCCCTCGATCGATCTGCGCCCGCAGCGCCTCCCGCGTCTCCCGGCGGCCATGCCCGGCGTTGGTGACCAGCACCCCGCTCGAAAAGTCAATCCATTGGTTCCCATACGGGTCCCACACCTGGAATCCTTCGGCCCGGTCCCAGATCACAGGAGGCTGCCCACCCATGGATGGAGGTTCATATTTCGCCAGTTCTTCAAGTAGGGGAATGCTATCCGGCGCAGGAATCGGGGTAACGATCCGACGGTATTGGGTTTCGATGCGAAGCGCCTCACTCAAAGGCATCGTAATACTCCTTTTTCATTTGCAGTTATGATCTCAATTATAACGGGCACCCAGGATAAGACTTATTCCATGGGTGCCCAGGGCAAGGCTTTTTTCTGCCCTGGCGTACGTCCCAGAAATTATATCTGCGTTCAGTACAGAATCGTCTCAACAGGCGATTGATAAGGATCAACAATCACAATCCGGTCTCGTTCAAACCTTGCGGTAACAGGACATCCCCGCCCCGCCTTAAGCGCGTCTTCATTGCGTTGAGCCACTTCCGCCGCCGCTTCCACGATCATCGTAACGCTGCGCTGTGATTCGGCGGATGGATAGGTTCCCTCCAACGATTCGGAAGACTCTCCAAAAAACTTGACGCGGGCGATGGCCAGCATCCCCGCCACAATCGACGCTTTCCCGTACCCGAACACCTCTTCATAGGCGCCCTGGCTGTGAATCCGTCCGCTGAAAGTGGGATTGCGCGTGCGTGAGCCGCCGCCTGTCAACGTTTCGCGGAAGCCCCGGTCCTGTTGATCGACCATCCCCCGGCCCAGAACGCCGTAGACTTCAATTTCCTGATTCACCGCTCCTTCAAAATCGCGGGGATTGATCCAGTTGTTGTGATATTCGCCGTACATCCCATCAGTGTACGTCACGCCCACCGAAAGCGCGTCCCATGTATGTATATCATGACGTTTAGAAAATGTCTCAACAGAACGCCCTTCTTTTTGCGCGGCGATCTCGTGATAGCGGCCCCAATCAGCTAAAAGATTTTTCTGCCCCACCGCATACAGGCTCGCTGGAAAAACACCAAGATAAAACGAGACGACATCCAGCCAATGACAGCCGACATAGGTGAAGGGGTTTGAATCTTCCGCCCATTTGAATATTTCAGTGGATACATCAATCGGCTCTTCCAGACAGGCGCGGACGCGGTTGATGCGGTCGTATTTCTCCCGCGCGTGGCTCATCATCTCGCGCACGAATGGATCGTAGCGTTTGTGCATATCCGCGGCGGTGATCAGCCCCTTCGACCGCGCAAGCGCCGTGATCCGGTCCAGTTCAGCGGTTTTGAGGCAAACCGGTTTTTCCGTAATGACATGAACGCCCCGATTAAGCGCCGCGAGAATCGGCTCGACGTGTAAATGATCGGGCGTTGCGACAAATAGGATATCCGGCTCATGTTCGTCGAGAATCTCATCCCACACGGTCTCCCCCGAATGCGCTTGAATCCCCGATTCGGGAAAATCTTCTTTATACCAATCCGCAATGGTTGCGGCGGTCCCGCTGCGGGTGCCAATCGCCGTGAACCGGCATTGAATATCCGCCACCTGCGGCGCGAAATGGCTCATCCCAATCGACGTAAGCGCCCCGGCGAATCCGCCACGCTCGAAATCTTTCAACGTCTGGCCGATGATCTCCTGAAAAAACATCCCCCCGCCGACCACAGCGATCTTAAGTGTCCGCATCGGATACCTCGATAAAATGAATAGTGGATTGAGAAAATAAAGCGTATACCATCCCCCCGTTTTCAGCAATCCCCAACGGATTTCGATTCTCGGTATACTTGCGGAAAGGGAATCATTCCTAAATGGATTTTTAGATCTTCCTGAAGATAGTAACGAGGATTATGTTATGGGCAATCTACGACAATTCCCAATGTCACTAATTCTTTATATAACCAATATGGAATTTCAAGCAGATTGACTTGATCACCACAATCGATGATAACGGCGATAGAAATTTCTGTGAAAGTGGTATATAGATCCTCATAAAAATCCCCCATAGAAAAACCATAATTCAAAATATAATCGTTATATTCAATTAAAATAAGATCATATAACCAACGCGCAAGTATTGGATTCCATTGGATTCCACCTCCCTGAATATGACCGTCACCCCATTGAAATCCATTAAAAAGAAGCATCCATATTACCGCTTGGATTTCGTTATTGGTAATTACATACGTCTGACCGTCGATTTCCACTTCATTATCACTGCCAAAAGAAAATCGATAATATACTAATAAGAAATCTACTAAAGGAAGATTGTCCGGATTTCCGATGAGATTACAACTGGATGCAGTCAGTGAGGAATAACATTCAACATTTTGATACCATTTATCTAGTTGGATGTTAGTATCCCTATCCGCGCACCAACTAGGGTATGTTTCTTCATTATCAAAAATAGAAGCTGGAGTAAACCGCGCGTCAAAATATCCTTTTATTCCAGGCCAATACTTACCTTCACCATGGCTTACTCCATCACCATTTACCATATAAACACCAGGTGGATCATCTTGATTTTCAATTCTATGTAGTACCATATCCACAGTCTGAAGAAAAAGGCTTTTTGTTGTAGTAAGCGGGTCATCAGACGTACAATCCTCCAATAAAAGGCTGTTAATTTTATCTATTATTTCAATTTGGAGTTTGTCGATCGCGCCATATTTATCTCTCTGTGTTAACAATACCTCCAGGTCATCAATGCTTTTATACAATTCATTTTTAACAGAATCAATATCACCTTCTTTAATACAGTTTTCTGATAAATTATCTACAGCATCGCGAAGTAATTTTATCGTTATATTAATTTCTTGAATAACGGTCCCATCATCAATAAACCGTATGATCATGGCATCCTTTGGATATTCTATTGAAAAAGAAAAAGGAGCTGAATTTGTTTCAACAAGCCCCTGTCCAAAATAATAAATATAAAAAGACAATGGTATTGAAATTTCGTCTATCATTATTCCTTTATCATTCAGAATTTGTACATTGATATATTTTTGGATTAACTCATTCGCCACTTTTGGATACTCAACAAATCCACTATTTCTAGCAAACCACTCTAATAATGATATTGATCCATCAAGATTGATAAAACCTGATAATATTAATATATTTGGATCATTAGGCGAACCGGCATTTAATTTATTGAATAAGTATTTATATTCATCGTCGCTTATCCAATAATTGGATATAATATTCTCATAAATAAAAGAATAATACTCATTAACTATTGAATCAGTCCAGATGTTATATCCAGAAAGAATTTGTGAAGTCACATTGTTGTGCTCTATTATTCCATAAGAATGCCCAAGTTCATGTACCACTGCTCCAGGATATCCCTCACATACTACAACAGCGCTATCTATACCAGGATAGCAATATCCTACCGTCTGAATTAGGTTATGTGTATAAAAATAATTTCTCGTCACAATTCCTACAGATCTTTCGCAATAATCGACTCCCATTTCATTGTTCATATCTTGTCGAGCGATATTCAGAGATACTAAAAGTAATATATTGTCAGGGCAATCATTAATTGAAGGACAAGTTTCATACCTTTTTATAAGAACCTTTTTTCCATATTCATAACCAGTATATCCATGAGGATTTACTGACAATGGAAATAAACGATATAAATCAATTAAAGATATTACAGCAATGTTAATTACAGATTCTTGATTCGGTTCTCCTTCATTTTGTACATATCCAAGTTTAACCGGGATATATGCTATATTTAATGGCCTTGTTTTTTTAACAGTGATTTCCAACTCTGCTTCATTGTCATCAACATAATACTCCAGAATTTCACGCTCTTCTGTCTGAGGATTGATAACTGGATTAACAATGATTTTCAGGTCGTGATCGCCTAATTCACTTTCTTGATAATTTAGAAGAAAGCATTTTTCATTTTCAAAATCATTGAGAATTGTTCCTAATGTTTTTTCTTCATTAGTTATTTCAACGTCCTCTTCGTATAGAGAGACAATGACCTTTTGATTTAAAAAATCTTCTGTAGCATTATCCGGGACAGTTGGTTCACGAGTAATGGGATCTACGGGATCAAGTATATCAATTTCAACACGCACTTTAGCTCGTCTACTATGCACTAAGTCAATACGATTGTCACCATTAATATCGGGATTCCATGTAACTTGCGCTATGTCTACATCTTTTACTGATAGATCTACACCAATTTCTTTTGATATTGTTATATTGTCAATAAAAAAATCACAACTATCAATATCTACAATTAATAAATCAATTAATAAAAAATCAAAACTGAAATATTGTGGTTGATGACTTATTAAAATAGATTTTTCATATATAAGATTAGATTTACGCCAACCTTGAACTATGACAGTCTGATTTTGATATGGATCAGTGGTGGCAAAATATGCGCTAAAAAAATTAAAATAACCGAACTCATAGTCAGAAGGTCCAGGATAAGTATTATAATTCTTAATATATTTTAGTTGAAAAGGATATTGAGATACTGAACTATGGTAAACTGCGACTTCTCCGATTATTGCATTTTTCGCAGTTTCAAGCTCAAATATTCGATCTGGGTCCTCTTCATATTCAAGAAGATCATCAAACCAGGTTTTCCCTAAGAAATATATACGGTCATTAAACTGCGTGAATTCTCTATATACATACCTACTACAAATTCCATTTTCCGCATACATCCATTCATACATCTCTTCAAAATCCCAAAATTCAACGTCTAATTCATCTTCCGGTTCTTCTGAGTAAGTAAATTCAATAGTCCAGCAGAGAAAAAGATATAAAACAAAGAAGGTTGAAAAAACGTTTTTCATCATATCCATCCCTTAAATATAAAAAAAATCATGAAGATAAACGAAGAAAACTATACATCATTTTAATCACTAGAATAGCGTCTTACGATATTAATGCAAAAAATGCATTATTTCGTTACATACCCAGTAGAAAAAGATATTGATAACGGTTAAGAAGATAAAAAACAAATCAACCTCAAAACTCCAAATGCTCCGTCCGGGCAATAATCTCATCTTGGAGCGCGGGGCCAATATCGACGAAGTAATCGCTGTATCCCGCCACGCGGACGATTAGATCGCGGTATTGATCAGGATTCTTCTGGGCTTTTCGCAGCGTGTCCGCCGTGACGACGTTGAATTGGATGTGATGCCCGTCCATTTTGAAATACGAGCGGATCAGGTGAGCCAATTTCTTGATGCCGCCGTTATCCGAAAGCAGCTGGGGGGTGAATTTCTGATTGAGGAGTGTTCCGCCGGTGCGCAGGTGATCGATTTTCGCGGCGGATTTCACGACGGAGGTCGGGCCTTTCCGGTCGGCGCCTTGGACGGGGGATATCCCTTCCGAAAGCGCTTCACCCGCCTTGCGGCCATCCGGCAGCGCGCCGGTGACGCTTCCGAAATAGACATGGACAGTCGTTGGAAGAAGGTTGATCCGATGCTGCCCGCCCCGCACGTTCGGCCTTCCATCGATGGCGCTGAAATAGACTTCGAAAACTCTCCTTAGAATCGAGTCGGCGCGGTCGTCGTCGTTGCCATATTTCGGCGTTTCATTGACGAAACGGGATCGCAGCGATTCGGCGTTTTCAAAGTTTGTATCCAGCGCCTCCTTCAGTTCCTTCATCGTGATGTTTTGATTATCGTATACATTGTGTTTAATCGAAGTAAGCGCATCCGTGACGCTCCCCAGGCCGACGCCTTGAATGTAACTCGTATTGTACCGGGCGCCACCCGCGTGGTAGTCTTTTCCATTCTTGATACAGTCGTCGATCAAGAGCGAGAGAAAGGGAACAGGCATGTATTTCGCATACAGCCGGTCGATGATGTTATTGCCCTCGATCTTGATATTGATGAAATGACGCAATTGTTTTTCAAACGCTTCAAAGAATTGATCGAACGTTTGGAATGCGGTTGGATCGCCGGTCAGCGGGCCGATCTGTTTCTTCGTATAGGGATCGAAGCCATTATTAAAGGTCAGTTCCACCAATTTGGGAATATTAAAATAGCCGGTGAGAATATACGCCTCCCGGCCGAACGCGCCGCTCTCCACACAACCGCTGGCGCCGCCGCACCGCGCGTCTTCAATCGATTTCCCCTGCCGCACCAGTTCTTGCACGATCGAATCAGTATTGAAAATGGAGGGTTGCCCAAACCCGGTTTTTACAATCTTAAGCGCGCGTTTGATGAAGCGATCCGGATTCTTTTTGCTGAGTTGAAGCATGGAACTCGGTTGAAGAAGCCGCATCTCCTCGATTACGTCCAAGAGGATATAGGAGAGTTCGTTCACAGCGTCCGAGCCGTCAACTTTGACGCCTCCTACATTGATGAGAGAGAAATCCGTGTAGGTGCCGCTCTCTTCCGCGGTGACACCGACTTTCGGAGGCGCGGGGTGATTGTTGAACTTGATCCAGAACGATTGGAGCAACTCCCGCGCCCGTTCTTCCGTCAAAATTCCCGCTTCCAGATCTCTTTTATAAAACGGGTAAAGATGCTGATCGAGACGGCCAGGATTGAACGAATCCCAAGGATTGAGTTCCGTAATCACGCCAACATGAACGAACCAATAATATTGAAGCGCTTCCCAAAAGGTTTCGGGAGCATGGGCGGGAACGCGATCGCAGATCCGCGCCATCGCTGTCAATTCGTCTCTTCGTTCCGAATCCGGTTCCGATTCAGCCAAATCCCGCAATCTCTCCGCATGACGCTGCGCGAACCGGATTAACGCGTCTGCGGCGATATCCATCGCTTTCAGTTCTTCTTTTTTATCATACGCTTCAGGATCGTTGAAAAAATCCAGGTTTTCTATACTCTCCTGAATCTCCGCCTTTAGATCGAGGAAACCTTTTTCATAAATCTTGCTTCCCAAAACCGTATGCCCAGGCGTCCGTTGTTCTTGAAATTCGGTGAACATACCCGCTTCGTACGCGTTCTTCCAATCTTCAGACATCTCTTCAAAGATACGGTCCCGCATCGATTTCCCCTGCCAATAGGGAAGCGTGATGGTTTCGTGCCGCAACCGGGTTTCTTCATCGACGAGATAGGGGATTTTTTTCCTGGAATTGAGAATATCGAGATCGTTCATCGAATGCGCGCAAATTTCCGGATACGTCGGCGTCGCTTTTGGAGCCGGGCCTCGTTCACCAACGATCAATTCACCATCATAGATGTAGAGCGCCTTATTTTCCATGATATGCTTAAACGCCATCGCGCGTTTGACGGGAACAGAAACTGTATCCGCCGCATCGCTTTTATAAAATTCAGTAAGCAGCAAAGCCCGTTCCATCGAAAGGCTGGGTTTGGCCTGTAGGCTTTGTTCCCGGATCGTTTTAATTCTGCCGCGCATGGTTATCCTCCAATTTCCACAATAAATCCCCGGTCTTCGAACCGTTCCTTGACGGCCTCGATTCGTTCAGCCGCAGGCGGTTCGATCCCTTTCATTTTATCTTCCCGATGCAATCGGCGGTACTTCTCGGACGCGGTTTTATGATAGGGAAGAATGTGAATCGTTTTGATCCGATTCAATGAAGAGAGATAATCACCTAGTTCCACAATATTTTCTTCCGTATCCGTAATCGAAGGAATGAGAGGAAAGCGGATCATTACATTTTTCTGATGATTGATAAGCCGTTTTAAATTTTCAAGAATGGGCTGACACGACACGCCCGTGTATTGGATATGCCGCTCATCATCGATCAATTTCAAATCGAATAGAAATAGATCAACAAGATCCATAATGGATTCTAAATGCTGTGGAGACGCATAGCCGGTTGTATCCAACGCGGTATGCAGATCGAGTTTCTTACATTCATTAAGCATGGATTGGAGAAAAACCGGCTGCATCAACGGTTCGCCGCCGGAGAACGTAACGCCCCCGCCGGATTCATCGAAAAACACGATTTCCTTCTCAATCTCCTCCATCAACTCGCGAACAGATACAGGCCGTTCCGTCAACACTTCTTTTGACGCTCGAATCCGGGGAGCCGGTTCGATGGGTATCCCTTCCGGATTATGGCACCACCAGCATTGCAACGGACAGCCTTGAAGAAATATCGTAATTCGAATCCCAGGTCCATCATGGATGGCGTATCGTTTGATATCAAAAATGGTTCCTGTTTGCATAGGGGAATTCACGAAACAATTATGATAAGGGAATGTGAGTGTCTCACACAAAGAAGATAACTCTGGCTTTCAATAATCGGAAGGAGTTCATTGATAGGCTAACATTCACGGACGGGAACGCCCGTATTCCCTTAATTGGCGCTGGAATTAAACAATTCGTTCATGTAAGGGATAGAGAGATCGATCGCATAGACATTCATCCGATCGATCCAGACAGTTGTGCTCGCGTCCGGGCTGACGGAATAAACCTGAATCGCTGGATTCACAAGCGCGCCGGTATCAGGTTCGTAAACGAGGAACAACCGCTTCGGCCAATTCGCGAAACTGACCGAATTGATTGGGATAAGCGTAGCGATCGATCCATCCAAATCCTGATACGTCGCCAGGCTGCCTTTCAGCGCGACTAATGCGACCTGACCGCCTGACCCGCTGGCTCTTACCACCAAATCAATCAGCAGAGGCCCCTGCGCCGCCTGGATCGGGGCGTTGGAATGGAGGAACACCAATTCACCTGGATCAACCGTAATCTCCAATCCCCGCCCATCAACGGAAGTAGGAATCATTCCTGAAGGAATATCACTGATAGCGGCAACACCGGGAGGCATGCTATTGAATCCACCGGGGATTTCGGACCACCCATTCGCCGCCAGCGAATCTTGGCTGAATTCATACGTGAGAACCGGCTCGATATCCGGCAGCGCCCCAGCGGGAAGCGTTGGAGTGGGTGTCGCGTCAGCGCTGGGCGGTGGTGTAGGCGTGGCAGGAAATTGGTTCACGTCAAATGGAACGGAAATCGTGACCTCACGTAGATCGATGGGGATAAAATTTACATCCTGCGGACGGCCCGGACGCACGGTGATTTCCGTAATTCCAATGGAAGGAAGATCCAACAAGACGAACGCGATCCGGCCGATATGAATCCGTCCCACCGGCTCTGTAAACGAGGCGGCTTGATAATCCACAATGTACGTAATCCCGTTCGTGTGATCCATATTGACAATAGGCGATATCCCAAAATACGAGTCTCCCCCTTGCGACACCTGCGCGGCCATGAAGACCCGCGCGTCGTATTCCAAAGCCAGATCGTACGCCCCTAAGGTTTGGTTTCCAGATTGAATGAAGAGATCAAGAACCAATTGATCGCCTAAATACGCGGGTTCCTTGACCACTTGCAATTCCAATCCAGTGGCGGCGAAAGGCGCGAGTTTCCGGGTATTGGCAGGAGGAACGTAGGATTCCAACGCGGCGTAAGATCCCATAGGATGCGGGCGCTGTTTGGCAATGATCTGAGCGATCAGCAGCGCGTCGTCGAGATCGATATGCCCGTTTTGGTTGATGTCGGCGGCTTCTTTTCCCGGCAGCGTGGGCCGGAGCCCATTCACATATTGGGCGATCGCCAGCGCGTCTCCGGCGTCAAATAACCCATTGCCGTTCGCGTCGCCTAAAATCCCAATGTCCGAAACACGAAGGTTTACGGATTCAGCCGATGGAAGCAGCAGTTTGAAATCCAACGTCCGCAATTCAGCGTTGTCGATTTCGAACGAGAAATTACCGATCGCAATGGGTGTAAAAACAATCGTAAACAGATGAATCTTCCCTTTCGGGGAATCGGTTCCACTGGTTTGCGAGTCGTTAACGGTTATGGAATCCAACGATGTCGAGATTTGAGCCAAGTTGGGCGCGCCGAATTCCGCCGTGTTACTTGGAATGATCCGGTCGATCTCAACCATGTTTTTCGGATACGCTCCAATCGTCAGGTCGTACGATCCCAACGCGAACGAGTCGGTTTTCACATACACTTTCGCCAGATATTGGGCGTTCGCTTTCACATCCCGCGGAGCCTCAATCAAAACCGCAGCGAATCCAGCCACAGCGTTTCGATACGAAGAGAATAACCAGGGCCGGTAATCCACATTGTTCGAAACAGAATCCCCCGCGCCGGATGGATTGTAATCACCGCCGTTCTGCCGGTCGTCCGATTCATCAAGAGGCCCGCTGGGAGAACCCCAATAATTATATTCCGCTTCGATAATGGAGTTCTGCGATCCTCCAGACACACCGGATCCGTTTCCTTCGATGTCACAGCCGCGCACAACGGCGTTAGACCCGGACGCTTGAATCCCCACACCCGCGTTATTTTGAATCGAACAGAACTGCGCGAGAGACGCGCCCTCCAACAGCATCCCAACTCCGCCGTTGGATTCAATCGTGGAATGCTGGATCGTAAGTTTGCCTTTGGAAGACAGCGCGCCGCTGGCGCCGAAACGGATATCCGCGTATTCGATCGAAGCCTCACCGGACGCCGCAATATTGATTTTTCCCCAATCACCGGGAACACCCTTTGAAACGCCATCCTTGTTGGTGTCACCACCTGATTCGTCATCCCGGTACGAAGTGAACACAACGGGCGTGGCGTCCGTTCCCTGAACAAATAATTTCCCATTCACAACAAGTAGATTTCCAGTATTCGCGCGGGCCGACAGCGCTTTAAAAAAGATCCCGGGCATCGCTGTGAGAGAGGCGTATTGTTCAATGGTAATCCCACCTTCACTAATATCGTAATAAGCCCCTGTAACAGCTAGCGTCGCGTCACGGACGAGGGAGCCCTTGGGAACGCTGATCACAGAATTGGTTTCGATATCGATCTGATTATCCATAAATCCGGGTAGAAGATTGGGTTGAACAGACGCGGCGCCTCCATTTCCAGCAATGGCGTTATTCGCGCAAAGGATCGTATCGGTTTGGGCGCCGGAAAGAACAACCGCGTTTCCTGTGTTGCCTTGAAATGTGTTGTTCGTTATCGTTCCAGAACCATTGGCGTCCATACCCGAACCGTTATTCGCGATGAATTCACAACCTTGAATCGAAAAATTGGGACCCGCGATCTTAGCCCCCGTTGATCCACACTCCTGAATGACGCTGTTCTTCAACAAAGCGGCGGCTTGATTGACCATAAGACCCATCGACCGGCTTTTCTCAATCGTCGTTTGATCGAGTGTCACAGCGCCGTTCGCTTCCAAGATCGATGAAAAAGTATTGGCGGCGCCATAGCGAAGAACGCAATGGTTGAACGCAGCGGAGCCGCTCGCTGCGATCGAGATCATCCCCCAGTCTCCCGGCTGACCTGTCGATGGTCCATCTTGGTTGGTATCTCCACCCGTCGCATCGTCTTTATAGGAGGTAAAAACAACAGGATTGGCGCTGGTTCCATTCACCTCTAATTTGCCCTGAACGATTAATTGATTGGTCCGGGCGCTGTTGGATTTAAAGATCACTCCTGGATCAATCCGCAAAGTTGCGTTCTCCGCGACGGTGACTCCTCCATCCGCGAGATCGTACATCGCGCCCGCGATCGCCAATTGGGTGTCATGATTGATGACGCCGCTTGGGATCGAGAAAAAGACATTGGTCGAAGTGTCCACCTGATTCGCGCCGAATCCATATAACAGATGCGGTTGGATGGATGCGATCCGTCCATTGCCGGTAAACATACCGCCGGAACAGGAAATAAAATCAGTTTGCCCGCCGGTAACAACTAACGCTTCCGCGATGTTGTTATGAAAAGCGCAATCCGTAATCGATCCGGAGCCATTGGCGTTCAATCCCGCGCCATTGTTCGACGCGAACACGCAGTTCGTTATCGTAAAATTCGGGCTGGTTACGCTCGCCCCATGCAGCCCGGCGAGTTGGAATGTGCTGTTTTCAAACACGGCGGTGGAATTGTTTACGGAAACACTTGTCGATAGGGCTTGATCGATGATGGTTTGTTTGAGCGTCAAGGAACCGTTCGCGGTCAGCGCTATCTGGTTGTTGACTCCCCCATAACGGATGACGCAGTGTGTCAATACAGCGTCCCCCGTATTCGCGACAAGAATTGATCCCCAATCGCCTGGCGCGCCGGTGGATGGGCCGTCCCCATTGGAATCTCCGCCGAATTCATCATCCCGGTATGAGGTGAAGATGATGGGAAGTTCAGCGGTCCCGATCGCCTCCAATTTTCCTTGCACGATCAATTGATTCGAACGCGCGGCGGCGGGTTTGAAAAAGACGCCCGGATCCACCTGCAGAACCGCGCCCGCTTGGATGGTCAGTCCCCCATTGGCGAGATCGTATAACGCGCCGGGAATATCCAGTTTTGTATCCCGGCTGATAACGCCGCTGGGGATCTGGAAAAATTGGTTGGTTCCAACATTCACCGTATTCCCACTGAATCCATACAGCAGATGTGGCTGGATGGACGCGATGACTCCATTTCCATCAAACTGGCTCCCCGTGCAAGTGATACTGGCGGTGGTGGCGCCGGTTTCGATCAAGCCAGCCTGCGTGTTCCTATTAAAGACGCATCCAGTGATCGTTCCAGAGCCATTGGCGCTGAGCCCATTGCCCTTGTTGGATTGAAAATAACAGCCAGTGAGTTGGAAAGCGGGGCTGTCGAGTTCAATTCCATGCGCGCCGCAATTGCGGATCGTTGTATCTGTCAGAGAAACCGATGAACCGTTCAACAAAGCCCCACTTCCCGCGCTCCGTTCGATGGTCAATTGATTCGCGGTCAATGTCCCGCCTTGGAGAATGAGGGAACGGTTGTTGTTATAACCGCCATAACGGAAAAGACAATCGCGAATCACCGCCGAACCAGACTCGGAAATATGCAGGGAATTCCAATCCCCCGGCGCGCCTTCAGAAGGGCCGTCACCGTTGGTATCCCCCACATAGGTGTCATCACGATAGGAGGTGAAAACCACCGGCTGGGCGCCGGTTCCCACGATTTCAAGCGAGCCGTTCACAGTGAGAACCGGTTGAGTACGCGCGGCGTCCGCTTTGAAAATCACACCGGGTTGGATGGTCAGTTTCGCAAGGTTGTCAATCGTAATCCCCCCCTCGGCGAGGTTGTATTGGACGCCGCTCATATCAAACGTGGTGTCGCGCTTGATCGTTCCACTGGGAATATCGAGACGCTCATTGGTTGTAGGATCGACCGTGTTTTCACTGACCCCAGCGAGGAGATGCGGCTGAATCACGCCAATTGAGCCATTGTTAAGAATGGTGGAGCCTCTGAAGGTAACCGTATCCACCTGCCCGCCTTGGATGTTGACGGCTGCGTTTGTGTTACTCTGAAAAAGGCACCCTTGGATCGATCCCGTGCCTTCTGAATACAATCCATACACTGTGTTATTGATAAACTGACAGTTTTGCACACCGAAAGCGAGAAATTCCCGATTGACCTGCCTGCCCGTCAAATAAGCGCCATTGGTTTTGCTGTATTGAAAAAGGCAGTTGTTCAATGTCAGTTCACCCGTGGATCGCAGGGATGATTGGTTCGCGTTTCCTCCATACTGAAACCGGGCGTATTCCATAAACGCCTTACCGGTATCAGACACGATAACCGTTCCCCAATCCCCCGGCGCCCCCGTGGTAGGACCATCCCCATTGGTATCCCCGCCGGTTCGATCGTCACGATAGGACGTAAAGACGACAGGATGATCCCCTTCCCCAAAAACAAAGAGCGAGCCGTTCACGGTAATGACGCCATTGTTTGGCAGTTTGAACATAGCCCCCGCGTTAATAGTCCACGTGACGGTTGAATCAACCGCCAGATTGCCTTGCAGAATGTAAATTAAATCGTAATCCTCCGTGAGAAAGATATCTTTAAAATTGACATCTTTTTTTAAAGTACCGCCGGGAAGGGTGACGGTCTGCCAAACATTTCCACTGATGGTAAGCCGCTGGATCGTTGGCAGGAGTTCGGGATTGACCGCCACACCCGAACCATTCCCCATGCACTGACAATCCGCGCAGACCGGTTGATCCAAAACGCCTCCCGAAATTCGTATCCCCTCGCCGGTGTTATTGTTAAATGCGCATTCCGTACAGGAATTGGAGCCGCTCATCACGAGCCCCGCGCCGTTCCGTTCACTGACGCATTGATACAACGACGCATTGGTCCCACTCAGTTCAAATCCTGCCCCGGCGCTATCCGAACAGACAACGGCTTGCAACGTCTTCACAACATCTCCCGCCAGTTGGACTCCCTTCCCCGCGCTGTACTGAATCTGGCAATTCTCCATCGTCAACGCGCCGCCGCTGTACACGGCCGGAGCCGCGGAGGCCCCACCATATTGAAACCGGCATTCCTTGAAGACCGCCTTGGCGCCCGGATTGATCTGCACGGTTTTCCAATCCCCCGCCACACCTGCGCTCGCCGTTTCGTCATCCGTGCTCCCACCTGCGCTGTCATCCCGATAGGAGGTAAAGACGATCGTCCCGCCGCTGGTTCCTTCACAGAGAAGAGTCCCATCCACAACAAGTTGGGTTCCACTGTTGAATTTCACAATGACACCCGGTTGTATGGTCAACGTCTGCCCGGCGGGCACAGAGACATTGCCTATGATTAGATAGGGGCTTCCCCCCGTGTTCCACACGCCCGATTGGGAACCGCTGATAGACGTTTGAGCCTGAGTGGTTCCCACACAAATCAAAAAAAGAACTATCCAACACGAAAAAGGAACAAAACGAAGCGCTTTCATTAGTATCTCCTTGTTGAAGACGCGCATAGATGATTTCTCCAGTTCGAAGATATCATAAGAAAAATGTACTCGATGTCTAGGCGGTTCGAGAGAACATGTTTGAAGGATCGAGTGTTTGACGTTATTTTTAAAACCCCAAAAAACGTCGTCAGGCCATTTGGAAAAACGGGTTTTGACCTGTTTAAAAACGTGTTATAGTTCCTCATGCGGAAAACGAATGGATGACCTGTCTGATGGAGTCAACTCGCGTGAAAAAGAAACTGCTTCCTTTGTTGTGTCTCATACTCTCACTATGCGGTGGATTTCTGTATACCCATACGGCCAGCGCTCAAACACCAGGGAAAATCTTGGATATCTCAGTCGGCGGGAATTCCGAGACCAGCCGAATCACGGACAAGGGGGAAGAAGATTGGTGGCGGTTCCAGACTCCCTCGATCAAGAGTTATATCATCATCGAAACCCACCCCTCGTCCAGCCAGACCACAATCGACACCGTCATCACACTCTATGGCCCGGATGATTGGACAAAAATAATTGTGTCGAATGACGACGGAGGCGCAGGAACATTATCCCAAATCGCTCTGACCCTCGAAGCGAATCGCACGTACTATATAAAAGTAGAAGGAAAACTAACGGGGGAATACACAATCAATGTGAAAACCGGCATCAAACCCTCCCCCACGCCAATGCCAACAATTTCTTATCCGACCCTTACTCCCACATCCACTCCAAAGCCGATTGTTACATTAATTGTGGATGGCCCCACCGAACATGGATGGATTGAAAGCGCAGGAGAAATCGATTGGTACAAGTTCGATACAAGTTCCACCGATTTAACCTACATCATCGAAACTCATCAAACTGCCAATCAAGATTCGTTCGACACATTGATCTATCTGTATGGGCCAAACAGCCAATCTTCCTTAGTTCAATTTGATAATAACAGCGGTGTGGATTTATTTTCAAAAATCAGAGTCAACAATCTCAAAGCCAATTCCACGTATTACGTCAAAGTGATAAACCTGCAAGGAAACACGGGATATTATGACATCAATGCGCGATCGGAATCCCCAAGCACACCCACACCCCGTCCAACCGGGATCAATCCCACATCGGCCCCGACAGAGCGGATTCCATCACCAACGCCTTCAGACTCCATCGTTACGCTAATCGTGAACGATCCACCATACGCTGGAAGAATCAATACCTATGGCGAGGAAGACTGGTATCGGTTTGACACGGAATCATACCCGGATCAGTTCTCGCTCGTTATCGAAACCCATCAAGCGGTGGGTCAAACGAGTACAGACACGTTTATTTTTCTCTATGGGCCGAACAATCAAATCCAGCTGATTTCCTCAAATGATGACGGGGGAACACGCCCATTTTCAAAAATAAACACAAGCAATCTGGAACCACACACAATCTACTATGTAAAAGTAATCGAATTTGGAAACGACGCATTGGGAGATTATACGATCGATGTGCGCACCGCGGCCCAGCCCACACCAACGCCGACCTACACACCGTCCAATACCCCAACTCCGACGAATACAAAACCGGTAACGAACACCCCCAGTCCAACACGCACATATACCCCCACATATACGCCAACAAATACCCCAACTCCCACGCCCACTCCAACATCATCGAATACTCCTGTACCCTCGCCAACGCCAACGAACACCCCAACTCTTACTCCCACAAATACACTGACAAATACACCTGTAGCCACGGCGTCTAACGGCGGTTCGAATGGTGGAGATAATGGTGGAGATAATGGTGGTGATAATGGTGGTGATAATGGTGGTGATAATGGTGGTGATAATGGTGGTGATAGCGGTGGTGAAACAACTCCTTCTCCTTCACAGACAACATTCGAAACACCAACACCCTCGGCTACACCAATGCCCTCTGTGACGTCAGTCCCCACCGCCACCCCCATTCCCTCCATCACCCCCATTCCCTCCGTCACACCGATCCCCATCATCACGCTAATCGTGAACGATCCCCCCTATCCAGCGGATCTTTCAACAACAGGTGAAGAGGATTGGTATAAATTCGACACGTTTGAAGATATGACCGATTTAACGTTCACAATCGAAACGCACCAAAAAACCGGATGGTCCGGGATCGACACAATCATCACCCTTTATGGTCCAAACAACCAAACCAGCTGGTTCAATAGCGATGACGATGATGGAGATGGCCGTTTTTCCATGATACTCACATCATCCCTCCTGCCCAGCAGCGCGTATTACGTGAAAGTGGTTGGCGTAGGCAGCAATCCCACGGGCCATTACACAATCGACGTGCGCTCTTCCGAGCCACCCACACCAACGCCAACAAAGGTGATATCAACAATTCCACCCTCAACAAACACCCCCCGTCCAGGCCAGCCAACAGCTACGCCATCCGCGGATACAATCGTGACGCTGATCGTCAACGGACCAAAAGAGACGGGACATATTGAAAGCGAGGGGGGAAGACGACTGGTACGTATTCTATACAGGAGCCGATACGCAAGACCTGGCCTTCCATATTGAAACGCATCAAACAGCGGATCAATCCCGCATGGACACATTGATCTTCCCTCTACGGGCCGGGCAATCAAACGCATCTAATCGCGTCGGATGACGATAAAGGAACCGGCTTCTTCTCAAAAATCTCACTGCCTCTTCTGCCCAACAGCGCATACTACGTCAAAGCGATTGAAGCAGGAAACAATGGGACAGGCTACTACGATATCAATGTCTACACCACCGAAGCGCCGAATCCGACACCAATCCTGCCCACGCCGGGCGCGCCTGATAATACTCCCATCCCCGGAGCCGACACCCCCACTCCCACACCCGATCCATACGTCACAATAATCGTCAACGCGCCCGCCACGGAAGGACGTATCGAGCGGGTGAGGTGAAGAACAGTGGTACAAGTTTTACACCTCTGACGCCAGTGATGAATACACCATTGAAACCCATCAAGTCACCGATCAACCACTAATGGACACGATTGTCTATCTATATGAAGAAGATAATCTCAACTGGCCCATCGCTTTGAATGATGGCATCGGAGAAAATCCATTCTCGAAAATCACTCGTGATTTGGAACCAAACCGACTTTACATCATCAAAGTCGTCGGATCGGGAACCGACCGGACCGGAGCCTACAAAATCGATGTGCGCACACCGGAAATCTTAATCTCAAATCCCTACCTCTCGTTACTCGTCGATACACTGGGCCGGTTTAAATTAACGACTCTTGATGGGCAGTTATTGCTCTTTCCTGGTGATGAAAAATCACCATACACAAACTGGTCAACGGCAATCATCGACAATCACGCATATTCCAATTTCGCTGATTATATTTTCGGGGGAAGTCATTGAACCGATTTCTCTCGACGGTGAATTAATCATTGGTTCCTGGAGACAAGGAGATATCGAACTACAACTTGAACTCCGTTTCGCTCGCGGATATACGTCGGGAGAATTCGACAATATTGAGATTAAATGGACCGCAATCAATCGAGGAACAGACACGCATAATGTAGGCATGCGTATCATACTAGATACGCAGATCGCAGGCAACGACGGCGCGCCGTTTTTTATCCCCAACCGGGGAGGCGTTACGCATGAATTGGAATTGACAGATGAATCCATCCCCGATTTCGTTCAAGTCATGGATGATCTAGCTAATCCAACCCTAACGGGTGAAGTCAGTTTTGGCGGCGGGCCAAAATCGGATATATTTCAACTTGCTTATTATAAATTTTTAAAGAATAGCGCGGACGAAATTGAATACAAAGTCGCTTCGGATGTTAGTTTCGCCTCTGATTCCGCAGTAAATATCCAATGGAACCAAGAGCCATTATCAACAGGCGAATCAACAACCTGGATTGCGTACTATGGTCTCGGAACCATTAATAGCGATACAAGTTACAACTTGACCGCCACTCTTTCCGGCCCGCAAGAAGTCTCTATTAAAGATGGCGCTTACGTCCCCTTCGAGGTAATCGGAAATATTATAAATAATGGAAATGCAGACGAGTTTGATGTCATCGCTGAACTTGAATTGCCAGATGGGCTTGCATTCGTTTCCGGATATGAAGGACTGAGAGAAATCGGCACAATTTCACCCGGTGTAGAAAATAGTGAAACGTTGTTATGGAAACTATTGGCCACTGGTAATCCTATCGGTACTCTTGAATATTCTTTAAATGTGCGATCTCAACGAAACGAACCATTTACCGTTTCAAACACAATCATTGTGCCTTCCTTGCCAACGCCCACGATTCCCCCAACGGTCACCCCAACCGAAACGCCAACGGTTACCAATACGCCGACACCGACAAACACACCCACGTCTACATCAACGTCAACTCCGACAAACACGTCAACCCCTACCTTTACACCAACGCCGCGACCAACCAATACACCCTTGCCGCCCGACGCGCCGACAAATACGCCCACAGCGACCCCAACACGTACGCTGACACCGAGCAACACCCCAACAAGAACATATACACCCACCTTCACGCCAACACCGACGCAGGCGCCAACGACTGATCCAACAATCCCCACACCGACCCCCTCACCGACAGCGTGGGTCGTGCATCTATGCACGAATAAATTTGCGCTGATTCCATCATCCGTCACCCAATTGAATTCCAGGCCGGATGGATTCATCGCAGCGGACTTCAATCACGACAATGATGTGGATATCCTAACCGCGCTGCCCGAAGGAAGACGCGCTGATTCTACTCGAATCAGACGCGCAATCACCGGGACAGTTCACTGAAACCTATCTCCCCATCGGAGCCGCCAGCGATTTTATCGAGTCTGGCGACATAAACGGGGACGGTTTGACGGATATCTGCATCCTGTCCTATTACAATGAAAAAACGATTGTTCTACTCGGCGACAGCGATCCAGAACAAAACCTCCAAAAGCGCCTGGAGACAGAACTCCCCGCCCCCTTTTACGTCGTATATGAGAACAAGATCAAAGGCAAGAACATGCCGCTCGCGATCGTTGACACGGATCACGACGGAAGGGATGAAATCTTCCTCATTCAAGAATCATTCAACCGCGATTTCAACGAAATCTTCCGCTACACAATATCCGATGACGAAACAGAATTGATACCAGAAAAAGTTACCGTTCCCGGCATCAGCGGTGGGGTTATCCAAGCCATACGTCTCGCCGATATCAACGGCGATCACATATTCGAGATGATTCTACTCACCTTGGAAAGCAATTCTGTAATCTTTCTCTCCCCCGTCTCATTGACGGAATACCAAATCTTCAAAAAGTTTACACTAAACGACACCCTGGCGGGCAACACCGCGCTCGCGTTTCGTGTAGGAGACGCGGACGTTGACGGCGTAGACGATCTCGTCGTCGTTCCTTTTGATGGAAGCGTGCGATTGTATTCCACCAATGCGGAGAACGAATTGGATTTCGTATTCATTGGAAAAATGGAGTTGCAAGCCATCATCGACGATACTGAAATCTCCGATCTGGATAAAGATGGAATTTCTGATCTGATCTACGTCAGCCGGGGAACGGGCATCTATGGAGTCGAACAGATCTCCGTTGTCTGTGGGCTGGCGCCGGGAGAATTCAGCTCGGTCGTCACATTCGAAAGCGACCGTTCCACATCGGAATTCGGTGTCTTCTCCGATTTACGCATCGAAGCGATCGACATCGACAACGACGGGCGTGAAGATTTCGTCTTCCTCGATGACGTTTCCGAAGAGATGCTGCTCTTCCTCAACCACTCGGTCGATCCATTGGAGCCAACACAAGCTCCCACGCCGATCTCGAAAGAATTCCATTTCACATCGCTTCCCGTCGGAGGATTCGAACCAGCCCAAAGTGTTGAATCCGGCCCGGTCCCTATAGACAACACCTATCCTGGAGCGACCGATGGAGAAGGAACGAGAGTAACGCTGCGTCCCGGTCAAGGCGTCTTCCTGCTGGCGGACACACCGGAACAGATCGAAGGCTCCCTGGTGGAACTCACCGTCGCGGCGCGGGTGGATAGTGATCTCGCCCAATTGGCCCTAATCGCCTTCGCCGATCCGATTTCGACTGATTACGGTTATGTCAATCCAATCAAGAGCGAAGTCCCCGTTGACCGGTGGGGAGAACTGCGGCTCGTATACGATTCTCCGAGTAGCGCCATCATCCCCGCGCTGCAATTCGTCGTTCCCAGCGGCGCGCCGGAGGGCGAATACACGATCTATTTCGATTCCCTGCGTATTGCGCCCTTCATCGATCAAACAATCACACCACTCACATTGATGGCCGATCCTACATTCGACACGATCGCGCCGCCGATGAGTGAATTGAATCCAAACGCCTTTCTCCCCCAAGGAGAAGTCCCAGGAACGGTCTCCCTTGTGAATGGAATGAGTGGGCAAGGTGTGGAACTGGCGATCGCGCCGAACCAGTTAGCCGCGCATACCGCTGTCTTCTCCATCGCTCCACCATTGCCCGCGATGATTCATAGCAGCGTGTATATCAAACGGGCAAGCGGAGCCGCTGGAACCATTGCCCTGGTTTTGACGGATGGAGAACAGAGCGTTGGCTATTTCATCCACGCCAGCCATCTGCCGGAAGAAGAATTTTACCCCATCCGCCTCGGTGGGAATTTCACAACAAGCGGAAAAAGCGTTCCCCCCATCTGCGTCATACAACTGGGTGGTCCAGGCGTAACTGGCAAGATCACCATCGATCAGCTGGACGTATTCACAACGGAATAGAACGGTCAACACTAACGTTCCTCACGATCCCGATTCCTCCATTCCTTGACATCACCATCCAATCGAAACAAGCTCTTCCCACAACGAAACATAAAAGAAAGGAAAAGCAATGAAATACCGTCCATTAGGAAAATCCGGCTTGGAAGCGTCTGTCATCGGCCTGGGAACATGGGTGACCGGCGGGGGAACCGTTTGGGGGAAAGACGTAGACGACAGCGAATCGATCCGCGCCATTCAAGCGTCCCATCGACGCGGGGATCAACCTAATCGACACCGCGCCCGCGTATGGATTCGGCCGCAGCGAACGCATCGTCGGAAAAGCCATCCAAGGCAGGCGGGATCAAGTCATCATCGCGACCAAGTGCGGTCTTTGGACAAAAGACCAGCGCGGCTCGTTTTTCTGTGAGTTTGACGGCCGCGATATGTACCGCTCCCTGCGCCCGGATACGATCCGCGAAGAAGTGGAGATGAGCCTGGAGCGGCTTGGTGTCGATACGATCGATCTCTACCAAGTCCACTGGCCCGCGGTTGAGCCGGAAAAAACACCGATCCAAGAGACAATGAGCTGTTTAATGGAACTAAAAGACGCGGGAAAAATCCGAGCAATCGGCGTATCAAATGTCAGCCTCGATGAACTCAAGGAATATGAAACGCACGGCGTTGTCGACACCAATCAACCCCGCTACAGCCTCCTCTTCCGTAATATTGAGGAAACGATCCTTCCATTTTGCATCGAAAACAAGATCTCCACGCTCGCGTATATGCCGATCGAACAAGGACTTTTAACTGGTAAAGTCGGCATGGATCGCACGTTCGGTGAAAAAGAATGGCGCAGTAATCTCGACTGGAATCCCTGGTTCAAACTGGAAAACCGGAAACGCATATTAGATATGCTCGCGTCCTGGTCTGACCTGACAGACAAATACAATTGCACCCTGGCTCAATTAATCCTCGCCTGGACCGTCTCCCAGCCAGGAGTCACACACGCCCCTCTGCGGAGCTCGCACGGAAGAACAAGCCCTGGACAACGCCAAAGCGGGCGCGATCGATCTCGATCCAACCGATATCGCTCGCATCCGCGAAAACGCGCTCGCGCTGGGAGAACCGGTTTAATCGCTGCTTTTAAATTGCCCTTATATTGATGTAAGTGTAATTTGTAAAAATGTGGCAAAATAGAACGAAATTCGTTTTCATCGGCGCCATCATCACGGTATCCATCGGATTGATCCCCCGATCGACTCAATCCGATACTCTCACTTTTCTGGAGGATACGCCAGATAAACCTGGTATTTTGTTGTTCAACGATACGGGGGAACCAGAACGGTTTATCGTCATTCCTGGCGTTCCCGCCGATATTGACATCCTCCCCACAAAAAACAAAATCGCGATCGTCACCATGCGGGGTGAATTCCTTCTGTACGACATCGCCGGGAGCATTCTCTTCCGTATCGGGCTTGGTCCACTCAATGATGTGGACGCCCTCCCTACGTCCAATGAATACTTATTGACATCAAGGGAAAGAAAACAAGTTTTTTTCTACAATCAACAAACCGGCAGGAGAACAATTATCACTCACCCCTTTATTGGCCCCACCGACGCGGATGTGCTGCCGAATGGTAATCTTCTCGTTTGCGACGCTTCAGCGGGCGCCGTGATTGAGATCACCCAAAATCGAGTCGAAGTATGGCGGTACGATAAGGATCTTTTACAACCGCTGGACGCGTTGCGTCTTTCTAACGGTCACACTCTCATCACGGATTTCGACCATCACCGCATCCTTGACATCAATCCAAAGGGAGAATGTATAAAAGCCTATACAGGACTCAATCATCCTCGGAAACTGACATTACGACCGAACGGAGCCGTTCTCTTTACGGACAGTGACAACCAATCTCTTAAACAAATCACGCCGGAAGGCGGTATAGAAGAAATACGCAATCATCTAAATTACATACGTTCAGCCGTGTTCCTTGATCCTCCCGGCCTCTATCTTTGCGCCATCCAAAATAGGTTTCATCCCAGCCCCACAATGCAACCACCCCCTGCCTCACAACCTTCCGTCACAAAAAAAGAGACCGCAACAAAGAGCCAGATATCACTGATAGCATACGCAGTTTCTCTCATCCAGAACCATGTCACTCTCATTCTGTTTGGGGTGTCATTATTTTTGTGGCTTTTTGGAATAGGATTTGGCGCGTTCCGATCCAAAACCATTGCGGTTGGGTATATTGTTTTAACTGCTTTTATTATTTTGTTATCTGCATTGACGAGTTCAATCGCAAAAACCGCATCCTCCCCTCCCTACCAACCTGACGGGGAATTTGCATTGGGTGTTTTTATCCTCTTTTTACTATCATACCGACAAGCCAAAGTAGTGATACATAAGAAAGAACAATGGAAGAGCAAGGAAGAAAACACAAGATTTCCATTTTCAATTTATCGATTCATCTTCCTGCTGGTCTGGCCCATCGCCGCGGCTGTGGCGCAATACTATCACCAAGCTACCACTCCGTTCGGATTCATTCTCCCCTGGTATGTGCCGATGGGAATTTGGTTAGTTGGTGTATACTGCCTATTTTCCAAGTGTTCCCCACGAACTGCCTTGGATCAATTTTCATGGACTGAAATCCGTTTTGGCACACATTCATTCGCTCTACCGTTTTTAATTGATAAAAAAACACTAATAGATACAGAAGAGAATGACTCGGAAAACACAAGTGCAGAAGCGTGCGCCAATTCAGCCGTTTTCATCCTTGTTATCGCCTCTATATTCTTATATACCATTCAAGCGGCTTACATTCCAACGGATGTGAACGGTGACGAAGGAAATGTGGCCTTACACGCGCTCAAACTAAGAAACGCGGGAAATTTCAATATTTTCACTCCCAGTTGGTTTGATATTCCTAATTTCTTTTTTCTTTTACCCGCTTCAGTAATGTACATCGTTGGTGACACAATCACTGGAATACGCTTAGCCGGGGCTCTCTATACAATCATTGCGATTCCATTTTTTTATTTATTAGGCAAGCGTCTCATGCGTCCCACAACCGCTGCGATCGCGGCGTATATGTTTGTCTGTTCTTCCTATATGATCCATTTCTCGCGGTTGGGTACAGGATATAATCAAACTACCCTTTTAACAGTCATTGTCTTATTCTGTTTTGTTAAAGCCATACAAGATGGGAAAACACAGTATATCTGCGCGGCGGGATTTATTAGTGGATTGGGTTTTTTATCCTATCAAGCGGGGAAACTCTTACTTCCGCTGCTACTCATCTCAATTCTTCTCGCTTGGATCATTCGACTGCTCCGTTTTAACCGTGCTTTTCAATATGGGATACTATGTATCGTATCTTTTTGGATCTCAGCGTCTCCATTGGTTGGAAATTATTTCTTTTTCCCCGATAAAACGTACTCACGAATGAATACGGTCAGCATTCTTTCCGAGCATGGACGGAAGTTAATCCGCGGAGAACATCCAGAGAACCTACCTCTCACGTCCGTCATAGCGAGACAATTGAATAAATCAGTGATCGCAACCGTTTCCTATCCTGATAAAAGTCCCTTCTATGTCAATAATAAATATGGAGGCTTGTTGGATCCAATTCCCGCTACGCTCTTTTCCACAGGTGTTCTTTTTTTACTCGCTGCCTTTTGGCGTCCAACCGCGTCGCTGCTTCTAGCCTGGGTAGTGTTAACACTACTCACGGGGAGCGCTATGACAATCAGTTCCCCTCCCTATCAACGATTGACAGGCCTTGTTCCTCTCTTATTTTTCATCGCCGCGCCTATCCTGCATGCGGGGATTCGGCAAATTGTTCGTGTAGGACAATGGCCATCCACTATGCGATTCTTTTTGACGGTGTTTCTTACGCTGTTGATTTCCGCGTTCAGTATTGATCGATATTTCAATAAAATTATGCAGGAACCACAGCAGATGGAGGATTCAACACGAGCCGCCCGATACTTACAACAGATCAGTTCAAGCCATTTTGTATTCTTCCTTGGCTCTCCTTATTTTCACATAAATTATCAAAACATTCGATTCATGGCGCCTGACTTAAAAGGGAAAGATATCATTAATGCGAAAACAATATTGGGGAAAACGCGTCGATCGACGGGGACCGGTATCATTCGTCTTAATCCGCAACAATAAACGGTACATCGACGATTTACGCCGGCTTTATCCTGGCGGGAAAGAAGAAACGCACACCAATCGAGCTGGTGAAATTCTGTTTATTACATACGAAGTCAACTTATAATCTTACGCAACAATTGTAATGAGCCGAAAAATCAAGGATAGCAGACCGGGCAATAATCATCCCCACACAGCACAGGACGATTCACATACATCGATCCCCCGCGCTCCAATGAAAGCGCAATTGTAAGCCGATTCTTTTTGGCCTGCGATAAGAGCGTTTTCCAACTGTTCTCGGTCTCTTAGCAACGCCCTAAAATCACCATGCTGATAAATCGAGTCAATCAGCGAAGCGGTCAGCCAATCCCCTCCACCCGCCGCGTCTTTAAAATCTGAGACCGGCGCCGGTGGAAGCGTCCGCCATTCGCTTTGTCTCTTATTAATGGATACACGGTAATTCAATCCCTCGCTCCCAGCGGTTTCGATTTCGAGTGGTGGTTTTTTATGATCCGTAAAGGAATGAATCCCCGTGCGGCGTTCGCTTGAGTATTTCATCACATCGGCGGTGGTAACGCTTTCAAAAAAGAGAAATTCATCTTCAATCCGATTCGGCTCAAACACGATAATAACGCCCCGCTCTTTCAAATGACGCGCCAGCAGAATCGCCGCCGGCGCCGCTTTATCAAAGTAATAAAAAGAGGTGGACTTGGGCAACAAATTCGCAAGGGAGAGACCATCTAAGGGCGCCAAGGGCGTATACGCGGGAAATGGATTCCTACACTCCGGACAGTGTTTGCGATAGGTATGCCCGTTGTCAGTATGGACCAGCTGATAAATGGGCGTCGACACATCCTCTTTTTGAATAACATAACGTGTATCGATGTTCCAGGAATGCAGATCCTTCATCACATACGATCCAGCCCGGTCAGATCCAATCAAAGCGGCGGGAATCACCTCCCAGCCGCGTTCTCTCAAGATAATCAGCGTATTGACACAACCGCCAGAAGATAAAATTGGAGGCCGCCCGTCATTCGCGTTGTATACATCCAGACAGATCAATCCCATCGCAGCGATCACAGGATTGGTTTGAACCGATTTCAATGATGTGGGGATTGGTTTTTTTCATTAATTTTTTCATTAATTTATTGATGGAAAACAAAAACCAGCTGAACGATTAAACCTTCTTCCGTTCATACACCGATATCATCCGCAGCCCCGTTAATTCTTTCAGGCGTTCTTCCCATGCGGCCGCCTGTTCATGCGAGATTGGGCGAAGGGGTGTCGATTCATACTGCCTCAACTCTTTCGAATGTCCTCCACGGGAGGAATAATGCCACTCTTTTGGATAGGGCCGCGTAGGGGTGTTCAATTGGACTTCATCCGGTTGAATTTCGAGAAGAATCTTTGCAAGACTCTCCAAGTCGCAGGATTGACCGGGCAGAAACATCATCTGTATCCAAGAAATCCACTATATTCTTGCGGAATTGTTTCGTCCCTTCGACGATTCCACAAAGAGAGATTCCCGGCGCGGGCCGGTTGATTCGCTGGAATTGCTCTTCAGTCGACGCGTCCAACTTCACAAAAACTCGATCAACTTCTTGCAAGTTCTTCCGCGCGGTGGGATCGCCCAACCGGCTCCCATTCGTCAAAACTAATTGAGGAATTGATGTAAGCGCTGCAATTCCCCGCGCCACTTCCCCCAGATTCGAAGCCAACACCGGTTCTCCACAACCACTATAAGTAATAATATCCGCCTCTTTCCAGCGGGGAAGAGGCAAAATCCCGCAACACGCGTTCCGTAGGAACAAACACCCGTTCTTCATTCGTCACCCGCTGGATCTGACCCAGCTGACAGTAGACGCAATTAAACGAACAAATGGAGGTCTCCATAATCAGATCAACCCCAAGAGATATCCCCACACGCCACGAATAAACAGGACCGTACACACTCGATATATACTCGTTTTTTTTCCATAACAAAAATAGTTGTAGAACATAACTTTACAATATAAAAAACCTTATATTTATGATTCTACTCTATAAAAGGAACGATAGCGAGTAAGCCGTTTAAAATGATGAGAGTACCCAATCACAAATCGTCACGTCGACCTCTGCGATTCCTTGAGAACAGGAGCGGAAGAAATCTTATAAGTAATTGAAAATTATTCATTTATTAAAAAAATAAGAGACCATGATTGATTTGATAGGGTATACTCTCTCATCACTCTAAGACTAGTAAAATCAATCCCTCTTCACTACTCAATTCGTAATTCCAATAGGAAAAATAACCCGATACAGTATGAAAAAGAATTATGAAACATCACAAAACAATGATAGAGTTGTATCACTCAAGATAGATAGATCTGTAAAAATAGACTATACAAGATATACAAGTTGTTTTCTCAAAAAAACACACGCGATTCATAATTGATTTAACCTATAAATTCAAAAAATAATCATACAAAGTAATATTTCAATTAATATTATTTAAGTAAATATATGATACACCCTTTGATGGGTTTTTTGTCAATTTTAAAAAAAACCTCTTGACGTATCCCGCAATTTGTATAGACTAAGATATCGACGTAAGATTCACACTTTTTTAACACTTACAGTCCTGTCCTCAAACGATCCGCGCGGAATCGCAAGCAGGGCTTAGAAAAGGGTATGATCCGCCCTGCTTTTCTTGTACGTTTCGCGAGGGATATCGTAGACACTGTGAGGCGCAGAGAGTCGGTTTTTACGTCGAAGTTAGTAGTTATTTTGTGTATGTTGAAAGGCGCGGTGAATTGGCCACATGTGGTCTTGAGGGGCGATCTCTCGTTGGACGATTTTTTTCGAGTATTTATGCCCCTGTATGAAGAAAAGCAGGGGTGGTCAATCAAGATTGAGGAACTGTATCTAGAACGAAACAAACACCGATCGATACTTCCAGCGATTGTGGTTGAAGAAGGACACCCACAATCATTCTACATACGGCTTTCCATCAATCCGGATACAAACCGGCTGACCGCCCGGCTCGATCCTGCCACAGACCCAATTAAAACAAAAGGGGTAAAGCGATCTGTTGCGCTTGTAGCGGAATCCTTATTGGATTGTTTCAGCGCTGTGGAAGTTTGGCGCCATAATTTAGAGGGCTATCTTCAAATCCCCTGAATTGACGATCCAATCCCGATTCACGACGTGATGAGATGTAGGTTAGGAAACGTCCATCTTGGATAGGGGAGTTTACGGCGCAAAGCCGGTAGTTACTGGCGCGTCTGAGAAGGACAAGCGAAGTTCTGTTTTATTGAAGTCATGCTTTATATTTTGTTTTCCCGGTTCCATACCGGGATTAGAAAGGAGAGCCTTCGGTTTTCCACTGTTTAAATTCGCCTTTGAATGATGGAAAACAGAAGAGAGTCAGAATATCTATGGAGTCAATGGAAAGAGGTACCAATCCAACATCAACAAATTGTCGTGAAGTGATTGAAAATCATCTCGTTCAAGAATGGGGCATTGTTCCCGAAACCGCCCGGCGGTTCGTACAGCGTCAACCGGGCATTACATTGAATGAGGCGATGGATTACATGCGCGCTGTCACCAAACAGTACCGTCTTCTCTACCGGCGCACGCACGGCCAGCGAATCAGCCCGGTCCTTTTGCGCCGCGCGACTGAAATGGCCATGGAACGGACAGCCCGGCGCCGCCAACCGTTAACGGAAAGGGATTTGCAATATCTCATGCAGCAAGCGCGGGATTCCACCGACGCCGATATCGCCCGCAAAAGCGATCCGGAAACGGAGGAAGGGCGTCTCCGTATTCTCCGCCCCCTGCGGGAAGCGGTCATGTGTGAAGAGGACGCCGTCCACCCGCAACCGCACTGCTGGGTATCGCCGAAATGTTTGTTGTCGAGGGATATGTTCTAGACAAGCAGTATCTCATCTCACTCTGCTTGCAACAGGAAGATATATTCCCCAACCGGCGCACCGTCGATGAAACGCTGGAAATCCTTCGAACCTCCCTATGAAGCGCTGGGATTCTCAAAGGATGACGTGTTCATCGCATCCGCGTACTTGGATGTTCCCTATGGGAAGATTGACACCTCCAAAAACCGGAAAGACAAAAACGGAAGCCAAAACCAAACGGCGCCGCAGTACGTCAACTGACAGTCAAGTAAACTACATGCAAAAAAAGCCGTACTCATTCGAGTGCGGCTTTTTTGCATGTGTTATTTAATTCATAAACTTCTATCCATCGGAATTTAGCGCAACCTTAATAACCATTCTTCCACTAGCACAACCATTTTTAATATGTATAATCTATCCGCTCTCCAATGTATGAATTTTGCGGCGGAACCATGCAATCTATAAGGCTCCAATGAATACGGTCAAACACTTTTTTGATGGTTATGCGGATGATTTTGACGCTCTTTATGGAACGCGGCAATCCCTATTCCATAAACTGTTGAATCCTATTTTTCGCGCCAGTATGCGGGAGCGCTTTGAAAAAACGATTCTCAATTGTCAACCCATCGAAGAGAAAACCGTTTTGGATATCGGCTGTGGTCCAGGACACTATTCTCTTGCCCTCGCGGAACAAGGCGCGCGTAAAGTAGTCGGCCTGGACTTCGCGGAAGCGATGATCGAACGAGCCAAAGCGAAAGCCTCTTCATTGCAAACTGACCGGCCGGTGTCAGTTTCTCGTTGAAGACCTCTTTCAATATACCTCTCCCGAACCATTCGATTTTTCCATTGTTATGGGCGTCATGGATTACATCGAAGATCCTAAAGCGTTCATTAAAAAAGTCATCGGATTGACCAAAGAAAAAAGCGCTTTTCAGTTTTCCCCGCCGCAGGCGGAATCTTGGGCTCTTCAAAGAAAAATTCGCTACCGGAAACGTTTGTCCACTCTTTCTATACCGTAACCAACAATTGCGCGATTTGTTGATTCGATTCCCATCCTGTGAACACACCATTGAACGGATCCATCGAGATTTTTACGTGACTTTGACTATGTAATAGGAAAAAGTGATGAAGAACATTTTATCCGTGGATGTGGAAGACTGGTTTAATATTCTTGATGTGCCCTCTACACCGAAATGCAGCGAATGGAATCAGTTAGAATCCCATGTAAAAAAGAATTTTCACACTCTCCTTCACGAATTCGATCAAACGGGAGTAAAAGTCACCTGCTTTTTTCTTGGCTGGGTAGCGGAACGATTTCCTGAACTCGTTGAAATAGCATATGAAAAAGGCCATGAAATCGCCTCGCATGGATACGCGCATGAATTGATCTTTAAACAAAGCCGGCAGGCGTTTGCGGATGATATCTCAAGAACCAAAGAGATCCTTGAGTCGATTTCAGGGCAGGCCGTAACGGGATATCGAGCCCCCGGATTTTCGATCATTAAAGATACGATGTGGGTTTTTGAAGAACTAGTTGATGCGGGATACCAATATGATTCTTCGATCTTTCCTGCGTTCCGGGAACACGGCGGCATCGCTGACGCGGTAATATCTCCATATCGAATTCAATCCACACAAGGCTCGATCCAAGAATTTCCACTTTCCGTCGTCCGCTTGTTTAACCAGCGTATATGTTTTTTTGGAGGAGGCTATCTGCGGCTTTTCCCCTATTCAATTATCAAGCGTATGGCAAAACGGGTAAACCAAGAGAACCGTCCTGTGATTTACTATATCCATCCACGCGAGATCGATCCGGATCATCCCCGATTACCTATGGGATGGAGACGCCGGTTTATGTCCTAACGTCAATACCCGCACAAACGATGCCCAAAATTAAACGGCTGCTTCGCGAGACAAGAATTGACATCATTTCAAAATTGGATGAAGGAAAATACGACTCATTTAGGAAGGGAAAGTTATTCCGTGGACGATCCAGATTTTTTTATGAATGGCTGCAGAACGGATTAAGTGTATAAACAAGACAGTTTTTCAATTTCAAGAAACACTATCCTTATGCGCAATCATTCGTCAAAATACGGCCGGTTGTCTTTCCATTGCACTTTCTTCTTCGAGATATACCATGTTTTCCCATTATCATTGTTCCCTTGGAAAAAGAGATATGTTGTTCCATCCCGATCCGTAAAGGCGTAAGGATGACCCGATTCACTGGCGTTCCATTCGCCGGGTTTACCATTAGGAAGAATTGGGGGAATCAGACAACCGTTTCCAAGAAAAACCCGTCCCGGCTGACCGCGCAGCCGATCTGCTGTGGACGGTTATTATACGCGCCGGCGTAGAACATGAACAACCGATCGTTCTTTTTACAGACCGCCGCCGCTTCAATACAAGTTTGTTCCCATGGAAGTTCCGGTTTCAAAATCGGAGCGTCACAACGTTGGGTCCAACATTCACGGGAAAAATCCGAATCCAACGGAGCGGTAGCAACGCCCAGCATCTGGATTTTCATCGCAGGATCACGCGTCGCGAAATAGAGAAACAGTTTGCCGTCATGCGCGATCACATCCGCGTCGATCGCCCGCCCCGCGTTCCACGATCCCGTTGGCGCAAAGATGGGATTTGTTGAATTGCGTGTAAAATGAATCCCATCCTCCGAGACAGCGTGACAGATCGCGTCGTTCCGGCCGTTCCCATAGGTTTGGTAAAAGAGATGAATTTGATCATTTAGCACAATCGCGCCCGGCGCCGCGATTCCCTTTTTTTCACACCCGCCTTTTTGACCAAAAAGATCACCGGCTTTTGACCACGACACAAGGTCATCACTTGTAGAGATTCCAATGCTCCATCCATCATCATCACGTCCATCGCCGAAGGGAGGCAGCGAATAATACATCCAGTATTTCCCCTTGTAATGGACCACAGCGGGATCTTTGGAAAACGGCCGGCCTTTTGATGTATCCGCAAACTTCATCACAGGCTCATCCGCCGCATTCGCTGTTGTTTCTCCTAGCGGAAATAAGCAAACGAGCGCCGCATTGAATAAGAAAAAGGGTCGAAATCCACGCATAATAACTCCTTAACAAAATTCGAAATGCTGTGTAAAACTATTATGATTTATATCATTGTAAAGCGCTTTTTTATTAAGATATAGTGCGATAATTACAAAGTAGAAAATCCATTTCATCCTGCACGCAAAGATGAGTTGAATACAGGATAACTCGAGAAGGTGGCTCGCGTTTTATTGAGGCGCCGAATTCCAAACGACAATTTTGATTTTACAATTATTTACCTCCATGTACGACAGAATCATTCCAAATATGTTACGATCAATACACAATTTCATCGTCTTGGTTGCACTCATTGTTAGTTGTAATTTTTTGTATCTGGACTGGGGGAGAATGGAAAACCAGACAATCGAATCGAATCTCCGTTTGCATTACTCTTATTGTAAGTTTGTGTTTGGGATTTGCGTATACGCAAGCGTGGCAAATACGAACGGATCAACCGGGTTATGACTATAACTGTTATATCGAAGCGTCCCGGTCAATCGTTCATGGTTTTTTCACCGTATGTGGAAGGCCATTATTACGTCTATCCTCCCCCATTGGCTGTTCTGTTGATCCCGTTGAGTTTTTTGGGTCATTTCGAAGGGTATTGGTTATGGACAATCATTGGAGCGGTGGGATATGGATATGGCGCGTACCGCGTCTGGGCGATATGGGCATTTATCATAGCCACAGTATGGATTCCGGCTCATGACGCGTTTCATTATGGGCAGGTGTCTCCATTAATAACAGGTGTCTTCGCTTTCGGGATTGGAAGAAATCGAGTCATTAAATTGTGTTTGCGCTGGATTGGCCTGCGCGATCAAACCTACATTTATTATCATTCTTCCTTTTCTCGGTCTCGCGTTTGGGTGGAAGGCCTTTGCAGGCTGTCTGCTTGGGTGCTCACCCGCGGTATGGCATATCGTCTGGTTTATCGACTATATCTATACAATTCCTGTCTTTGTAAATTATTACTATGCGTGCAATTCTCCGATCCGTTTTCTAGGATACACGGGGAGTGTTCTTCTGACATCGTTGATCTGTTTAGGACTTGTTTTCAAGAAGTATGACGACGACCTAATGTATGTTTTACTAATTGGCGTTGTTACAATCGGAACTGCATTGTGGTGGCATAGCTATTGTCCACTTATCATTCCCATTGTTTTTTGCGTTTCCCGATATATACACTATCGAGAAAGACTAGAAAAATCATTGGCTCCGTAGGATATATGGGCACTATATGGCAACATGAATCCATTAAACTGATCACAAAAATACAACCAACGCTAATTTTATAGGATTGATACAGAATTCTCATTTGGGAAATTCTCACTCAGTGAGCCACAAATCTCTTTCTTTTAATCTTATCTTAATAAGTCTAAAATAGGATAAGCAAGTTTCGTCTCACAGAATCTTTCATACTACAACATTTTTAAGGGAAATTATGAAACAGAAGAGTTTTACGCTAATCGAATTATTATGATCGTAGTTGCGATTATTGGTAGAATCTTGGCCGCGATCGCTGTCCCCAATTTCTTAAACGCGCAAATCCGGGCTAAAATCGCCCGGATGGAAGGAGACACATCAAAGCGCTCGCCACAGCGATGTGAAGCATACCGTCTCGATAATAACGATTACCCCAACTCCAGCACGGCCGGTGTATCGCAATCGTTAACACGGATGGAAGAACTGCTGGAACCCGTCGCGTATATGACCAGTATTCCCGTCGATCCCTTCAACTTTGCATGGAATCCCGAATCATCTATCGGCCAAGGAATACATCTACCACAATGATACAGCCAGCCGAATGGCCCAAGAATGTGTTCGAAGATCTCCGCCGCCATCACTACGGACCTGATAAGCGTTACCCCAAGTGGATTATCATCGGACACGGTCCAGACAAAACAACACAGGATTTTGAACCAGGGCGGCTCGATTCCCTGGGGAGCCGTGGCGTACGCGGCATCCAATGGACTGGTGAGCCGGGGGGGATGTGTTCCGTTTTGGCCCTTGAAAAACTGGTTTGCTTCTATTTAAAAAGTCTTACTTCCCGCGAATCCACGATTTCTGGGAATCCAAATATTCAATCACGTCGTCGTACAAACCACCTTCATTGGCATACGCCGCGTAATTCTTCGCCGTGCTTAACCACTCTTTCGTGCTGGCTTTGATCTCTTTCAATGATTGGAGAAAATCATTCATGACCAACGGTTCAATGGCTTCTGATTCCAAACTTCGTTCCAAGGCCCGGTCACAGGCGTCTTCGATTAATCCTTTCAAATCGGCGCCGGAAAATCCGTTCGTTCTTTTAGCCAGTTGCGAAAAATCGATTTTTGCCTAATGGTTTATCTTTGCAATGGATCGTCAGGATTTCCGCGCGGGCCTGCGCATCAGGGGGGGGGAACAAAAACCACCCGGTCAAATCGCCCCGGCCGCCGCAGCGCGGGGTCGACATGCCAAGGCGCGTTGGTCGCTGCGAGTATAAGGCATGTTCTGATTGTTCGACTTGAAACCATCCATTTCAGCCAGCAATTGACTGACCAGAGTTTTTCCCGCTTGATCGGCCCGCATTCGATTACGGTTTCCACCAATGGCTTCCACTTCATCAAAAGAACAACACCGCCCGTTTTTCTGCGCGGGCTGTTTCGAAGATTTCATGCAGCAGTTTTTCGCTTTCACCGAACCACATATCAAGAACGTCATTCAATTAAACCTGAAAAGAAACGCGCGTCACATTCCCCCCGCTGTCGCGCGGGCGATATGCGTTTTTCCACAACCAGGAGGGCCATACAACAAGATCCCCCCACCGGTGCTCCGGCCGTACGCCGCGTATATATCAGGCCGCTGGAAGGGCAGAATGATCTTCCGGTGAATGGTTTTTTTTAACTCACTCAATCCTCCAATATCGTTGAACGTGATCTCGGGTTTCTCGTTTTCAACCGGCGCGTTTTTAGAACCGGTGGATTTAACCATATGCAGCAGCCGCTTCGGTTGTTCCCACCTCCGGATAAAATCGCTTCCGCAATTCCTCTGTTTCGTATTGCGGATCACAGGACGCGGCGATTTCAAAATGCTCCTTGCGCGGATTCCCGTTCGTCCAATTCTAAAAGTGAAACCGCGAGCATGTAATTGGCTTCGGGATTCCTTCGATCATTATCCAAACAGATCTTACAAAGCGCTCGCGCTCTCTTTCCAATGGCCCAGCGCGAGCTGGCAGCGGCCCAATCCTAGAAAATGCTCGATCCGGCTGGCGTCTTCAGCGCATAAAATTTTGTAGTGATGAATCGCTTCATCCCAGCGCTGCAGCTGTTCGCACAATTTAGCGACTTCCAGGCGAAGGATCGTATTCTCTTCATTCGCCTGCAACGCATTCGTCAAGGCATTTAAATGTTCGTTATTTTGATCGTTCATAGTTCCTGCCACAAATCAGCCATGTTATTTCTAGACACAACAGAAATCGGAGCCATTCAATCGGCCAATACATTCTGTTTACTTTAAATAGCCACGTTTTGCGAGAAAGGTAAAAATCGGATTGGCGACCCATGTATAAATGCAAAATAGAATATAGAGAATCATGAATCCATAAAGCAGATATGAGACGGTTGGATGCTGTGTTAACCATTCGGCGTTGTTTTCTGCGATCCGCATGATAACATTCACGGCTAACCATAGTCCGAATACCATTAAGAGAGATCCCGTCCGGCCCAACCGCGTGCAAAGCAAACTCCATCGCCAGAACAGCGAATACAGCGGATGCTTCGCTTTGACAGCCTTCAAGTATAACTCTTGCATAAAGGGATCATCTGGATCCAAGCGAATCGCTTCACGCGCCTCCTCCAGAGCTGTATCCGTTTTGTTCTCCAAAAGATACGTTTGAGACAATCCCGCATGAGCGTGTGAGGATTCAGGATTGTGAACCAAACTGCGCCAATAGGTCTCCCGCGCCGTTTCTAAATCGAAATTCTCCGAATTTTTCGCGCCCAGCAGCGCAAGGGCCGATTCATTCTCCGGTTCTAATTGAAGCGCGTTGCGGGCGATGGATTCCGCCTTTTCGATTTGTCCATCTCGATAGAGCAGCCAGGCGTACGTAGTATGGAAATCCGCTTCAAGTGGATAGATATGAATCGCGTTAAGAATCTCACGCTCCGCTTCTTGATCCCGGTTCGTTTCGCTCAAGATATTCGAGTAAAACAGGTGATAAAACGGATTGCCGGGTTCCCGGCGCAAGGCGTTTTGAATATGAAACTCAGCGGGTTTGAATTGCCCTAATTGAGCGAGAGCGTTTCCCAGCAGCGCTTCGATTTCATCATTGTCCGGTTCTTGTGTTAAGGCTTCTTGCAGCATTTTTCTCGCCGCGTCGATTTTCCCCATGTCAAGTAAAACAATGGCTCGCTCTACAACAGGATTATGGTGAGGGGCTGTATGTTCCACGATCAATTGATCCTTCTATACCGAAACGGTGTATAGTCAAAACTTATATTTTATACACACCAATATAAGTTTAAATTGTCTTTTCATGCGCGTTTCACTTGCCAGAGATCATTTATCGCAACTCCTTGGGAGATTACCTAAAATAAGTTATGACCAACTCCGCCACGACAATAAACGGATACACACAGAATTGGAGAATCGCAGGAACAAACAAAAGCGCTGCGAAAACCGGCGCGCCGAACAACAATCCGTTCAGGATTTCTCCCCCGGACATCGAAAACCACCGGAACATTTTCTTCTGACTGTACGCGAAAATGATACCGAGGAGAACCAACGAAGCGCGTATAGATAGAATGATATAGTATTCATCAATCATTTGATTCTCCAAGAGAACAAAGATAACAATAATAACCATTTGCACCCATGTGAGATACAATAGGACATTTACGGCTAACAGACGCCAATTACGAAAGCGGTACAAGTTATAGACAACAGGAACAATCATAAAAAGCAAAATAAAAAAAACCGAAATAGGGAAACGAACTCGGATCAAAGATTTTTTGACTCGTATCGATTCTTTTATTTTCTTGGATGGATGGAGAATATAATTCCCCATCAAATTCCATCACGAAATCATCGCTGAATCCATCCGATTCGTCCTGCCTATTTTTTTGTTGTTCATTTTTCATCGATAGATCACCCGCCGCTTCCCTTATATGGGTTTCATCTTCAATTGGAATTGGAGTAAATGAGTACAAATTATGTTTTTAGAATGGGGGAATGCAGAGAATTGTAAGTATAGACTGGAAATGATGTTTTGAATCTGTCTCCTGCAACAATTCACCGCAAAACAACACCTGACCGCTGAATTATCATTGGTCAATTATGCGATGTCAAGAACATGTGTTGAGATTCGCCAAGATTTTCTCTTTTGCCACATCATTCTTCGGGTTTTTCCGGCGCGGACTTCTCAAGGGGAGGTTCAATAATCTCGATCGCGATGAGCTGAGCGGTTTTCATTTTATCAGTGGGTTTTTTTCCAATGAAGAGACTGTAATCCACGGGCAGGTTATGTTTTTTGGCTTTAATGATCTCTTTGTCCTTGAAGGATTCCTCCCCCTTTTCGTCTATCACTTTTTCCCGAATATACCAACGGACCGTGATGGGATAGTGATCTTTTTCGAACGCGTCCAGAGTTAAATCTAAAAACATCGTTTTCGTGAGCGGCACAGTATACTTATTACCGAGTTGGATTTTCTCACATTCCTTGATTTTAATGGGAATAAAGCGCTTAAAGTCTTTGGCGTCGCCTTTAGAGAACGCCGCTTTCAGAGCGGGGGCCAACGATTCGATCTTTTCATCCACTTCATATTTTTCCGCCCGTTCCGCTTTGATGAGAGAGACTCGTAAATACTTCTCCTCCCCCGCCGATACACGCGGTGAGAAGCCTAAAATTAGAACGGCAACAACAATTGAGAATTGATACGCCATGCGCTTCATTCGACATCACACCTTTTTGTACAGTAAAAATCCCAGCGGAGAATCAGGATCTTCTTCTTCCTCTTCGTCCTCCTCCGTCACGACCCAAATTAGATCGTATTCCGCGGTCGCGTTCGATTCCAAGAAAAATTGGACGCCCTTGTAATCGGAAGAGATCGAAGTCCAGAAGAATTCTTCTTTCTCGGGAGGCGCAGAATTGAAAAAAGGAATACAAAGAAGAAAAACCAGGATGAAAGCGGCGGCGGTCTGCCACTGCCAAGGGATATGGAAAAACGAGGAGAGCCGGTTCGTCAGCCGTTGATCCTTTGTAAATCGTTTGGATTGAATAATCTCGAGCTGCGCGTTCAAACTGGAGTGAAAATGTTCTTTCTCGGTTGCGTGGAGATCGACGGTCGCGCTTTGCCGCACCAGTTCCGACAAGCGTTTCAAGCGTTGGTATTCCTGCCGCGCTTCCGGCGCCCGCAGGAGCTGCTCTTCCAACCGGCGGGTTTCCATTTCGGTTAATTCGCCGTCAATCGACCGAATAAAATCAAAGGTGTCTATCTTGTTTCGATCGTTCATTCCAGTAAATCCCCAGTGATGGATTCCAGTTTAAGCGCAAGCATTTTGCGCGCATGAAATAAGCGGGACATAACAGTGCCTTCTTGGCAACCCAGTATGCGGGCGATTTCCTTATAACTCAACCCCCCGGATTCCCGGAGGATCAACGCCTGCCGTTGTTTTTCCGGCAACGTCGCGATCGCGTCCTGGACGCATCGTTCACGTTCCCGCTTTTCCGCCAGGCGCCGGGGGCTGGGCCCCGAATCAGGAAATTCAAAAACCGCCCCTTCCTCGCCTAAATCTTCGATATAGATCTCTTTCTTTCGTTTTCGGTACCGGAGACGATCTTTGCATAAATTAATCAGAATCCGGTACAACCACGTATAAAGAGACGACTCCCGCTTGAATCCATCGATTTTACGGAAAGCCTTGAGCAACGTTTCCTGCGCCACATCCAACGCGTCTTCTTTCTCCCGGAGAAATCCGAACGCGACATTGACTAAAGAATCACGGTACTTCTCCGCAAGAAGACCAAACGCATGACAATCTCCTTCTTGCGCGCTTTGAATCAATTCCGCCTCATCCCTTTGGACCGCCATACCGCTCATGTTTGACGTCACTCCCAAAAAACTCATTCAAAAATAATAAAATATCGTTGCCGGTTTGCTCTCAGCTATAAAAAACTGTAACGAGAATTGAAAGATGAAACGGATTAACGCCAAAACGAAATTATCCCCTTTGATATTTACGTTTAGACAAAATCCATGTACAGATTATTCTAGCGTTTTGTCTTACAGTTTTTTTTTTTTGCTTCATCTTAAAGGGTGAATAAAAAAAGACGAAAATATGGATAGAACTAACGATGCTCACTGGCGCATGAAAACTGATGTAGGAATAATCCTTCTGTACGTATTCATAGAGAGCCGATTTTTCGTCTATAATCAATAACGCGCCGGATTAAATATAATTTCAGAGAATGTTATGGTTCGAACGTTGAAAAGCAGAGACAGATTGATCTTTTCTGAATTGGACTTGAAAACCTTGACTCAGATTCTCTGGAGGACTAAAAAATCCTTGCAAGCCTTTTTCCATACTTTTTACTACAATCTTGCAAAAGTTTTTAATCCTGTATTACAATACGATTTAGATCGCGCATTGGAATCAACCCGTTTTCTAAGTAAATCTTGATAATTTAAACGGACAAGAATAATTTTCATAACTATATTAATTATCACAATGGAACGCAGATCGATAAATTTTGAAGAAATAGAAAAGGATTTTTAATATCCCGCATTTTTCCGCTTCTTCAAAAAATATAAAATTTCTCGGCGCTTTTCATTAAAATATTTAATTTCCGTAAAAAAAGTCACACAATACGGCGGTGGAGTCAAATAATGGCTGTTTTTTCATCCAAAAAGCCCCTGAGAGTCTGAAAGATATGGACATTCTGGGCCAGAATGAATTGATTCCGTCAATATCAGATTGGTTTTTAAGCAAAAATGTTGCGCAGTTATTGATTTTTTTGTACTTGAGTGAATTTTCTCTTGACATATGCACACGTTTTTTTTATACTGCACTTCGTACCAAAGTCAGCTTTACTATGTCTAGGGAAGAAGGGGGCTTAGAGTATGGCTGGGAGAAAAATTACGTTTTACCCCTTTGGAAGACTTGAGCCTCATTCACCAAATCGGTAAGGTTGTTACAAGGAAAATTCGTAACCCATATAGACTTTTTGTGGGAATTGTGTTTCAATTATGAAAACTGTCGTGCTCAAAGGAGGTCGATATGGCCCTTAAGCGGCTACTCCTCGGCATTTGTGCTCTGTCGATTGTATTTACTAGCATTGCCGTCGCTCAATACGGACCTACACAACCCAATCAAGACGGAATCTTGATCATGGATGCGTTAGGCCGTTTTTTCAGTGCGCCATTGGGTGACGACAATATCGGGCCTTTCATCTTCTGGAATTTGGAATCCCAAAACCTGGGCTTCACATTTCCCGTGGCGAAAGATATTGAGTTAGTCGGCGATCCAAATGGGTCTCCCATTGGCGCCTACGTGTTGGACTCTTTTGGAGGGCAGCACACACTCAATCTTGAGCTGGAAGAACTCCCGGAAGGCGTCACGGGAGCCGCGATTTTGAGCACAGCTCCCGCCGTTGTCAACATCCCCACTCCTGTCGCCCTTGGGCAAAACAACCTCTTGTTCTCCCAACCACCCTTCTGGGATTTTGATGTGGCGGAAGATCTTGAGATCGCTCCAGACTGGCGGGAGACTACCTTCGGTTACAAAGGATACTTTGTACTCGACGCAGACGGTGTCGTTCATCCGTTGGGAGAAACGAACCTGCCGTCTTATGTCTACTATACGGATCCCAGTTCAGACAATATTGAAGACGCGACCATCGTTACAACGCTGTTCCCCGCGACGATCAACGTGAACGGCTCCAGCGTATCGGCCAACGATCTTCTCCTCAACGGGCCATTGGATTATCCCGTCAACCGTCTGTTTGGCGAAAACCAAAGTCCAAAAAGCGTGACGCCGATCTTCACATATTTCGGTCCAGATTCTGACATCGCCCGCGACTTGGAGATTTCCGTAGAATATGTCCAGGTGACTGTGCCATCGAGAACGGTGACCGCCCCAGCGGCGCCCGGTTCGATTGAAACGCGGAACATTGCGATGACGAATGGATATTACATCATGGATGGCTACGGCGCCGTTCACTCAGCCCGCCTGCCGCTTGACTTTGATGTAAACAACGATGGATTGATTCTCTATACCGATATGTATGAGGACTTTACAGAAGGGAAACTCAACCCTGATTTCGGTGAACCAATCAATAATGTGGTTCTCTCCATCCCTTGGGCGAATCAAAAAGGAGACCTTCCCTACTTCGGTTCAGACGTCGCTGTCGATCTTGAGATCACGCCTAGTGGCAGAGGATTCTTCCTTCTTGACGCGTATGGTTCTGTTTTCGCGATCGGTGACGCGCATTTCAACTTCCCACCGATTCAATTGGAAGATGGGACTGTTATCAAAAGCGATTCCACCCCAACATTCTTCGGCGTTCGGATCGCGCGGGATTTGGCCATCGTTCCGAACTTACCGAATCCTGACTTGAACCTGCCCATCAACAAGACCTCCGCTGGTTTGCTCGTGATTGATATGTTTGGTGGCGTTCACGAAGCGGGTGTCGCGCAAACCTTTGAGATCAGTGAAAGAGGGAACAACGGATCGCCGATATCCGCCTTCGCCGATCTCTTCCGGGCGGTCGAAACGGCGCCGCTTTGGTTGCCTGCGCAGCCGGATATCAATAATTTCAAACCGAATACGGTCTTCCCCGCGCCGAAAAACTTCGTCGTGGACAAGAGCAACCTTTCTTCCGCGCTGGCGCCGAACTTCAGAAATGTAACCGCCGCGTTCAAAGAAATCACCGCTCCCGCTGATTAATCAAAACTTAGACTCAGCCAAAAAGGGAAGAGATTTTATATCTCTTCCCTTTTTTATTAGATACTTTATTCATTCCATCTTTTAATATCGATATTCATCCCCATTTACACTCCATATAAAGCCTTTGCGCTTCATCCAAAGATTCACCTCTTGATACGCCGTGATATCCATTTTGTTTTCATGTCCCTGCAAATGATCTCATTTATTAAGTAACCATCTTGAATAGATTCGCGCTCAACCCCCAAAATTCGGTGGAAACCTCCCCTCAAGCGTTTCTCCATCCACCCAGAGCGGGATACCTGACGGATTCCCTCCGTACCAATAAATATCGCCACCGCTGCGCGTTCCATTGGTTGGATCGTACGTGATATAAGGCTGTTTTCCAAAACAGGGAGAGATTGACCATCCGGAACGATACACAATCACAAAACCTTGATCCGGTCCCGCCGAGAAAAGAACATACGCTTGATATTTTCGCCTTTGAAAACTGGCTGAATCAGAAAGATAAAGGCGTGTATACTCCCAATCGCGGGGTAAAAATGGATCGAGAGGGATCGAAGCCATATAAGGCACAGGACTGGTGAGCCAATAAAGGTGATTGGGGCGGGAAGAATAACCGTCCGGGGGATAGCCCCCATCATTATCAAGCGCGTACGTCTCCTCGGCGAACGCAAGCGAACGAATATCCGATCGCGCGCGGGAAACCTTGGCCCGCAGCGACGCGTTGAGAAAATTGGGAAGCGCCACCGCCACAAGAATACCAAGAATCGCCGCCACGACGAGTAATTCGATCAGCGTCATAGCGCGCTTGTTTTGGATTCGATCGCCGGATCTCAGTTTCATACACTGTATTATACATAGTTTGAATATAATTTCAGATTCACGAATAAAGGGATGCCATCTTAGAAATAATCAAAATAGGGGCAGACGCCACGCCTGCCCCTGCGGTCTTCTTAATTAATACACCATCCAGTTCCCAATTGTTGTCATCTCTTCTTCGAGAATCGCGACATAACCGGTCACGGTTTCAGCGCCGAGAAGATCATCCAGAACGGTTTTGATTGAAATTGTGGAAACACCCGAAGCGTCATCATTGACCTTGAAATTCAGTTTGCACAGCACACCCTCTTCCTGGATGGGACGATTGAGAGAAGCGGCGGCGGCTAGACGCACTTTGCCCGGATAATATTCACTGGTTCCAGCAAAATAGAATCGTTCAAGCATCGTTCCCTCAAAATCTTCCCCAACGAACGACATCTTGTTCCGGTCATAAGAAAATTCGACGAAAATCGCCCGGATATCGCGGTCTGGATCGATTCGCACAGGCACAGAGACCGAATCACCAGGAGCGGCCTGTACCCGTTCCACCGTGATGATCGTATAATCATCTCCCTCCGTTTCATCACCCAAGGCTTGAGGACGAACGGTTTTCCCAGAAAGATTAATCCCCGCCGCCGCGAGAAGAATCTGTTGAGCGTCTTCCGCCGTGACAACGCCGTCCTCGGTCATATCCGCCGCCCAGATTTGATCTTCGGTCACATCACCGGCGGAGTCGAGTGATATTTGAAACGCCAGCTGCGCGTCAGACGCGGTGATCTCCCCATCCATATTCACATCCCCTTTTTCGGGTTTGATCGTGAAAATGATAAGAACATCATCTGTCTGCGCGCCTTGCAGCCCATCTTTAAGATTCTCGAAAGAAATTGTTGTATGAGAATTTTCTTCGACACCGCTTCCAACATCGAACCGGAGAATCACCAACACCCCGTCTCTTTCAACACCAGAGCCGGCGAACGCGGTAGCCGCGACGCGAAGACGGCCCGGCTCAACCTCGTTGGCTTGAATATTCACCCAGGCGGCCAACATCGTATCCAACCGGATCACACGGGCGTCCGATCCCCAAGCGAGTTTATCCGAATCAAAAACAACATCAAACGTCATCGATTTCGTTTCGGCTAGATTCTCGACATAAATGGGGATATCGACAGTCTCTAGAACGGCGGAATTGACGATTTCACCACCAATCACTGTATCCGTACTGACTGTAACGATTTTATAATGAAGATCGTATTCCGCCATTTCCCCATGATCGTTCGATCGTACGGCGAGGTAAAACGCGTCGGATTCCCATGGTTTGTAGTCGATTTTAAAATTCATCCCATCACTACTATCATCGTCTACCTGAACTTGCCTGCTCGTATCGTGTTTGTAGAGTTCCGCGTAGACATCAGAACCGCCAGTAGACCAGAATTCATATCGAACTCCTTCAAATAGAACGAACTTATACCAATGAATATCACTCGGTTCCAATTTCTGCGACGAAAGAACCTGTTCTTCTTCCGTGGGTGTATCTAATTCCACCGCTTCTGGTTCATGGGAACCGATATAGGAAAGTTCATAGGAATATTCAACGTTATCTTCCGGTGCAAATAATATGGCGGCGATATAATAGACACCTTGATACAATACACGGTAATCAATGACAAATGGATATTCTGGATTCCCGCTAAAGGGTTCTAATTTGACGACACGGCCATATTTATCTAAGATTTGTCCATCCGCTTTCGCATTGCCCTTCGCCCTAAAAATATAATTTTGTCCTGAGGGCAGTTCAAATCGGAAATAATCTTCATCATCAATATTTTTTTTAAGAAGATGAGGTCCATTGGTTTGCCATTGATCAGTGGGTACATCTAAGGGCGTCGCATTGTCGTAGGGGTGATCCGGTTCCCAGGGATCAAGCTGTTCCACTTCCGGTTCATGAAGGTAGTGAAGCGTATACGCGCCCTCATCCGCATTCATTCCAATTTTCAGATAAACTCGGACATCACTTGTAGGTGTATATTCGATCTTGAAGTTCTTGTCCGGACCGCTATCTTCATCATTCCCTAAAATCGTTCCTAAGGTTGACCCTTGCCGCAAAGTGGCACGCGTATCATTTTGCCCTGTCGTCCAAAACGTGTACGTTTTATCTTTTTCCAGGAAGAATTGAATAATATCACTAGAATCACTTGCGCCTCCATCATCGTAATTAATCCCACCTAAAACGAGGGGACCTAAGGTCTGTTCCTTATCCGTGGGCCGTCCTAAATTTGTCGCTGTATCCGTATCTTCATTCGGATCCCAGGGATCATCAAAAGCCTCAATATACAAATCATATTTGTAATCACCTGCATCAGTTTGTCTCATTACTCGCAGTGTAAATTCCTTACTCGTGTTTTCCTTTGGAGAAATAATAAAAGCAAAGTTTGAATTAAAACCAGATTCTTCATCCCAATATTCCTGGCCTTCCTCGTCAATCATATATCCAGTTAAATCTGCGTTATAATAACCCATCGAATAAATCCCATATGAATATCCTCCTCGAAGTGTGAAACGGAAAAAATCTTCTGTATCACTCGGATTCAGAGTATGATCAGGATGTTCAATCCCATCGTAAGGAATGACGCCTAAATTTGTCGCCCCATAGGGCGTATCATCCCTTGGATCCCATTCATCCGCCCAAACTCCCATTCCCAAAACCATTCCCAAACAGACCAAACCAATGCAGAAATACGTTTTTCTCATACTGACCTCCAAAAAATGTGATTGAATAAGAATAATAAATTACTAATACAGTAATTATATACGTTTTTATCCTCAATAAAAAAAAATTTCATTTTGGATACTTGTCCGCGCTTTTCTTGATCCTTCTGTCAGCCATTGACCGTTTCATCCGTTCTGGGCACTATGTGTTACAACGATTCTGAGGACATAGCAAAGTGAAAGTGGATAAAGAAGCGCTTTTAACCGTCACGGATCTAATAAAACATTTCCCCGTCCGCAAAGGGGTATTCGGGCGTGTCGTGAATCATGTCAAAGCAGTGGATGGTGTTTCATTTACGATTCACAAAGGGGAAACGCTGGGTCTAGCGGGTGAGAGCGGATGTGGAAAAACAACAGTGGGACGTATGATTCTGGGTCTTCTGGACGCTTCGAGTGGCGATGTGCGGTTCAAGGATTCCCCCAATCTGTTGACGCTATCTCAAAAAGCGATGCGCCCATACCGGAAAATGATACAGATCGTATTTCAAGATCCATATTCCTCGCTCAATCCCCGTTTGACCGCAGGTAGCGCAATCAGCGAACCGTTGTCGATCTTCCGCCTTGCGGCCACACGGCAAGCGCGCCGGGAACGATGTATTGAACTGCTCCAATCCGTCGGATTGGGGGAAGATCATCTGAAACGGTATCCACATGAGTTTTCCGGTGGGCAGCGTCAGCGCATCGGCATCGCCCGCGCCCTTTCCGTCGAACCGGAACTAATCATAGCCGATGAGGCGGTTTCAGCGCTGGATGTGTCAATCCAGGCGCAAATTGTCAATCTACTGATGGACTTGAAGGATCGTTTTGGATTGAGTTATCTCTTCATCACACATGATTTATCTATCGCCCGTCACATCAGCGACCGCATGGCCATCATGTATCTAGGGAAAATCGTTGAACTCGCTGAAACGGACGCGCTCTTTTCCAAACCAAAACATCCTTACACCCAAGCCCTTCTTGAAGCGGTTCCCATTCCCGATCCAACAAGCAAGAGAAAACGGATACTCCTAGAAGACGATGTTCCCAATCCAATGGACACCCCACCAGGCTGCCACTTTCATCCCCGCTGCCGGTATTGTTTCGAACCTTGCGGCGTTGTAGAACCCCAATTGAGACAAATAGGAGACCGGACCGTGTCGTGTCATCTCTTCGATCCGGAATATAACGACAATATTCCCGAAACTATATTGGATATTCTCCCGTCCGGGAAATCCATGAATATAAATAAAGGTACCTAGTTCCTCCAAGAAAGGTTTGGTATGGATAGCCAAGCAGATAGCCATTCCATCGTTTCTTCCCAAAATAGAGCACAACAAGTTCAAATACCTTCAAAGAACTGGATGGAGCCGTATCTTCCAATTGCGGCTGTTCTGCTGCTGGCGCTGATCCTTCGCAGCTGGACTCTCTTTTGTGGCACGAATGTAGATGAAGGCGATTATCTCATGCAAGGGAGAGAATGGATGCGGGGGCATTTGCCCTATTTAGATGTTCATCTGAACAAACCGCCACTTGTCTCGATCTTGAGTTTCCCGTTTTTCCTGTTTTCAAGCGTTCCAATCGTTCCTGTCCGGATATTCATGATTCTATTCTCCATCTCTTCCATCTTCGCAATTTGGCTTCTTGGACGGGAGTTGAGAGATGAAAAGACAGGATTATTCGCCGCATGCTGGTTGGCGTTCGATCCCTATTCCGCGATTTGGGCGAAAGCCTTGCATGTCTCAACTTTGGCGCCGGAATTGTCGATCTGGGCGCTCGCCCTATTCACCATAGGACGCAGACGCAACCAAGCGTTATACATGACGCTGGCGGGTCTATTCAGCGCTCTCTGTATATTGAATAAACAGACGGGAGTGACGATTCTTCCTATTCTGGCGCTGGCGGGATTTTTTTTATGGAGAAAAAAAGTCCATTGCCAGGAACCTGATGTGGTTCTTGGCCGGATTTCTACCTCCATTGATTCTTCTATTGATTGTGATCGTCTCGATTGGGGCGATGGAGCCTTTTTTCTACGATCTGATAGGGGCCAACACCGCGATGGCTGGATTCTTTCATTACACACTGCTGGACCGGTGGATGGAATTCCGGATGATCGCGCATTTTAATCCTCTCGTCTGGTTTCTTGCGTTGTTTGGCGTCATGGCAATTCTTTCAAAACGATTCCGGCTGTTGTGGATACCCGCTGTCTGGCTGGTCTTGGAATTTGGAGTCAACCTCTTCGCTTTAAGTCACGTCTGGCCGCATTACATGCTGGTGATCACCGCGCCCGCTTGTATCCTCGCGGGTGGTTTTTGTGCCTGGTTAATGGAAAAAATACCCGTCAGGATGTCAATCCTTCTCCATCCCGCCATTCCAATCGTCTTGATACTCCTTTGTACGGCGCCGTTCTGGCCGCGATCAAATTGGCAATATCCAAATATTACACTGAAGGATGAACGTGGTTTCGCCGCTTTTATCCAACGGCGTTGTCCGTCAGAATACCTTCTCTGTTTTGTCAATTCAGCGTTTTATATTTGGACGGACAAAGAAGTTCCTCCTTCCATCCGGGGAAATCGCCAAGTCCGCATTCCTCCATTTATGAATACCGCCGGCCGCAAGTATCTCACATTAGAAGATATGAAAAAAACCACCGCATATTGGGAAACGCTGCCGATCGATCTCTGTGTGATGTATGGGAAATATTACCATCAAATTTTCGAAGACCAGGATCCCCATCTTCAACCGGTCCGGGAATTCCTTGAACGCCATTTCAAAGCGCCGGAACTGATTGCGACAAAAGAAACCTATTACGCTCGGATGATCTATTTCCAACGAAAAACAGAAGAATAATTCGGAAAGTGGAAAAGTGGATAGAAGGTAAACGGAATTACATCCGCAGTTTTCCCTGAATTTTGAGCAATACATAGACAACGCCGGTCACGATCGTAAGAGCGATCAGGCGAAGTAAATTGATGGCGCTGCGTGGATTGTGTGTTTTATTCATCTTTCAAAACTCCACGAATATTGTACACGGTATATAGACGCATAAAAGCCCTGATTATCGATACTCCCTGATTGGGACGTCAATAAGGCCATCGCGGAAGGAAAGTTCTTTTTTTACCGTTTCATTATTCCTTAGCGGTTGTACAGGCCTCTCGAAAAACGATAAAATGATTAATTAACACTGTGTTAGGAATCGTTTAATCATATACAAGGGTTTTGAGGATGACAGTCAAGAATCTTCCCAAAAAAATACAAAAAAAAAGTACCCTAACCAATCCACTGAAAGAATCTCTGGCGATGGTGGAGCGTCATCGCGATGGCTTGATGGAACACTCACATAATCTCGAACATCTCCTTAAGGAATGCAGCCATCATTCGAAAAACCTCGAACATCTTCTTAACGAAGAGACTGCTGATCTCAAGAATATAGTTCGGAAGCAAACCGAAATTCTCGAAGAGCACTGTAAAAAACTGCTCGATCATTCACGCAATCTTGAACATCTCACTGCGGAAAGCCTGAAACATTTCGCCAATCTAATCGAAATACAAAATCAAAAACTTCTGAACCACTCACAGAACTTATCAGATCTTTTAGATAAAAACACAGACCATTCACATAACCTTGAACGGCTTCTGCGTGAAGAAATGAAAAATGTCGCCAATCTAACCCAGCAACAGAATCAAAGTTTGCTGGAGCATGTAAAAAACATCGACAGCCTTTTAGGCACCAGCGTCGCTCATGCGAGTAATCTTGAACATCTCACCGAGGAGAATACAAAACACCTCACGAATCTCGTCGGAGAAGAGAACAAGGAACTGCGCAAACACGCCGCCAATCTGGAAGACATCATTAAAAAAGAGATGAAGCAAATCTCAGAATCCACGACCGGTCAGAAACAAGCTCTTGTGAAACATACCAATAACCTCAGTTATTTATTAGAACAGACAACAAAACAAACGCTCGATCTCCAAACACTCCTCAGACAAAAGGAGGAAGAATCGCGCCAAATGATCCACGCGCTCAATCGATGGAAAGCCCGCTGTTATCTATACGAATTAATCCTGCACGAATCAGGGAAAGGATTTGAATTGCGGTCATGAAATCCTCCCAACCAAACAATCAAATCACCACAACAGCCGCTGATACAATTGACACTTCCTACAAAAAGATGGCTGAAAGGGAGGCCGAACTGTGGGGACGGGAAAAAAAAAGACACCCCTCTATCCTGGTTCGATTCCCCTCTCATCCGGCGGCATATCAATACCTGCATCTCCGGACGGTCCGATATCAATTGGCTGGATTATTTCAAAGATCAATACTGCCAATCCTCCCTTCCTCTCGGTTTGACTGTCGGATGCGGACATGGTGAATTATGTCATCTAATTCTGCGGCAGGAACTCACCCAACGTATGGAAGGATTCGATATCAGCGCGCAAGCGATCGCATCCGCTCGAAAAAACGCCGAAAAAGAAGGATTGGCCGAACGAACGCTTTATTTCACCGCCGATGCGAATCACTTGGATCACACCCAGAACGAAAACCGCTATGATCTAATCGTCGTGTCCATGGCCCTTCATCACTTCGATCGTTTGGAAGAATGTCTGGATTGCCTGAAAGTCTGGTTGAAACCCGAAGGGTATTTAATCGTAAATGAATATATCGGACCGAACCGGTTTCAATGGACGCAAGCGCAAATCGGCGTCACCAATCGGCTGCTATCCTGTCTTCCCTCCGATCTGATCCGGAATCTCCGCGAACCAGACAAAGTGAAATACATGATTGAACGCCCGACAATCGAATACATGCGGGATCACCTCGCGTTCGAGGCCATCTCCTCCGAGCGCATCATCCCCGCCCTCTATGAACGTTTCAACGTCATTGAGCAGAAAAATTACGGTGGATCGATTCTTCATCTCCTCTTTGACGCCATCATGGGCAATTTCGATGAAGAAAACCATTGGGAACATATCGCCATCATTCGATTAATCATGGAAGTGGAAAAGATGTTCATCGACCTGAATATACTCCAACATAACCATTCATTTCTAATTTGCCAAAAACCTAGTGTCATCCCCTATGAAGAAGTGTTGGACAAAAAAGAAGAAATCACCCAAGAAATTGAAACAAATATAGAAATCCCTCGTGAAGAAAATGAGGCATTAGAAAAGAATGAAGATCCCAGCCTAGAAATCGAGACCGAAGAAGAGAATCCTCCTGAGAACGAAGAAACGCACGACCAGAAAGAAGAAACCTTCCTTAAAACAGAAACAATAGAAGAAATTCCGGATGAGAGAAAAGAACCGCTGGAAGAAGAAGAATCCGATCAAACGCAACCAGGATGACCAAAATATAATAAATAATTGGTAAGAATATAAAAAGGCGGCCACAAGGACCGCCTATTATAAATACGCAGGTAACCAGGGCAAGAACCGGCGCTTGCGCGGGCGCCCAGGGCAAGGCTTTTTTCTGCCCTGGCTACGTTCCGAAAATTATGCAAGGGGAGAAAAAAACCTTCCCCTTGCTGACCAGCCTCTTGAAAGCAAAACATGTATTGAAAAACTCAAATTATACCCACACTCATTATATATCTAAAAAATTTCTAATTCATGATCGGCATTCAATCGATCAATAAAGACTCCAAGTCGCCACAGATGTAATAGGTCCACCCGTGACTTCGCCTGTCATGGTATATTCAACGGCGTTAGCCATCAGTTGGAGCCCATTTTCCGAATATTGCTCGAAAGTGATATCGACAGTATCATCGTCTTCAAAATAGCGCATCATAGCAAAAAACACCCGCCTATAAGAATGCTCATCAATCCCGTCGGGTTGGAAAGGAACCAGCGTTGAGCCATCCCCATCCCAAACAGCTATGGCCGTGCCTAAGTTTAACTCGGTTTCCGCCAGAAGAATTCCATTCCCCAATCCCTCTTGACCACCGGTATCAAGATAATCAATATCTTGATCTTGCGTATAGAGATCGACTTTGCCATCTACTATTTCAATCCCCGTAAAAATCGGGTGATCCGGTTCAGCGACTTCCAAGTATTGTGAAGTTTCTCTGGCGGTAGGGCCAATCACCCAATTCCAACGAGGATCTGTGTTGCGCCCCCAAATAAGAACTTCCAAGCAATAGGGGAACTTGCAGCTCATTCCAGAAAATAGCGCTCTGATCAAAATCACCACTGTTCGTCGAACGATGAACAATAACGAGATCGTAGATCTCAAGAAGCGCAATCTCTTCATCGGTCAGAACATCACGAAAAGCGCTGTTTCCACCCTCGTTCTGGTCTGGATCACCCGGATCGGCGTCGACCGTATACCCAAGACCCCGTAAAAAATCACCCAAGTTTCCCGATCCCTCGACTTCACCTTCAGGCGCATCGGTGACAATTATAATCGATTACGCGATTGAAAGAGGAGCGAATACAACGACTAGCAACGCGAAAAAATAAGACTCTCTTCATTGAAAGATCTCCTAAAAAAAAAATTGGAGCCATCCCATCCGCAGGGAATAACGCTCATTTTATAAATATCTAACAATCATCTCATATTCAAATGCTCGATTCAAGGATCGAAATACCGATAATAAAAAATTAAAAAAATTATGATAAACATAGTTATACTAAATGAGAAATGCAATGCTCAAAAATATCTACCCATTATGCGCTATAATTTGTCTATGATTGCAATAAACAAAAAAAATAGATTGAAAGACTTTTTTCTTCCGCAAAGAACCAGTTTCCCCTTCCTTTCTCCGTTATCTTTGAGTTACAATGTACGTTTAACCTGTAAAATGCAAAACAGGAAAGAATGAAATGGCACGAGGAAAGAAAGGCCGCAAATCGGCTTCCGTTATTCAACCTACACCAAAACCGCAAAACACCAAAAAGGTGGAGACACCATCCACCCCCAGGCGAAAATTCGCGTTTTGGGAATATCTCGTCGTTTGTCTCTTTTTTATCGTATTCTGCTACGTGCAGAAATACTTCGCCTTGATAATGCTTGTCGGTTGGGATAATACGTTAACAATCATCAAGCAGGGCGCAGAAGATGTTCATATAGGTATAGGTCACATCGAAAAACTTTCGCTTGATTTCTTCTTCGATACGTTGTGGAAAGGTTTCATTATTGTATCAATTTTAGTCTGGTTACATGATCTCTTCTATCGGGATGTCGAAGCGAAAGAACGTGAGATGGTATAGCGCTGTCTCACATACGGAACGAATTCCGATTCGCCCTTCCTAACCTCGTCATGGTGTTTAGCTCCCATGAGCGAGTGTGTATTGTCTCCATCCTATCCTCTGCGTGTAGTGACGGGTACCGTTATGGCTTCGATCGATCGAATCGCGATCGAAGAACGGGGTATAGCCGGTCTATTCTTAATGGAACGCGCGGGGGAAGGTGTGACAGAAGGTCTAATCTCATCCTATCCCCCGGAAATTCTTCATCAAACCGCAATCCTTTGCGGCAAAGGGAATAATGGCGGTGATGGCTTTGTCGTGGCTCGCCGGTTGGCGGAACGAGGCTTCCAACCGCATGTGGCGCTGATCGGTAAAGGCGAAGCGCTCAAAGGAGACGCGCGGACCAATTTCCACTTCGCGCAAGGGTTGAATATCCCGATCACGGAATGTGAAAATTCAAGCGATCTGAGCGCCTTCTTTTCCCAATCTCCGGCGCGGCTTCTCGTCGACGCCTTGTTGGGAACCGGCGCGAAAGGAGCCCCACGCGGATTAATCGCTGAAGCGATCGATTCCGTGAATCAACGCGCCCGTTCCTGCGCCATCGCTTCTGTGGATATCCCTTCCGGTGTCGAAGCGGATACCGCCCGTGTGGAAGGAGACGCTGTATTCGCTGATGTTGTATACACAATGGGCTTGCCTAAAGTAGGACATCTTCTCCCACCTGGATTGGACTACTGCCGGCGGCTTGTTACGCTCGATATCGGTTTTCCAAAAGACCTGATCGAAAATGCGGATTCCACAGCGGAACTGCTAACCGCGTCCCAGATCGGCGCGTGGTTGCCGCGCAGGAAACTTTCGGCCCATAAAGGCACAGAAGGCCATCTGGCGATTCTTGCAGGTTCACGGGGCATGACAGGCGCCGCGTTACTTTGCGCGAAAGCCGCGCTTACAATGGGCGCGGGATTGGTGACCACCGCCTGTCCAGAATCCCTGCTACCGATTTACGCGGGTGGCGTATGGGAAATGATGACGATCCCCGCGCCGGAGACGCCGGAAGGAGTTCTCGCCGAAGAAGCGTTCGAATCAGTATTCTCGAATGGCGCCCGATTTTCCGCTGTTGTCACCGGACCGGGAATGAGCCGTCATGCGCCGGCGATGAATTTAGTCCGGAAAATCGTCCGGGAAGTGGAAGCGCCCGTTCTGATTGACGGGGATGGTCTCTTCGCTCTAACAAAAGAAGAACTAACGGAAAGAAAATCTCCGTGGGTCATTACCCCCCATCCCGGCGAGATGGCCCGGTTATGTGGTGTTACATCCAAAGAGATACAATCTGATCGTTGGGGATACGCGCGGCGTTTAACACTGAATCCAAACGGAGTCGTGGTGTTAAAAGGCCCCAAAACAGTCGTTTCCTGCTCCGGGTGCCCACTTTTCATTAATCCGGCAGGAAATCCAGCGATGGCGTCAGGTGGAATGGGGGACGTTCTTGCAGGAGTGATCGGGGCTTTGCTGGCAAGGGGCTTAACGCCTCTTCACGCCGCATGTGTGGGGGTATATTTGCATGGATTGGCGGCGGATCTGCTTGTCGAACGATCCGGATTGGAAACAGTCCTCGCTGGGCAAGTCAGTTCAAATCTCCAACAGGCGATTCACCATGTTCGAGAGGAGAGATGCCGGGATGAGAATGTGTTCAAAACAGGTTGAATCGCTCTTCATCAGGAAGAGGTTTTCAACCGATTACTATATATAGGAGAGAGGAAATAAATCATGGAATGGATATACGCAGGAATTGGACTCTTAGTAGGGCTTCTGGGAGGAGTCCTCGTTGGATTCATCATAAAAAAAGTTCTCACGGACCGCGAAATCGGCAGTGTTGAACAACTGACGGAACGAATCCGGAGAGAAGCGCAAAAAGAAGCGGCCACGATTCGCAAAGAAGCCGCCATCGAATCAAAAGAACAACTCTATCAGGAAAAAACAAAACTCGAACAGGAAGCGAAAGAGCGCCGCGCCGAATTATCCGCACTGGAAAAGAAACTCGACCGCCGGGAAGAAACCTTGGATAAACGCCAAGAGGTAATGGAAAAACAGGAGCGCACGAACCAGGAGCAACAAAAGAAACTAGATAAAAGATCCAAAGAACTGGAAAAAAAGGATGAGGAATTGACCGATTTGATCCAGGAACAGCGGGGTGAACTGGAAAAGATATCCGGACTCACTTCGGATGAGGCAAAAGAAATGCTTCTTCGCTCTCTGGAAACTGATGTGCGGCGGGAATCCGCTAAAATCATTAAACAAATCACGGATGATGCGAAAGAAAACGCCCATCGAGACGCGCGCCGCATCATTGCTACTACGCTGCAGCGTGGATGTACGGAATATGTGAACGAGTCCACTGTTTCCACCGTCTCCCTCCCCTCCGACGATATCAAAGGCCGCATCATCGGACGGGAAGGCCGCAATATCCGCGCGTTCGAGGCGATGACCGGTGTGAATCTAATTATTGACGACACCCCGGACACCGTCGTCCTATCCGCGTTCGATCCTGTCCGCCGGGAAGCCGCCCGCCAGACTTTGGAAGGACTCATCGCTGACGGCCGCATTCATCCAGGCCGAATCGAGGAAGTCTACGACCGGGTCATGAAAGAAATGGAACAAGATATGCGCGAAGCCGCCGAACGCGTTGTCTTCGATCTCGGTATCGTGGATATGAATCCGGAACTGATCAAGATCTTCGGCCGGTTGAAATACCGCTTCTCTTACGGGCAGAATCAGCTGTATCACGCCCGCGAAGTGGCGTTTCTCGCCGGAGCGATCGCTGCGGAACTGGGCGCGGATGAAGAAATCTGCAAGCGGGGAGCCCTGCTGCACGATATCGGCAAAGCGATCGACTTTGAACGCGATGGAACCCATGCGGGAATCGGCGCGGAAACCGCCCGGAAACTGGGCGAAAGCAAAGAAGTCGTCAACGCCATCGCCGCTCACCACGAAGACGTGGAAATGGAAACCGTCGAAGCAGTAATCGTACAAGTCGCCGACGCCCTTTCCGCCGCCCGTCCTGGAGCCCGCCGGGAAACCATTGAAACTTACGTCAAACGGCTGGAAAAACTGGAAACTCTGGCTGAATCTTTCAACGGCGTCGAAAAAAGTTTCGCCATACAAGCCGGGCGGGAGATCCGGATAATGGTCCAACCCGAAGAAGTGGACGATCAAGCGGCTGTGAAATTGGCCTACGATGTCTCAAAAAAGATTGAAGAAGAAATGGAGTATCCCGGTCACATCAAAATCATCATCATTCGAGAAACCCGCGCCGTCGCCTACGCGAAATAGACAATGAGGCCGCCCTACGCTTTGCGTTCGCGTATTTCAAGTCTCAAAGTTCCATAGGCTGGTTTACTCTTTCATGTGGCGCTAAATCGGTTTAACCTTAGTCAGTCATACGGAGCGCTATGTGTAAAAGGAAGGAGAAACGGATGGAAAATCTTCGATATGTCCGCTGGCAGGACGGAGAGATGTGGCTGGGCTATTTTGAGGACTATCCGGACTACTGGACTCAAGGGGAAAGCCTCGAAGAACTTGAGGAGAATCTCCGCGACATTCGGAAAGACCTAATCAGTGGGGACATACCATGTGTACGCCAAGTCGCTGAATTGATTATACCATGAAAAGAACAGAACTCATCAAGCAGCTGAACACGCTTGGATGCGTGATGATTCGACACGGTGGGCGACACGATTGGTATCAGAATCCGAAGACAAAAGAGTGCCAGCCAGTACCGAGGCATCGTGAAATCAATGACCAACTGGCTAGACACATTATCAAGAAACTGAGTGATTGAAAACGAACAAATGAATGACGGCGTCTTGCGTCAACACAACATTAGCACCGTAGGGTGAGTTATAGAGATGCAGTTCGTCCTGCATGACTATGTAAGTAAAACAGCACGAAGAACGGACAGAACCAGAAGAGGAATTGTTCCTTTATAACTTTTTCTTCTACACGATTTCACAAAATAATTCATCTGTTTCAATAAACCAGTATTATCCTCTTTCCCAACGGCGTCTCTTTACAGGACATCGTTCCTTGGATAATCCACATTAGAAAGACAGCTTCACTATGCGAATTTTGTTTTTAGGCGATATCTTCGGAAGGCCGGGACGCCGGGCGGTTGTCTCCCGGCTCATGCGGATCAAGGCCGAATATAAGGCCGATTTCTGTATCGCCAACGGGGAAAACGCCGCTGGAGGCAAAGGCCTCACCTTCGATTCCGCCAAAGAAATCTATGCCTCCGGAGTAGACGTCATCACATTGGGAAATCATACGTGGGACAACAAAGATATTTTCTCATTTATCGATGGCAATTCACGCCTCGTCCGCGCCTATAATTACCCCCCCGGCCTTCCTGGCCAGGGGTATACAGCGCTTCCAGCGCCGAATGGGAAAAAAGTAATCGTTGCGCAGATTCTCTGCCGCCTCTTCATGAGCAGTGTCGATTGCCCGTTCCGGCGCGTGGATGATATGCTTCGCGAAATAGACGGGAACTATCCAATTATCCTCGATCTCCACGGGGAAGCGACCTCCGAAAAAGTGGCGATGGGCTGGTATCTGGACGGCCGCGTGACTGCGGTTGTTGGAACGCATACCCACATACCCACCGCCGACGAACGAATTCTGCCCAATGGCACAGCGTATATCTCTGATGTAGGCATGTCTGGGCCGTACGACTCCGTCATTGGAATGGAAATCGGGCCCGCGACAAAAAAATTCCTGTCACCCGCGCGGCAACCCCATAAAGTCGCAAAGAATAATGTAAAAATCTGCGCAGTATTAATTGACGTGGATGACACGTCAAACAAAGCCCTTTCTATCAAGCGAATCAGTGTCGATGCGCCCGAAGTATCAAACGAGTAAATCATGGATGGCCAATCCCCCCCGATCGAACAACCATACAGCGTCTCTCAACTGACGCACGAAATCAGCCGCTCGCTGGAAGAGACCTTCGACTGGCTCCAAGTCCGGGGTGAAATCTCCAATTATAAAAAAGCGCCATCCGGTCACGTCTATTTTCGCCTGAAAGACGACAAAGCGGTTCTGGAATGCGTAGCGTGGCGGTCCACCGCCGCGCGATGGGGCGGATTAGAATTAGGGGATGGAACCGATGTTATCGCGGGAGGGAGCCTTACTGTCTATCCCCCACGCGGGCAATACCAGCTGGTGGTCAATTCCATCCGGAAAACGGGCGCCGGCGTTCTGCAACAACGATTCGAAGAATTGAAACAGCGGTTGTACCAAGAAGGTTTATTCGACGAAGAGCGGAAAAAGCCACTACCCGCGTTTCCCCAATCCATTGCGGTCATTACGTCGCCCACCGGCGCGGCGATACATGATTTTATCACTGTTCTTCAAAACGCGTTCTGCCCGATTGAAGTGACGATCTACCCCACGCTGGTGCAGGGGGAGAAAGCCTCCTCCGAAATCACGGAAGCCATTCATCAAGTCAATCAAGCGGGGATTTACGATCTTCTCGTTCTCTGCCGGGGGGGAGGCAGCCTAGAGGATCTATGGGCGTTTAATGAAGAGATCGTCGCGCGGGCGATCGCCGGTTCCTCCGTTCCAGTGATGACGGGTGTCGGGCATGAAGTGGATTTCACGATCGCCGATTTCGCCGCCGACATTCGCGCCTCTACACCGACAAACGCCGCGCAGAGAATCGCCGAACTCTTCGATCGCCATCGGGGACGCCTGCGCCTTCTCCAGAACCAATTCTCACATGCGATCGGCGCCTCCTTCGAACGAATACGAGAACGGTTTGAGACAGCCCGGAAGACATTCGAGCGCTATCACCCTTTAGGCGCCATCGCTCAATTCCGCCAGCGCCTAGATGGATACGCGCTCTACTTGATCCAAGCCATTCAACGCGCCGTCCGGGAGAAACGCCCGCTCCTCGAAAAAACGGCGGACGAAGTAGTCCGGTCCGCATCCAACGCATTCACTGAAAAAAGAAAAGAAATAGAACGGTATACGCTTCTCTTAAAAAGTCTCGAACCAGTCCATGTGCTGCAGAGAGGCTTTTCGATCTGCCAGCAGGCCGACGGAAACGTCGTGCGAAAGATCGAGCAGGTTCAAACCGGTGATCAGGTCGACGTGTTCATTATAGACGGCTCATTTCAATCCAAAGTCAACAAGGTCAATCGTTCCTCATGAAAAAAACGAATTCCAACAAGACTGCCAAAAACTCTTTTGATTTCGAAAAAGGGATCGCGCGGATCGAAGAAATAATCGATCTCTTCCATGCGGGTGGATTGACCCTCGATCAAATGGAACAATACTTTTCTGAAGGTATGGAACTGATTGATTCCTGTTCAAATCGCCTCGATCAAGTGGAGACTCGCATACAAACACTTATAAAGGCGCAGGAAAACGAGGTTTCCGAAAAAGAATTTGAGGACGATGAATAAATGGAGCGCGGGCGTCCCGCCCGTGAAAATAAATCCAATTCGCTATCCTTTTTATTAATAATCACTCATCGAAGAAAGCATCAGTCTTAATGAACGAACAATTGAAACAGAGACAACAACCGGAGAGAAAGCCCATTCATGACTTAATCGATCGGCGGCGGAAAGAAGTCGAAGAGGTCCTTTTTCAATTGCTCCCGCAAACAGATGGCCCCACGGCGCCCCTCAACGAGGCGATGCGCTATCCGGTCAAAGCGGGTGGAAAACGAGTTCGACCCTTTTTAACGCTCGCCGCCGTGGACTTCTGCCGGGGTGTATCCGGGGAGGATGTGTACGCGGGTAAGAGTTGGGATGGTGTGGATCCAGATTTAAAACGAGCCCTGTTGACGACAGCGTGTTCGGTGGAATTCATTCACACCTATTCACTCGTTCATGACGACCTTCCATGCATGGACGACGACGATCTGCGGCGGGGCAAACCGACGTGTCACGTGGTCTATGGGGAAGCGATGGCGGTCCTCGCCGCCGACGCCCTACAGACGCTGGGTTTTCAAGTCCTCGCGGAACTTCCAGAGACGTTCGCCTTACAGGCTCTACGCGCTGCGCGGGAATTGGCCATTGCGAGCGGACAACCGGGGATGGTCGCCGGGCAGGCCGTCGATATGGAATACGAATCAAAACCGGGCACAGAAGAGATTCTTGAATTCATTCATCTGCACAAAACCGCCGCCCTTCTCCGCGCCGCCCTGCGCATGGGAGCCCAGATGGTCTCCGCCTCAGAACGCGATCTGGAGATCCTTCAGGAATATGGGACGAGAATTGGTTTGATTTTTCAGGTAGTCGATGATATTCTGGATGTAGTCGGCGCCGCGAGCCTCATGGGGAAACAACCAGGAAGCGACGAGGCGCAGGGAAAATTGACATATCCCTCCCTGATCGGTCTGGACGAATCCAGAAAACGCGTCGACATATTGAAAAATGAAATATTGAATCTGCTGGAACCAGAAGGCGGCCGCGCCTCTGTTTTAATAGATTTTACCCATCTTATGACACAACGGGACAAGTAAATAAGTTTGTTCTTTTTTAATTTCTGCGTTCTCAATCGAAAATTGAGACGTAAAATGTATTCTTGAAATATAAGTCAAAAAATCGATAGGTTAATACGAATGATTCTCGAACGAGCACAAAGCCCGGAAGAGCTAAAGAAACTTGAACTCTCCGAATTAGAGGCGCTTTCCAGTGAACTCCGCCAAGCCATTATTGATGTGGTAAGTAAAAGAGGCGGACATCTGGCGCCCTGTTTGGGAGCGGTGGAATTAACGGTTGCGCTTCACCGGGTTTTTGAAAGCCCCCGCGACAAAATAATTTGGGACGTCGGTCATCAAAGTTACGCTCACAAACTCCTCACCGGCCGACAAGACCGATTTCATACGCTCCGCCAGTATGAGGGCGTCAGCGGGTTTCCACGCCGCCGTGAAAGTCCACACGATCCATTCGGCGCGGGTCACGCCAGCACATCCGTCTCCGCCGCGGTGGGGATGGCCGCCGCCCGTGATCTCAATGGAGACGATTATAACGTGATCGCCGTCATTGGCGATGGCGGTCTGACCGGCGGGATGGCCTATGAAGGGTTGGACCACGCGGGCGAATTGAAAAAGGACATGTTAGTAATTTTAAATGACAATGATATGTCCATCTCGCCCAATGTAGGCGGCATTTCCCATTATTTAAACCGGATCATCAGCAGTCATTACTATAACAAAACAAAAAAAGGCGTCGATAAACTTCTCGAAAAAGGACTTGGCAATGTCATCATGCGGCGCCTCCAGCGCGTCGAAGAGAGTATTAAATCACTCCTTGTGCCTGGCGCCTTTTTCGAAGAACTTGGTTTCCGGTATTTCGGCCCCATCAATGGACACGACATCAATCTTCTAATCGACACATTAACGAAATTAAAATATCTCAACGGTCCCCTCCTATTGCACATCATTACCGAAAAAGGGCATGGTTACGACATCGCCGCCAACGATCCGACCAAATGGCATGGAGCCAAACCCTTTGATAAAGGCACCGGTAAACCCCTCGTCATCTCTACATCGAAACTTAAATCCACACCCCCGCCACCATATACACAGGTCTTCAGCCGCGTAATGTGTAAAATGGCGGAAAAGAATCCCAAAGTGGTTGGCATCACGGCGGCGATGGCGCCGGGAACCGGCTTAAGCGCCTTGGCGAAAGAATGTCCGGACCGGTTTTTCGATGTAGGAATCGCCGAACCCCACGCTGTCACGCTGGCCGCTGGATTGGCATGCGAGGGCATCCGGCCTGTCGCGGCCATCTATTCCACATTCCTGCAGCGCGCGTTTGACCAGATCTATCACGATATTTGTATCCAAAACCTCCCCGTCATCTTCGCGATCGACCGCGCCGGGGTGATCGGCGACGACGGCGCGACGCACCAGGGATTGTACGACACCGCGTATTTGCGCTGTCTGCCCAACATTGTAGTCTCCGCCGCGTCCAATGAACGGGAATTAGCACAACTCCTATGGACGGCCCTTCAGTACAACGGGCCTTTCGCCGTCCGCTATCCGCGCACAAGCGGAGAAGGAGTCGAATGGAATGAGGAAGAAGAGCCGGTTCCCATTGGCCGGGGTGTCGTGTTAAAACAAGGATCGGAAGTCGCGATTCTCGCTTACGGCTATATGGTCAACCGTGCGATGGAGGCGGCCGAATTCTTAAAAAAAGACGGTCTCGATCCCACAGTGGTCAACATGCGATTCGTCAAACCACTCGATACAGATCTCCTCCGGAAACTCAGCGTCAATCATCACTATTTCGTCACATATGAAGATCATTCCATTGAGGGAGGTTTTTCCAGCGCAGTGGCGGAAGCGATGATGGACATGGAGATTGGACGCATTCCCCTGCTTCGTCTTGCGTTGCCGGACCTCGTAATTGAACAGGGAACCCGTAATCAAATCTTTGAGGAACACGGACTCTTGCCAAGCCAAGTCACCAAACGAATCACCAATTTCATGCGTACCCATTCCCACGCTGCGGTTGTGTAACTCGCGTTAACAAAAATCAAAATCCCTTCCATAAAGAAATCTGTATCTCTTCGCTCAAAGACTCTTCTTTCGTCATCAATCTTCAAGCGCGCGGGCCAAGGCTTCAGCGATCAGCTGATTCCCTCTTGCAGTGAAATGATCGTTATCCGCATAAAAACGATTGAGAATACTCACCCGTTCTTGCAAGAGACTTTTCACATCGACATACTTGATTGAAAGAGTCTCCAGGAGGGTGAGAATCGATGTGTACTCCTCACATTCAGATTTTAGGATCTTAAAACTGGGCAGAAGAATAAAAACCAATGTGATTTGTTTCTCATCCGTGTACGTTTTACATTCTTTGATGAGCGCTTTGATGAGAGGCATATTTGAAATCGGTTCCCAGCCTTCTGTTTTAAAATAATACTGGATCTCCTCATTTTCGGTTCGCAAGAAATTATTGATTCTGGTCAGTATATTCAAGAAAGGAGTGAATTCCCATTTTTTGAAACGTTCAAAGGAATCAAAATGATTATCATGTTCCCGAAGATATTCCAATAACGCTGGATTGTCAGGGACATTTTCCATCAGCTCTCGAATCGGAAGAGTTTTCAACTGGAGTTGATTCCCCTTTAATACGAAATGGGGCTTCAACAGCGGTTTTGATCTTCGCCGGGTAAACGGCAGGTATGTGCTATCAAGGAAATTAAGTTCTTCCAAATCAAGACCGATCACAAACACATCCGGTTGAAAGCGGTCCACAATCCTCGGCATAGCTAAATACGATTGATCTAAACCAAACAGTTCCGTTCCAAAATTCAGCGTTTCAATCGTGTCGTTTTCTAAATAGGCGTTAATTGTTTGATCGTTTTTAACTTTGGCCCATCCGTTAATCCGTGAATCACCGAGAAACACGATCCGCCGTTTCTTCCGCGCGCCAATCTCGATCCCGCCGTAGGAGCGGGAACCATATTGATCGTAATAAATGCGTTCAAGTTTATCAACCGAATAAGGCCGGTTGCGCCACCCGCAAACCTCATCCACTTCTACAATGTCCTCTCCATTCATAATGAGTTCGGACGTTTTGACCGCCCGCCAGGTTAAGAAATAACCAAGATACCAGGATTCCGGCAGCCATGAAGAAAAAACCGGGGCCAGCGCCAATTCTAAAAGGAACAACGCCGCCACAATACAAAAGAATCGTCGGCTATGCCAAAGGAAAGGAAGCGCTTGTTTCCATCCCAATTCTTCTCGATCCATGATGTCATAGTCTCCTTTCCCTCGCGCTAGAATTGAAAGTAAATAAAACTGCTTTTCGCCTTGGATCCATAGAGCATCAACAAGAAGAACGTAATGTATAAAAAACAATACCGCGCCACAGCCGGAAATTGAAACAATCGTTCGAGGCTTTTATATCGATATAAGAGAAAATCAAAAATCCACAGCGGCAGCGTATACAAAATCACAAGAGAAAAAAGTTCCATCGTTCCAGGTGGGATAGAAAAGCGTGTTAATAAACATGAAAACCAGACCAGAATCTGCTCGAGCGATTCCGCTTGAAACAGAAGAATTCCGATCACGGAAATGTGGAACGTGAACGTCACAGAAAGCGCGCGTATAAGAATACGAAGCAAACGCGGGGCTGATGAGAAACGCCGCCGTTTGATCCAAGGCGCGATCGAAGCGTAAACAGCAAGCGCGAGTCCGTGATAAAGTCCCCATAAGATATAATTCCAAGCGGCTCCATGCCAAAGCCCCATAATCACAAACGTGATGACAATCACGGCTTTGGGTGGGATATGTCTTTTCCGGACGCGTAATAACGCCAATGGGTAGTATAAATAATCCCGAATCCAGGTGGTCAGGCTGATATGCCACCTCGCCCAAACCTCTTGAATGTTTGACGCGAAGAACGGCGCATTAAAATTATCCATGATTTCAATGCCGAATAGTTTCGCTACCCCACGGGCGATATCCGAATATGCGGAGAAATCACAGTATAACTGCATTAAATACCCATACGCTGAAACTAAAACCAACGCGCCCCCTTCTTCGGCTCCCGCGGTTCCTTTGCTGCCCAAAAAAAAGAGGAAATCATCCAAGTTATCAGCGATGAATAATTTTTTGAACAGCCCCCAATAAATAAGAAATAATCCCTCAGAGATCTGTTTCCGCTGGAGAATCCGGGGGGAAAGCAACTGAGGGAGAAGATTCCGGGCGCGTTCGATGGGACCGGCGACCAGCTGCGGAAAAAACGAAACGAATAACGCGTAATCAAGAAAATTCCGTGTGGGTTTGCACTGATTCCGGTACACATCGATGGTATAACTCATTGATTGGAACGTATAAAAGGAGATCCCCACCGGCAGGATGATATTCCAAACCGGCGCCTGCATTTCAATATGGAAAAGCGCAATGAGCGCGTAGAAATTTTCAAGAAAAAAATTGAAATACTTAAACGTAAAAAGGATCGATAAATTGACGCCGGCGCTCAACAATAAGTACGCCTTCCGCGTCTTTTTCTCTTTAGACTGCGCGATCTTTAAACCACAGAAATAATCCGTCACGCTGGTAATGAAAATCAGGAGAAGAAACCGGCAATCCCAAGCGCTATAAAAAAAATAACTCGCCACTAACAGTAAACGATTTTGCCCTTGGCGCCGGAAAGATAAATACAACGCATAAACAAGGATCAAAAAAAAACCAAAAAACCAGGAATGAAAATTCATATCACCGTCATCTCAGAATTCAGTAACGCCGCATGGATCGCACATTATCGATCCACCGGGAATGATTAATGTATGTAGTGGATCAACGATTAACCATTTTCGCTTGCACCAGTTCGCATATCAATTGCAGCCGGTCAAAATTCTCCAGCGTTAAGTCTTGAAACGAGATTTCGATATCAAATGTCTCCTGCAGCGCCTGCACAAGGCTAATGATGCTCAACGAATCAATTAGACCGCTTTCGATCAACGATTGACTCGTATCCTGCCCAATATTGAATCCCGTCGTGTCTTGGACAAACTTGATTAATAGCGCTTCAACCTGGTCTTCGACATCAGCGCCCGTTTCCTGCGATTGACCCGGCAGCCGCAAGCCTGTCAGCACATGACCTAAATCATCCTCGCCGGATATCCTTCCTGTTCCAGCGCCGGACGGGCGCGCCTCAAACGCGCCGGATAGCGTATACTCCTGCCCCCCCGTCCCCCGTTTGAACTTCGTTATGCCCGGCAGATTTTCTGGATCGATCCCCCCCAGATCAAACCATCGATACCCCAATTCCTGGTAATACAAGATCGACCGCCAATCTAAAAAATTATGGGCGTGCAAGGTCCGCGAATGAGGGCTTTCCCAAATCAATAATCCAAACGCGCTATCCACATACGCGATCGACAACAGGACACCGACACGTTCCCCATCTTTTTCCGCGAAAACCATCCGCATCGATTCTTTGGCTTCATTCCAAAGCCCTTGTGTCAACTCAGCCGACGGCCAGGAAATGCCTTTTTCAACCGTTTGCCGCCGGTATTTTTCCAGCGTCCATTCAAAATCCGATTCGGACTGGCTCCAGACCGCCTCCAATCCCGCTTTCTCCGCCTTTTGAAGAGGCGCCCGCCATTTCCGTTTCAGATGACTATGCAACGTTTTCTCATCAAGACGCAGATCCATCCGGATCGACGCCCAAACGGGTTCATTCGTGGATTTAAAACCGGTTTTCTCCGCCCAATCGACAGGTAAATCTCCCGCAAGCAAACAAGGGGCTAAATGAAGAATCACCTTCTCTTCCTCCACCCAATACCCGCGTAGAAAATCGATCGCCTGAATAGCTCTTGACGACGAAAAAGATTCTTCATTTTCCAGAAACAGAGGCCCATGCTGCATTCGAGCCACACGGCCCAAGATTGGCACGTCTTTGATTAAAGTCTGGACCATCGCCACGGGAACGCCGCCTTCGAGAACTAACCGCCGGTCCGGTTCCCATCCGATACAACGCTTCACACTCTCCCCGTACTCCCACGTCTGCTGAAGATCCACCTCGCGGCATTTCCGCAGCCACTGATCCCAATCTTGTTTCGTATGAATACAATCTAATTTGTAATTGTCTGACATTCTATATGGGTTCCCAATTTGCAATAAACGAACAGGATAATAGCATCGAATAGAAAAGACAATCGCCGTAGATTCGACAATATGCCATTTCATTATATCAATTCCTATTATGTCTTCTGTTCATCATTTCTGTCTAGCGTAAGATCCCTGTACACCACGATATTGGAGAATAATACTTATTATAACATCATACTAACGCGCCATACAACGAACGCCGATTCAATGAAAATAGGGGAAAAAAACCCTCCCAGTTCCTTAAACCCTTCTCAGTTTATTTTGGCGCGCATAAGATACTGTAAAGAGTAATTTCTGTATGACGATTCGAATACTCTCATACGATCGTAGATTGTTAATACCGAAACGATATCAATACAACGCGGCCGCGAAGAGCCACTCGATCGTTTTATATGAAAATGAGTCTAGAAAACATTCTCGTTTATGATTTCTCCCGCGACTCATTTTCATTTGCAGGTTGTGATCTTAAACCATAATGGTTTATACGAATTCAATCCCATTGAATCGTTGTACAATCCCGGATTTTATTCTAACAAAAAGGAGTACCCATGACAGACTCATCCCTGTTAATCGTCGGTTCCATTGGGCTTGACACAGTCCGATCTCCCTATGGTCAAGTCGAAAATGTGCTCGGTGGAACGGCCATCTACGCTTCCTGCGCCGCGAGTTCGGTCTGCAGCCCCGCTCTTGTGGGCGTCGTCGGTGATGACTTCCCTCAAAAACACGTCCAACTGTTGGAATCGAAGAACATTGATCTCACATGCCTGGAATACACGCCTGGAAAAACCTTCCATTGGAAAGGATACTATGAAGGCGATATGAACGCCGCCATAACCGAGGATACGCAATTGGGTGTCTTCGGGGAGTTCTCCCCCAAAATTCCCGAATCGCATTGTTCAATTCCCTTCCTCTTTCTTGGAAACATTCACCCACAGCTGCAACTGGATGTCCTCAACCGCATGGAAGGCAATCCCGTTGTCGCGGCGGATACAATGAATTTCTGGATCAATGGCACACCGGAACTTCTCGATCAAGTGGTTCGCCGCGTCCAGATCATGCTGGTCAACGATGGAGAAGCGATGATGTTGACCAAGAAAACGAATCTCCACGACGCCGCCGATTCAATTTTAGACATGGGGCCGAAAGTGGTTGTAATCAAAAAAGGCAGCCACGGAGCCACGCTGTTTGCGAAGGACTGGATGTTTACCATCCCCGCGATTCCCCTGCGAACGGCAAAAGATCCTACCGGCGCTGGAGACACCTTCGCTGGTGGCATGATGGGTTACCTCGCGAAAACCGGTGAACTCAATCCCTCAAACCTGCGCCGTTCTCTCGTGATGGGAACCGTTCTCGCTTCCTACACCGTTGAAGATTTCAGTTTGAACCGTCTAGCTGCTGTCGACCGGGAGGCGATTCGGGATCGGGTGGATCTATTGCGTGATTTAACTTCATTCGAACCGCTCGATCTGTAAATCTCCATCCGCCCCTGCGGTTCACACATACGGCGCAGGCAAGGCTCCTGCAAGGTGAAAATAGACCCTGGAAATCCAAGACTATGAACTGTTCCATCATTATCCCCGCGTACAACGAAGAAGCCCGTATCCAGAAAACCGTTGAAGAATACGCGGCGTTTTTCCAAAAAGAGCCAAATCCAGGGGAAACGGAAATCTTGATCGTTGTGAATGGATCGAACGATCGGACAGCCGATATTGCGAAGGAACTGGAACAACAAATCAGTTTCGTGCGCGCCTTTGAATTTAAAGAAAAATTGGGAAAAGGGGGCGCGCTGCTTAAAGGCTTCGATCTCTGCGAATCGAAACTCCTCGCGTTCACCGACGCCGACAATTCAACAACCGCCCCAGAATTGAAAAAACTCCTAGACGCTGTCAAGGGTGGAGTGGATGCGGCGATCGGCTCCCGCTGGCTGCCTGAAAGTAAGCAAGCGATACGGCAGCCGGTTCTCCGCCGCGCGGCGAGCCGAGTCTTCAATGGGATCGTCCGGCTCCTATTTCAGATGCCCTACAAAGACACACAATGCGGCGCCAAAGCATTTCACCGAGACGCTTTCCGCAGTGTCCAAGACGGCATTCAATCCACGGGCTGGGCGTTTGACGTTGAATTCATATGGCGGCTGCGTTTAAAAGGATATAATGTCGTGGAAATTCCTATCGTCTGGAGCGACAATTCCAATTCCCGCCTACGCATGCACAAAGACGCGCCATCCATGCTTTGGGAACTGATTAAATTACGCTTCGGCAAGAAATAGAATAGGAGAACGGAGCCCATTGATAAAAACCGTAAAATACCGCTCTATTTTCCCCTATGACTCTTCTGAAATTTGTATCTCTGAATATGATTTTAAGCCAAGTAGGGTAGGTCACACTTTATCGGCCCACCGGAATTAAATAATGTATTCGGTGGATCATAAAAACGCGATCCATTCTGCGGCCGCGACTCATTTTCACGTTGCGATCGCGTATCATGACAGCCTATGGAGACGGGCTTATGGCAGTAAACCTGGACACAATTCGGAATGAATTCGCCTCTTCCCAACAAAAGACGATCTTCTTGAACCATGCGGGCGTATCCCCCATCCCCCGGCGCACGGTGGAAGCGATGAATGAAATCATCGAACTCAACCACACGTTCCCACCGGATTCCTGGCCTATTATTAAAGAAAAAATCCAGGCTTGCCGTCAGACCATCGCCCGTATGACTCATGTCTCCCCCGATGAGATCGCGTTCAGTCACAACACCACCGAAGGTTTGAATTGGGTGGCCAGCGGTATTGATTGGCGCGCGAACGACCGGATCGTCTCCATCCGGGGTGAATATCCAGCCAACATCTACCCGTGGATGCGCTTGCGGCAGAAAGGCATCATCTTTCACCTGATCCAACCCCAAGAGGACCGCGTCACCCTCGAACAGATCAACGAAGCCCTGACGCCCAACACCCGCCTCTTAACACTAAGCCAAGTGGAATTCGCCAGCGGCTTCCGGTTCGACTTGGAAGCGGTGGGGGAACTCTGCGCACGGAAAAATGTGATGTTCCTTGTGGACTTGATACAAGGATTCGGCGCGTTCCCGGTGGATTTAAAGAAAGCGCGCGTCACATTCGCGTCCTGTGGTTCCCAGAAATGGCAGCTGGGCCCCCAAGGAGCCGGATTCTTCTATTGCGCCAAAGAGAATCTAGACCTGCTGGATGTAACCTGCGTCGGCGCGGACACAGTGAGAGAGCCTATCCCCTATCTGCGGTACAGTTTAAAACTCAAACAAGACACCAGCCGCTTTGAATACGGCACATTGCCCACGATCCCCCTGATCGGATTGGACGCCTCCCTGCGCCTCATCGAAGAAGCGGGAGCGGATACCGTCTCCGAACGAATCCACGCCAACACAGATATCTTAATTAATGGAGCCCAACAAAAAGGCTACAAAATCCTCTCCCCCCGATCAGGAAATGAATGGTCCGGCATCATCACCTTCACCCACCCAACCCACTCCAACGAAACCATCATCAACCAACTAAAAGCCCACCAAATCCAAGCCATAGAAAGAGAAGGAAGAATCCGCCTAGCCCCCCATTTCTACCAGACGGAAGATGAGATGCGGGCGGTTGTTGACACGCTGTAGAAAAGGTGATGAGGCTGAAGGTTGAAGACTGAAGGAAATGCGTTCGGCGGGATTCCTTCAGCAGTCTCGATTCTCTCTTACTTCAAAACACTCAAATATACAGCGCCGCTCTCTGGATTGCGATCTTCGCGAAAAGCATCCAAGAACGTCTCTTTTTCTCCCTGGATGTCAATAATCCCCTCGACTTTATTGTCGGAATAGAGAACTTTAATTACACGGATTTTTGCTCGTGGAGCCGGAGTAATTATCTTCATGGAAGTCTCCTCCGCATCGATTATGGCGCCGGTTCCGAGAATCAGTTCTTCCCCGTTGGTTCGATCACCATCCAATTCACCGATCGCTAAATTGACACATCCTGAAGGATTTATATCTGCAGGGAAGACACTCAATACGTTATTTACAGGCTGATTGAATCCCGTGATTTTTCCGTTTTCCGTCTCCATACCGATTATGCTGATTAAATTATACGGCGCAGAGTCACGCGCATCACCATGATTTCGGGAATTACCTTGGCTTGCCGCCACGATTTCGAGTTTCCCGTCTCCATTCAAATCACCGGCGGCTATATTGATTCCCCCGTTTCCTTGATAAGCGGCAGGGAACGCTTGGATTGAGTGTCTTGAGGCTACGCGCCCATCCTCGCTGAATTGTAATACTGAAATCATGCAAGTGGAATAAGGACTGTTATTCTCGCCCGTTAGCAGTTCATCACGTCCATCTCCATTCAAATCCCCGGCCGCCAATGTTAAACCCGGTTTGCTCTCTGTTGACGGCGCTGTTTCAGCCGCGCTAACGCCTTTAATAATATGTTTCCATCCATACGGCCGCGGTTTTCCTTCATATTGAAACAAGCAAATAGTATTCGCGCCGTCTACACCCTGCGCAAAAGCGATCTGTTTCGTGGGTGAGCCGATAAAATCCCCTACGGCACAGTGAACCTCGCCTCCTGTGTACCTCTTAGGTGGAAAAGCGTTAAAAGGATGGCTGATCAAGTCTCCCGATTTCCCATCGCGAACAACAAACAAATTTATAACTCTAAATGGAGGTTTAGGCCGCGTCGGACCAAAGGTCGTTACAATATCTTCTACACCGTCATTATTCACATCCCCTGCCGCCACATATACCGCCCCGCAAAAGTCGCCGGGTTTATTTGGGAAACGCGATTTGAGACTCTTGAGAACGAAAAAACATGAATCCAGGCCCTTATTGAAAAGCCGCACGTCAAACATGGATCTTCCACCGGCTCCTTGGGACACGATCACTCGATCTTCTGTTTCTTCACGAAACGATGGAGAATCAGGCGCGTTTCCAGGCGTGTACATCGAGCCGATAATGTCTGCGATCCGCTCTCCGAAGAGCCGCTGACCCAGATCATTGTAATGACAGCAGTCATCTCGATAAACAGTCTCACTTGTATCTTTAAACAAGCCACTCAAATCAAAAAATTTCACATTATGCTCATGCAGATAGCCGCCTCGTTCGATCAACCGGGGATACCCCAGCTGGGCGGGGGATTTGTAGATGGGATTATTGCGGTAAATACTTTGCTCTTCTGAAGAAAACGGTTTGCTATCGGGAGCATACTGATTGGGCTGCAGGATGTGGTAATAGTCTATCCCATTCCTATCACATAACTGATTCATTTGGATGGAACAATTCGCCCAGAATTTCGCCATACGATTGATTAATTCGAGTTCAGCAGTTGGATGAGCGGGAGGGCCTTTTACGGTCTGGTCAATCGTTGGCGCCACACTCGTCGCCAATTCCAGTTTCGCTTCTACCACTTGGCGTTTAAGAATATTGTCGTTTACCCTCCAAAGAAGATTCATCGCAGCGCTATACCGCAAAACGGTGTCATGAAAAAGCCGCGCCCAACTCAAACGTTTTTCTTCTAATACTATTTTTCGGCCGATGCGTTTAAGAAATTGCGGATTCGCGGTGTCCGGCATTAAAAGATCCCATCGCCGGGGGTAAAAAGGATTTACGCCATTGGGAACGTTTTCACCCAAGGACAAAGCGATTTCATTGAATCCATCAATATTGATTACAACATCATAATAGCCTCCCAAGGATATCAAGTAATTCAAAATAAGAAGTTGCTGTGGTTGTTTATATCCTCCGAAGCAGGATCGAAAGACCAGAATTTCTTTGTTTTTAAATTGAGGATATTGTTTCAACAGCTCTAAAAAACGCTTCAACCCTTTGGACGCGAAATCCCATGCCACCGATCCACCCATGACTAAGATTACAATACGATCTTTGCTTCTCCACGGAATAATGAAATCATCGTAATGATACAAATTAAATAAGCGCCGATCCTCTTCAGGAAGTATAATCGTTGGATCTAATACATAACCAAAATATGGATGGGGAACGCAGTTTATATGGACGAGATTGATATTCCCTTCCTCATCCACCATATTATGTTCATTTATGATTTCTTGAATGACGTCTTTTTTCTGTTGATTGAAATGAGAATAAGAGAATAAATGATTGGTAATGCAAAAACCATACAGTAAAGAGACTATTTCCACGGCCAGAATCACGACCATCATAAGCCCCATATAAAAAAGAAGTTTTTTCACCATTGGCGCCTCCTAGGGGCATTAAAAGTAGTGTCAAAACTTTTTGTGTACAAAAAGGCCTAATCGGCGGGTGGCCAGGGCAAGTACCGGCGCTCGCGCCGGAGCCTTAATTTTCATCTGCCCTGGCCCAACGTTCCAGAAATTACGCAAGGGGAGAAAAAAGCCTTCCCCTTGGCGCCCAGCGAATCATTCAATTATTATCGGTAGGCCGGTAAAACGGGAGCTATATGGCTCACATCGCCAAATAAAAATACCGGAAGATAAATACAAGGGAAATAATCCACATTAAGGGGTGCACGTCCCGGACGCGGCCGGTGGTCAGTTTGAGGATAGTGTAGCTGATGAAGCCAAAGGCGATGCCTTCTGTGGGGGAAAAACTGAATGCGATGAAGACAATACTGATGAACGCAGGGATGCTTTCGGTATAATCATCCCAAGGGATCAGTTTGACAGCGCGCATCATCAGGAATCCGACAACGATCAACGCGGGGGCGATTATAGGATAAACCAAGCCTCCAGTCTCCGCGGGAAGTCCTTTACCCAATAAACGGACAAGCGGCTCCGTAAAGAGAGCCGCGAGGAAAAGCAAGCCTGTCACAACGTTCGCCAATCCCGTCCGGGCGCCGTCGCTGATCCCCGCGCAGGATTCAACATAGCTCGTCACGGTGGATGTGCCCAGGCACGCGCCGCCGACAGTGCCGATCGCGTCGGATAAGAGAGCCTGCCGCGCGCGGGGCAGTTCATCCCCCTTCATAAAACCACCCAGTTCCGCAACGCCGACCAATGTGGCGATCGTGTCGAATAAATCCAGGATGAAAAAGATGAAGATAATCGTAAGAAAGCCTGTGCTAAACGCCGCAATCGGATCAAGTTGAAAAAACGTCGGCGCAAGAGACGGCGGCATGGCAAACGCGCCATCATACACGATCAATCCAAACCACCACGCAAGGACGCCTGAGACAATCATCCCCAGCAAAACGCTCCCACGAACGTTGTAGCAGGATAAAATCATAATCACGAGCAGTCCCGCGCCGGATACAAGAATATGCGGCGCGTTCAAATCCGTCGCGACGGTGACGAGAGTGGCCTCACTGTTGATCACTAATCCAGCCCATTCCAAACCGAGAAGGGCGATCATCAAACCAATCCCTACCGCAATTCCAAACTTCAGCGCTGGGGGAATGCAATCCATAATCGCTTTCCGGAATCCAAACGCGCCAAGGATCACAAATAGGCACCCGGAAATAAGAATAGCGCCCATCGCAGTCTGCCAGGGAATCCCCATCGCGCCACAGACGATGAAGGAGAAAAAGACATTATGCCCCATCCCCGGCGCGAGCGCGATCGGATAATTGGCTAGAAACGCCATTAAAAAGATAGCTAGCGCGGACGAAAGACAGGTCGCCGTCATCACAGCCCCAAAATCCATCCCCGCGCCATGAGGATCTGACAATAGGGCCGGCTGGACGAAAATGATGTAGGATAGCGTTAGAAATGTGGTCATCCCGCCGATGATTTCTCGGCGGACAGTCGTCCCATTCTCGGACAAATGAAAGATTTTTTCCAGCACGATACCTTCCTTCCCGTATCAATCGGTGATCTATCGATGATACGTCGGCGTCAACTCCGCCGCAAGGCGGATTCCGCCGTTTTTCGCTGGGAAAGAGTTCTTTCCGTATCGATGTTGGGAAAAATAAGTGTATCCGGTTAGATCGTTGTGTCTTTATAAATACCAAACCGATTCGCTCAGGTTACGAACCGGGAAACGCGACCTTTGCGGATGAAAACACTAGATTGGATTGACTGAATGGCTCCATTCCCGGACTTCGTCCAAGAACCAGCCGGAGCGAACTTGGATTGAATAGCAACGGCCGATAAACTTGACGGGATAAAACTTGACCATTCAACGATAGTGTGGTGATTCCATGCTTCCATTCCAAGCGTAAGGTATAGGTCATATCCGGAAAAATCGGCGCGTTGCTGGATAACGCGGTATCTTCGAATCCTTGACCATCTTCGGGAATACCTTCGACGTACCGGTCTTCCGGCTCCGTGGTCGCGGAGAAATGCTTGATGGTCCATAGGGTTTCAAACGGCGCGCGCGGCGCTTCGTGGTAATTCTTTAAGGTGACGGTGACCCGGTACGGATTGTGAAGGATATAAGGATCCGCATAGGACCATTCCCCCGGTTCGTATAAAGTGAATAAAACAGTGGATCGTTCCGTCCGGCTTAAACCGCGTAATTCACATTCTACAACGCCCTGCGACATACCGGGCAGATCGTAAGTCAGGGTTCCGTTGGGACCGGGTTTCCAGCCTTCCGCCGTAAACTCGCCACCATCGACCGTTCCAGCGCTCGCGCCCGCCGCGAGATTCTCCTGAATGTAAGGGCCTTTAATCGATACTTTATCGTACGAGGACGTGGCGCATCCCCCAGCGAATAAGATCACCATTCCCAGAACCAGAATTCCACTGATTTTCTGATGACAAAAACGAGAGAAAACGTACATGAAACGCTCCTTTTCTATCTGATGACTTTCCAATTGTTACATCCCCTTTCGCATTCTACCCAAAGAGACCGGGAATTACCAGAGAATCAAACCCGCCTGCCCTGATTTCGGCGTAGAAAAAACAGTATTCGCTCCACACAGTCTCTTTCCAGCAATTGATTCATGAAATAAATACGGCACAATATAATAAAAATAGGCGCAAACAGGCGCGTTTTTGGATCCGTATAAGTGATTTCTAATTCCATCGTTTGTCTCTATTGTATTCGGTTTCCTGTCCCGTTTCCAGCGAAAGCCCGTCAGTAAACCATGCAAGATAAGGCGGTTAGAAAACGATTAAAAACAGAATACGAAATGGAATCCCATAAACGATTAGCGATTATTGAGTTATCCTATGTATAGTAACGTTCTACGAGAAGCGGTTAAACGCCCCGTCTTTAAGTAGGATAGCGCAATTCAAGAAAGACGGCCACTGGATGGGAGAATTAAAATATTCGAATCAGGGGGAAATCGATCTGCTCGCGTTTCCCAATGATCTAAACGATGATACATTAGACGCTCTCCGGCGGACGATTTCAACGCTCCGGCAGCAGGGGTGTCAAAAACTTGTGCTGGTTGGTAAGGAGATTGAGCGAATCACTTCTCACAATCTAGAAATCCCCGCTGGAGCGATACGGATTTTCCGTACAATGGAGGGGAAAATTACTCTCGCTGAATTTCCGGAAAATGTACTCCAACTGATTCGGCGAGTTTCGTGGTATAAATATCTCAACGTGTTCAAAACCATACCGGAGGCGATTACTTTCCTTGATCCCGAACGCTAAGATGAATTGAATACAACACAAAAACCATCATGATTGAGATCACAATGAACAAATGAAAATGAGTCGAAGTAGCAGTAGGGTAGATCACGCTTTATTGACCCACCGGGAATGATTCACGAAAACGGTAGGTCATAAAGACGCGACTCACCCTACATTCTTGAAAGTCTTAGAAACTCATTTTCATATAAAAGGATGAACGATGCTGGTAATTGAAGCACGAACGATTGGGAACATAACAATCCTCGATTTGAGCGGGCAAATGGATGAAAAGGGAACAATCGCGCTGAAAGAAAGAATTCAAGAAGTGCGTCAACAAGGATCGTTGAAAATTCTACTGAATTGCGCTGACGTTGTCCATATCTCAAGCGCGCATCAAGCCCAGCTCTTAACTCCTATCCGGGTTTTAACATCCATTAAGGGAAAAATTGGATTTTATGGGCTCTCCGTCGGCGCGCATCGAGTGCTGAAAACCGCCATGTTTTATTCCATCATTCATGTGTTTGATACAGAACAAGAGGCCCTAGATGCGTTTGAATCATAATAACCTTACCCCGATCCCCACGATACGCCGAATTCTCCAATTAATTCAAAAGGCGCTCAAACAATAATGGTGTATTATAATAATATACTAAAACCAATACATGCGCGCCCAGGTACTTAACGAATCCAAATTTCGATATCAACTATCGAACGAAAGAAATAGATGAACGTCCTCGATGCGTTGTTCCTCGGAGTCTTACAAGGTTTAACCGAATTTCTTCCTATCTCGAGTTCCGGCCATCTGGTCTTGGCGGAAACGTGGCTCGATTTGGACGCGCGAAGTTTTTTATTTTTCGACGTCCTTCTTCATATCGCGACTCTCCTGGCGGTCTGTTTATATTTCCGGACACGCCTGTTTCTACTCTGCCGCGCTTTCGTTTCCTGGTTTCAGGCTGGACCAAAGTCGCCGGAGCTTCAAATCCAGCGCCAATTGCTCCTCGCGATCGGACTCAGTTTCGCGATCACATGTTGCATCGCCCTGACGCTGCGGCCCCTGGCGGAAACCTATATGCGGGAAAGTCTGCTGGCGATCGGTTGCGCGTTTTTTTTCATGGGGCTCTTTCTCTTCTCCACCCGATTCCGGAGCGCTCCCAACACTGAGGACTATAATTCACTGCCCATGAATCTATGGCTGTTCGCGTCCATCATGGGATTGGCGCAAGGAATCGCCGTTCTACCGGGGATCTCCCGTTCCGGAACGACGGTGGGTATCGCATTGCTCCTCTGCGTCTCGCGTACGATCGCGGTGGAATACTCGTTTTTAATCTCGATCCCTGCGATCGCGGCGGCGATGGTCTATCAACTGCCCCACGCTTCTCTTAACGTGACACCGGCGCAGGCCCTGGTTGGATTCTTCGCTTCTCTCGTTTCTGGAGTGGTCTTTTTATGGCTGTTGGTCTGGCTGATCCAAAAACGGCGCCTGCACTACTTCAGCGTCTACCTGATCCCCCTTGGCTTGCTATTGATTTGGTGGTACATCTAATCCCCTGGAGCCCTCATGAACTTTAAGAAAAAACTCCTATTCACAATCGCAGTAACGGCGGTTTTCTATTTACTCTGCTCGATCTGGGCCGGTTGGGAACAGATCCTGACCACGTTTTCTCAGTTCCACTGGGAACTCATTCCACTCTGTCTGGCCTTCGCGTTCAGCAATTATATAATCCGGTTCACAAAGTGGCATTACTATCTTGGCATTCTCAAGATACCATTGGACTGGAAACGATCGTTTCAGATTTTTCTGGCCGGACTCGTCATGTCGGCGACGCCCGGCAAGTTTGGAGAAGTCTATAAATCCTATCTGCTGAAAGGGATGACGAACGTTCCAATCAGCAAATCCGCCCCCGTCGTCCTGGCCGAACGTTTTACTGATTTCATCGCGTTTTTAATCATCGCGCTGCTGGGCGTGATGAGCCTCCCCAACGGCTTGACGATCTTCTCCATCAGCGTCGGAATCATTCTTTTCACCCTTATTTTCGTCTCATGGAAAACCGGCGTGGAAAGAGTCATCCAGTGGCTGGAAGGATTCCCCGCGATCGGCGCCAAAGCGCATTCGCTCCGCACCGCCTATGAAAGCGCCTATCAGTTAATCGCTTTCAAGCCCCTCTTGTGGGCGGTGTTGATCAGTCTGGTTTCCTGGTTCATGGAATGTATAGCGTTTTACCTTGTATTATGGGGATTTGGAACGCCATTGCCGCTTGTAACCGCTTCGTTCATCTACGCGTTCGCCACAATCGTGGGCGCGCTGCTTATGACTCCAGGTGGGGTCGGACCCACCGAAGGCGCGATGGGATTCCTCCTGATCCAACAATACGCCATCCCCCAAAGCGCCGCCGCCTCCGCCACCTTCCTGGTCCGCCTCTGCACTCTCTGGTTCGCTGTAGGCGTTGGATTGATCACCCTAACCATCTGCGCGAAAACACTGACAGGGATACCAGAGGAGACGGCTTTGGCGGAGAATAATGACGATTTGAGTTCTTCATGAATTCATTGAATGTGTTTACTATGGAAACTATGAATAAACACACAAAAACCAATAACAGCCTGGAAATACTATACCGGCGATATTACGAAGGAAGACCGGAACGTCTGGAAAGCCTGCAGGAAGAGCGTGAAAACGCCGAAGTCGCTCGAATGATCTATGATTTGCAAAAAGAGGTTGGTTTAATCCAAAAAGAACTGACGGAACGGATAAGAACCACACCATCGGTCATATCCCGTTTGGAATCAGCGGATTACGAGGGACATTCATTTTCCATGCTACGAAAAATCGCCACCGCCATGAACCAGAAAATCCAGATTGAATTTGTCCCCTTAGCGCATCTTTCCCCTTCAAGGAAGACCAAGAAAGTTCAATCTTGATACCATTCAATCCACCTTCCAAAGCGCTTCTTTCACAATGAGAGGCTCCCGTTCAATAACGGTCAAATACGCTTTCGCCGCTCCTTCCGGTTCAGCGGTTTTCGATTCCCATTTTTTCAAAGTGGACAAGGAAAGTCCATATGTATCAGCAAATCGTTCTTGTGTCATCCCAGTCTTTTGACGGATAGCCTTAACATCAATTGTTGAGTTGATAATCGTATATGCGCGGCCACGGCTTTTATCACCCTTCGCCATTGCAATCGCGTCATTAATACCGGCTAAAATTTCTTCCCCTGCTTTGCTCATGATTTCAGTTCCTTCTTTAAAACCTGGATGGCCTTATAAAAAGCATTTTTTCTGCGTCTGTTATATTCGCTCTTTCATTTTTTTCCAAAAACTGTAAAGAGAAATACAGGATTCATTGAGTCGTAATAATAAATAATCCGAAAAGATCCACTTTTCCCTTGACCTTGCCGCGCAAATCTAAGTTTACGAACGCCTCCTGTCTTCGGGATCAAATCACCCGCTTTGGGATTTGCAGCGACAAAATTGACGAGCTCTTCCTTCTCCCCAGCTGACATTAATTTTTCAGCCTTGTTTATAAGCTGCCCTGTCTCAACAATCGTTATCATAGATAGTACCTATTTGGAACCATGAATGCAAGCAAAAAGTTTCTAATTGGAGATTGATTGATTGCATGAGGAATTATTTTCGCTTTAGTATAAATCCTTGGATTATTACATCAAAAGCTGAATAAATAAGGAAGAGTAGATCTCTTTATTCTTTTATGTTTTATTTAAGTTACAGTCTTTCCCAACAACAATCCACCATTCAAAGTTCCAAAACACCCTAGACCCAACACGTATTTCTTTTATATTGTTTAAGTAATAAACAATACATCATATTTAAAATCCAAAGGATTACACCCAATGATGAACGTATGTAAGAATTCTGGGAAAACTGCTTTTCTGATTCTACTTCTGGCCTTAACAAGCATTCATTCCTTCGCGCAAAACATCAACACAGAAGAGAATTTTCCCGATCCAAATTTCCGGGCGGCGGTTGAGGAATATATGGAGGTTGAGTCAGACGGCGCTTTCACGGCGGAAGAAGCGGCGGCGGCCACAAAGGCCTTGGAATGTCCAGCCCGTGAGATCAGTTCCTTGGCCGGCATTCATTTTTTCCCTAATGTAACCAAACTTATATGCAACAATAACCTATTGGAAAGTATAGATTTAACAATGAATACCGCCTTGGAGGAGTTGAACTGTCACGCGAATCAATTGACAGAGTTATATCTCTATGAAAACACTGGATTAAAAATACTGGTCTGTGATCAAAACGAACTCACAAGTCTCGAACTTTTCAACAACACCAACCTGAAACATCTTCATTGCTTTATCAATCAAATCGAGACGTTGGATCTCTCCTACAACAAAAAACTTCAAATCGCCGATTGCAGCCGCAACCGCTTGAATGAACTCTCGATATCGGAGAACGATAAACTTCAAACCTTCAAATGTTTCAGCAACCAACTTGCGAGTTTGGACATCTCTAACAACACATCCTTGGAAGTATTGAATTGTTATGACAATCAGCTGGGAACACTCGAACTAAGCGGCTGCGCGGCCCTCGCCGAAATCAACTGCGCCAGCAACCGGCTCACAACGTTGGATTTATCGAGCAACGTCACATTGGAAACACTGGATTGCCGCGATAATCTTCTCCATACGATCGATCTCACTCAGAATATCGCTCTAGGATCCGTAATCTGTTCCTCCAATCAATTAACGCAATTGGATGTTTCATCAGCGGAATCCCTTGGACAATGTATCTGCCAAGACAATCTCTTGACAGAACTTATCTTACCGAATAGCGCTGTTTTGAATTCCCTTCAATGTCAAAACAATCAGCTGTCGAATCTATCAAATATCGTAAGCAATGAATATATCGGCGCCGCGTTGGGAGCGCTTGTAGACGTTCGATATAACAATCTTCAATGTGATGATTGGGAGGATGTGATTCTATTATTGGATCGAATCGGGGAGCCTGTTTTTGTTCCTTGGAATCAAACACAATTAACGTATGGATTCGGTTATTCTCCACAAAACGATCTCGATCCATTCGATTGTGAAACAGCCGTGCCGGATTGGACCGTTTATTAAAACTCCATTCGTTCAGATAATGTACGATAAAGAAAGGGTGAACCTATCTCGTCCACCCTTTCATCTGATCCGAAATGTTTGAATCTTCTCGAGTTAAATTAATGTAAATCGTAAAGAATCAGATACAGCCACCACGGCACTTCGACGAGAATTTCTTGTCCACCTTCACAATAGATGACAATCGTCAAATAACAGAACGCGCAAATCGGGATATTGCCCTCTAAATCCAAACCGGCGATCCATGTTTTAAGGATATCTACATCTTCTAAATCTTTGTTTGTAAGACAAATATAACCATTTTGATGAGTGCCAGGGAGACTCAAATCCTGTGTCAAATCCCAAATCACACGCTGAATCGCCCGCCACGAAATATTGCGAGTGTTTAAATCCGGATACATCACGAAATTCATACGGAACTGATCGATCAGGAAATTCACTTCGAGCAGATTACCCGATTGATTGACCATAGGAGTAGTAAAGCGGGATGTCAACGTACGGTTACACCAATTCCAATCTAAAAATCCTAAAGGAGAAATATCAACCGTTCCATGAATCGTCAGCCCACAACACACATCGTTTAATTTCGCGTAGTCCCTTAGATTGGCGCACCAGCCGGGAATCACCTTTTGTGGAATATCCGGCGGCACGATAAACGTGAAAATCCATGCGACAATATCTTGTGTTGGAGGTAGCGATTGTCCAATCGCATTTTCAATTCTCTCCCGCGGACTTTTATTTATCAAACCATATGGTGTATCAAACCAGACGACAAAAATATTGATCGCATCATTGATCCATCCCGGAAGATCACCACATGGAAGAATAGAAACTCCGAAATAACTGTCTACTTGATAATCTTCAATTCCAGGAGTACAATTCGGCCCATTGGGAAATTCCAAAAGATGACCTAAATGAGGATAATAATAAGGCCCTTCTGATGGAGTTGAATAACTGACTGGCGCCATAGCCAGACCAAGAACAATACAACTTACTAAGACGACATATCGTTTCTTCATTTCTCTTCTCTCCTTCGCGAGAAAAATCTCGTGGAGGGGGTTCGCCACTGACTCCCCATTCTTCTGTTGGCGACCAATTAAAGAAGAATAGTTCAACGTTTCCACTCTAATCAAGTTTTTTTAAAAACACTTTCTTTACTATCACCTCAACCAAAATCATAATAAAATTAGAGAAGGAATCCCTACATTTTTAGCATACAATTCTCCTTTTCATTTTTTTTCAAATTTTTAAAAAAAGAAACTCAAACACAAATTCAACGCAATGTTTCATTACATAAAAAATAAGAACAAGAATATACGCTGATCAATACAGAATGTTAATTCACCCCGTACATAATGTTAATTACTATTACTATAGCACAATATTCATTAATGAAAAGAGGTTTTTTTGTTATTTTTTTTTGTCGAATAACCTCTTTTCTAATTAAATTTTAACATAAAATCAATTAAATCGATAGATTTTTAAAAAAAATTAGAATCATAAAACGTTACACACTAGAATGGAAATGACTGGAAGAAAAATCCTAACCACCTTATTCAATTCAATTTATTCCATGATTGTTAGATCGCATGAAATATGAAAAACAGAAGGAGTCATTTTAAATCATGATATAATAAGTAACGCATAAAAAAAGATGATCAGAAAATCGAAATGAAAAGTTTAACCAGATTCATTCAAATATCGGTTTATGCATGTTCATCTCCTTAAGAAACCATCAAGGTTTCCCACCTTACATGAAGACCTAAAGGGAGATGAATTTGCAAATTGGACTTTAAGAACCGTTTATTACTCTTAACAATGAATTATTTACAGCGCCTCAACCATAGATTCGTAATAAAAGTATCCGGTTTTTCACCGTTCCGTCCTAAGTTTCGTCAAGTTTTGATATATCTTTAGTCCATTAAGAAGAAAGTTGTAAAATTTATGTTTGACATCGCAAGCGCATTTAAAACAACCGTGTTTCTTCTTTTCTTTCTCTTTCCAATTGCAGATTCCTTACCCCAAAACATCAACACACCCGATAATTTTCCCGATCCTAATTTCCGCACAGCGGTTGAAGTATTCATGAGAGTCGAGTCGGGCGATGAATTTACAGCGGAAAATGTTGCGTTGATGACAGGTCCTCTAATCTGTCTGGGGAGTTAGATTCAGGATTTGACCGGTATTAAATTCTTTACGAGTCTTCAAGAACTATACTGTTCTGACAATGCTTTGACCCACCTGGATTTATGGAACAACACCGATTTAAAGACTTTGAGTTGTTACAACAATCAAATCAGCAGTCTCAATGTCTCTGATATCCCCAAATTGAAATACTTGTACTGTTATCGGAACCACATCAAAAATATCGATCTATCGGACAATATAGCCTTGGTCTAGTTTGAATGCCTTGAGAATCAGTTAGAAAGTTTAGATTTACCAAACAATCCAAACATGTGTTATCTCAGTTGTAAAAGAAATCAAATAAAAACGTTAGTGATTTCAAAACAAGCGCCGTACGATAAAATCTACTGCGATGACAACCAACTGACTCATTTGAACATGTCGAATTTAGAGGAGTTGAGATTTCTCGATTGCAACCGCAATCAACTCCTAACTTTAGACGTATCTCACCTCTCTTCATTAGAGAAACTTTATTGCTCGGATAATCAGATCGTGGAACTCGATCTTGGAAACAGCGCAAAATTAAATTACCTTGAATACGCAAACAACCAATTGCCGATCCTCAATGTATATCAAAATCCCGCACTACAATCCCTTTTCTGCAGTGGAAACCAGCTCGATATCCTCGATCTTTCAGCCAATGAATCGCTGTCCTTTCTCAGTTGTGGTGATAACGAGCGAAGCGAATTAACGATCCATCCAAATGCGAAATTCATACGCTTCTCTTGCAACGATAACCAATTATCTTCCATCTCCAATCTAGCCGGCTATGTAGAACAAGACATCGAAGTGTTAATCGCGATCGATATTCGGAGAAACAATCTGGATTGCGAGGACTGGAACGATGTGAAGACACTGTTGAATCACATTGGGGAACCAGTATTTTTCGATGAAGATGGCCTATTCTTAAACAATGGAGTCGCCTATTCACCGCAAAATACTCTGAATCCATATGAATGCGCTACCCCTGTCATCCATTGGGTTTTTGTATTAGATCTCTCAAAAAAAGCCTATCTACACAAATCATTTTTGATGAATTAATTGATCTTTATTCTTAGTAAGGAGTCTTGCTAACTTAATTTATTTATGTTAGTGTTATGTTAAATTTATGTTAGTATAAATAATATTTATTGTAATTTATAGAAGGCATTTCTGCCAGTTAGTGGGGAGAGATTCGTATTCAGAGTACGAGAGCTGACAGTCTTATACTAAATCAATGAAGGGAGATGTTCATCATGAAGCATGAACGATGGCAATGGTGTAGTTGGATAACGCTGGTGATTCTCTTATTGAGTGTAGATGCGGGCAGTCAGACACTGCCACCACCATTTGATAATGAAGACGGCAACCAATGCGGTGATTTACGGAATGGTGAAGGGATGGTTTATGACGCGGGTGTAAGGAGCGGCGCGCTGGAGGATGGCAGCAGTGACGCCTATGACGGCTGCTATTTTCTGGCGGTCCGGGAGAATGGGGTATTCCGGCCTTATATAGCCTTGATTAAAGAGTACGATCCTGATTCGGATGGCAATGAGTATGTTTGGGAAACCCAGACGATGGGGGCTCTGGTAGTCCAAAGAAAACTCTTTGTTTCTCCAGAGGAAGTGTACGGACGGTGGCTGGAAATTCTCACGAACACAACCGATCAACCGGTTTCAGCGGAAATTGCGGTTTTCGGCAATCTCGGATCCGATGATCACACGTATATTGTGGCGACATCCGACGGAGATACGGAACTGGAAACCAGTGATTCTTATGTCATCACGGGTGACAATGATGGGAGTGATCCTTTCGTTGGTCATGTCTGGAACTCAAATGGAACAGTGGATGGTATCGATGAAGTATTCCAGCGTTCGGAAGACTATCGGTATGCTTGGACGGATATAACGATTCCAGCCAACAGTACGGTTACCTATATCCACTTCGCCATCCAAACCACAGACAGTGAATTGGCCAAGGAAACAGCCGACGCATTGCTTTCCTTTCCACCCAATGCCAGGGAAGCGATGAGTTCCGAAGAAATCTCTCAAGCGGCTAATTTTCGTGTTCCTTAATCTGAGTGGTTTGATTCATGAAGAGGAAAATAAATAAGGAAAGGACGAAGAACCATGATACGGTTTTCCAATTTAGGGTATTTGTTTATTTTCGGTTTGGCTGTTTTACTCCCAAAATCCGCTGACGCGAATGTATTCGCCTGCCAGTTGTCGGTTGAGGTCGATTCCACTGAAGGCGTGGGAGGCGAATTTCATTATTTACTCAATGAGGCCGCGGATAACGGTGTTGAATTACGTATCCTACGTGTATCAGATGGTGTTGTTGTACGAACGCTGTCCGGTTCCACTGCGCAAGGTATGAACCATGTTATCTGGGACGGTCTTGATGATGCGGGACAAGTCGTTGCCGATGGTACTTACACATTTGAAATTAACGCTTCGGACAATGGCCATACCAGCTGGGAACGCATCAATCCAGTCGATCCCCAAAACGTCTTTCATCGTCCTCGTGGTGTTTTAATTGGGAAGGACCAATCCAGATCGAATTTTGGACGAATTTATATCATTCAGGGACGTCGCAATAGTGTCAATCGAACGAAGGTTATCGATTCTTTAAACGTATTTAAAGGCATTTACTTTATGTCTCCGGATGGAACCTGGTGGGGAGGATCGCTGGACACGGCTTTCCCGGAACTCAACATGTCGTTTGTTTTTGCGAGCAATGATGACGCGCCCATTGCGCTTAACTTCGGGCCGGATGGACGGGTGTATACCAACACGTATGTCAATCGGACGATGTGGAACACCATCTGTAATTCTGAGTTCACCGACGAGGGATTCCAAATCTTCTTACATGCTGATTATTCGCCGCCAAAAGACAGTGGCGATATCCAACCCCGCAAAACGCCTACAACGAATGGAACGATTTCGGACATGCTTATCTTGGGCACGGGAGAGAAACGTGTCATTTATACCATTGACCATAGCTTGCCCGGCATTACTCCCGGCAGCATCATGAAATACAATGTACCCGATGACGCCGCGCTTCCCTGGACGACTCCTCCTGAAGTATTTCTCGATCCGGATTTAAATTATGATCCTCCCGCCGCTGGGCCCCCCTTCAGTCTCGTTGCCGATTCTGAGGGAAATATCTACGTAACGACTTCGGTGGGAGATCTCTACGGATTTAGACCAGATGGAGAGCAATTCATGCGGAGCGAATGGGAAGCCATTGTTGACCGGCCGTCTTTGGATTTAGATGAAGGGCGTCGTTGGTTCGCAGCCTCTGGTAACGGGATTGATGGGATGGTGTATATCTTAAGTATGGATGATGGTACGGAACTTGACTCGTTTATCGCGGGGGCGGATCCGATCCGAGACGCTCAATTCGATCCGGCTGGGAACATAGTCATCTCACGAGGCGCTGACAATAATTTTGGTGAGATGCTCATTTATTCCCCACCGGAAGGGCCGAATAGTTTTACTACACGGTATTACCAGACGTTTCAAATAGGCGGATCTGTAGAAGTGAAAAACTGGGACATTCACTAACAACGTTTTGTCTGCGACAGAGGTCGAGTTACTCCTCGAAGTCCAAGGCAAAAAGCATATTCTACTCAACGATTAACAGAGGGCCCGGCTCGCGGTCAAAGGAAAGACTCTGGAGCGGAAAATTTTGAAGGAAATCTCGACAATTTTCACCCTGGATACGATTCTTCGCTGGCATCGTGAACTGGCGCCTCAGAAATTCAACCTGATAATCCACCCCACACCAAGGAACAGGCAAAGTTTAAGATATTGGTGACTGGGCCATGATTATGGGAGACAGAAATAAACCGGTAATTCCTATAAAACAAAAACTAACAATTAATTTCTTAAACATTCTTACCTCCAAAACGTAACCATTTTTTGATTGCGTGGAGGAGGTTCGCCACTTGCTTCCCATTTTTCTATTGGCGACCAATTAAAGAAAAATGGTTCAATGCTTCCACTGTAATTATTATTCAAATATTGAACTCACTATTACCTCAACTTCAATACAAAAATATTACAAAAGGAATCCTACCATTTTTATCATGCAATTCTCCTTTTACTATCGATTTGTATGAACTCATATAAGAAAAAGACAAACAGAAAAAATAGAATATTTCATTACAAGTAAAAGAAAAACGAGATAAGAATATACTCACCACACAAGATCAACGCATCAGAAATAAAATGTTAACTACTATTACTATAGTATAATTTTCATTGATGAAAAGAGACTTTTTTGTATTTTTTATTCGTCGAACAACCTTTTTAATGATAAAATTTTTACATGGAATCCTTTAAATCGATAGAATTAGAACAAAATTAATAAAGAAAAAAACGTTACATCCAAGGAAGGAAAGGATTGAAAGGAAGATCCTAACCACCTTATTCAACTCAATTTATTACAAAACTGTAAGATCGTATGAAATATAAAAAACAGCAGGAATCTTATAAAATTCATGATATAATAAAAAAAACGCATAAAAAATAGGAAATGAAAATCGAAATTAGAATTTTGACTGATCCACTCAATAATTGGTTTCTGCATATTCTTCTGGTTGAAGAATCCATAAAGGCTTCCCGCCTTTCATGAAAGCCATTTGAAAGATGAATTTGCAGATTGGCCATATAAGAAGCGTTACGTATAAACCATTATGATTGAGATTACAACACGCAAATGAAAATGAGTTGCAGAAGAAATCTCGATGGAGAAAATCCTAGAAACTCATTTTCATACAAACCTGCATATGAAAATTTTACATTGTTTCAACCATGAATTCGTAATAGATTATTTGATTTCTCACCGTTTCGTCATAAGTTTCGTCAAGTTTAGATATATCTTAAATCAATTTGAAAAAAGGTGTAAAATTTATGTTCAACATTGTGAGTTCATCCAAAACAACCGCGTTTCTTCTTCTTTTTCTCTTTCCAATCGCAGACTCCCTTGCTCAAAATATCAACACACCGGAAAATTTCCCTGATCCGAATTTTCGTACTGTGGTTGAAGAATATATAGGAGTCGATCCTGGCGGGGAATTTACGGCGGAGCAAGTGGCGGCGGTCACAGAATCATTTTTATGTGTCAGGAAAGAAATTCAAGATTTAACCGGAATCGAGTATTTCACCAACATCACCAGATTAAATTGTTCAGACAACGCCTTGACCCATTTGGACTTATGGAATAATACAGACTTAAAAGAGCTGAGTTGCGCCCATAATTTGATTAGTAGTTTAGACGTTTCAGAAAACACTCGATTGAAATTTCTGTATTGCTCATGGAATCAAATCACTACCCTCGATCTTTCTAGCAATTCCATATTAAACCAGCTTGAATGTATAGAAAATCAATTAGAGAGTTTAGATCTATTAAATAATCCTGAGATGGAATTTATTAGTTGTAAAAGAAATCAAATCAATTCTCTGATCCTTTCAAAGGAGGCGCCGTATAATAAAATCTATTGTGACGATAATCTCTTGACACACTTAGACGTATCGAATCTCGAATCTTTACAGTATCTCGATTGCAGCCGAAATCAACTTGAGAATTTGAATGTTTCAAACCTTCCCTCATTATTAAAACTCTACTGTCCGGACAATCAGATCACCTCGCTCGATTTGACGGAAAGCCTAGCGTTGGATTATATCGAATGCTATAACAATCAATTGAACGTTCTGGATGTGTCTCAGAATCCCCTTTTAAAATCTCTTTTTTGCAATAATAACCAACTTAAAATCCTTGATCTATCAGTCAATGTTTCCTTGCGCTATCTTACTTGTAGTAATAATCGTCTGGAAGAACTAATGATCCATCCAAGCGCCACTTATAAATATATAGATTGTACGAACAATCTAATCACTTCCATCTCGAATATAGCTTCTTATGTAGAACTTGGGAATACAGAGTTGACCGCGTTCGATATTCGAGGGAATCTGTTAGATTGCGGTGATTGGAATGATGTATTGATTCTCATAGATCATTTGGGTGAACCAGTTTTTACTGGTTTGATTGATGAATATTTTCAGAACGGTTTCGCATTTTCTCCTCAACTAAATCTGAATCCATACGAGTGTGGAACGAGTGTAGCGAACTGGTGGTTGCATTAAAATCGTCAAATGAAGATAAAAAAAGAGGATCGTGAATTGATCCCCTTTCTTTTATCTTACTAAAAAACATAAAACGTACGTTTAAATCAGACCATACTCCATCAACATATAATATAAAAAGGCTTCCATCTCAACCATCGTACGTTGCTCTGTATCACCATTATATACAATAACACACACACGATAGAGTTGGAACAATAACAAATTATCGTAAAAACTCGAAGGTTTCGTATTTAATGCAGCAATAATATCATCCACATTATTGACATCCCAGGTAATATATCCACGCAATGCTGGATTGGGATCGCTGGGATCGGGATCCGGACCGGATGGATTTCCAGCAACATTTTCATCTATCAGAATCCAAATCGCCGCTTGTATTTCCTCCCACGCAGGTTCGAAACCCAATCCAAAATCAGCCATTGCGTTTCTACGCCACTCGGAAAGCAAATAATTCACTTTAACTAGATTTGCTGGGTTATTGCACCAAGCGTTAAGGTTTGGCTCAACTGGCGCGCTAAACGGAAGAAGCATATTCGCATTTATTGTCCGCTGCACCCAAGGACAGTAATGCCAGTAATCCAATTGTATCTTTTTTGATAAGTCGATACACCATCCTGGAAAATGGGTTCCAGGTATCAAGGTGATAGGAGGAGGAGCTGGAGTTCCATACAGTAAATCATGCATCATTTGATACAGCCCCGCTTTAAGATCATCCATTGTAATATCGGGATCGACAACGGCATTCACTTGTATGAGCCAAAGGTCCAATACATCTTGATAATTTGGATTATTAATAAATGTATTCCAAAACCAATCGTAAAAATCATTTTCGGGAACCGGAGAGGCTCCTTGGAATATAGAAAGAAAATAGCTATCCCCACTATATCCCTGCCCTGCGTTATTAAAATGAACCATGAAATCCTTATCACACCAAGGAACGGGAGAACCAGGATTCGGCAATGGAGTAGGTGTCTGGGCTGAGCTAAACGGCGCCAAGAGAAGGCCGACAGCCCCTATGATGAAAAGACTGGGTATTACTTTCTTATACATTTTAAATCCTCCTGAACGTAATCATTTTAAGATTTCGATTGCGTGGAGGGGGTTCGCCACTTGCTTCCCATTCTTCTATTGGCGACCAATTAAAGAAAAAATGGTTCAACGCTTCCACTATAATTATTATTCAAATAAGGAACTCACTATCACCTCAACCTTCAATACAAAAATATTAAAAAAGAAATCCAATCATTTTTGTCATGCAATTCTCCTTTTGATATCGATTTGTACGAACTTATTATAGAAAAAGACCCACAGATAAAATGCAATATTTCATTACAAGCAAAAAAAAACGAGATAAGAATATACTCACCACACAAGATCAACGCATCAGGAATATAATGTTAACTACTATTACTATAGCATAATTTTTATTAATGAAAAGAGGTTTTTATGTATTTTTTATTCGTCGAACAACCTTTTACATGACTAATTTATTACACAAAATCCTTTAAATCGATAGAATTGAAACTAAATTAATGCAGAAAAAAACGTTACATCAAAGGAAGAATAGAATGGAATGGAAAATCCTAAACACCTTATTCAACTCAATTTATTTCATTAGTGTTAAATCATATGAAATATAAAAAACATACAAAAAACATGAATTGAAAATCAAAATTAGAAGTTTGTCTGATTCAATCAATAATTGGTTTCTACAAAATCTTCAAATTGAAGAATCCATAAAAGTTTCCACCCGTACATGAAAGCTATTAAAAAGATGTATTTGCAGATTGGCCATATAAGAACCGTTTCGCATAAACCATCATGTTGAGATCACAACGCGAAAATGAGTTACGGGTGAAATCTAGAACGAGTAAGTCTTTGAAACTCATTATCATATAAAAAGGGGATCATTTTGAATGATCCCCTTTCTTCAACTCGCTAACAACCTAAATGGTCATTTAAATCAAGCCATACTGCATCAACATGTAGTATAAAAAGGCTTCCATCTCAACCAGCGTACGTTGTTCTGTATCACCATTATATACAATAACACACACACGATAGAGTTGGAACAATAACAAATTATCGTAAAAACTCGAAGGTTTCGCATTTATTGCAGCAATTACATCATCCACATTATTGACATCCCAGGTAATATATCCACGCAATGCTGGATTGGGATCGCTGGGATCGGGATCCGGACCGGATGGATTTCCACCAACATTTTCATCTAACAGTATCCAAATCGCCGCTTGTATTTCCTGCCACGAAGGTTCGAAACCCAATCCAAAATCAACCATTGCATTTCTACGCCATTCGGAAAGCAGATAATTCACTTTAACTAGATTTGCTGGATTATTGCACCAAGCGTTAAGGTTTGGATCAACTGGTGAGCTAAACGGAAGAAGCATATTCGCATTTATTGTCCGCTGCACCCAAGGACAGTAATGCCAATAATTCAATTGTATCTTTTTTGATAAGTCGATACACCATCCTGGAAAATGGCTTCCAGGAATCAAGGTGATAGGAGGAGGAGCTGGAGTCCCATACAGTAAATCATGCATCATTTGATACAGCCCTGTTTTAAGATCATCCATTGTAATATCGGGATCAACAACGGCATTCACTTGTATGAGCCAAAGGTCCAATACATCTTGATAATTTGGATCATTGATAAATGTATTCCAAAACCAATCAGAAAAATCACTTTCAGGAACCGGAGAGGCTCCTTGGAATATAGAAAGAAAATAGCTATCCCCACTATATCCCTGCCCTGCGTTATTAAAATGAACCATGAAATCCTTATCACACCAAGGAACGGGAGAACCAGGATTTGGTATAGGCGTAGGCGTCTGTGCTGAGCACACCGGGGCCAATACTAAACTGACAGCCCCAATAAACAGAAGAATGGAAATTTTACTCTTATACATTAGTAATCCTCCTTAACGTAATCGTTTACTATTTGATTGCGTGGAGGGGATTCGCCACTAGCTCCCTGCCCTTTTCTTGGCGACCAATTAAAAAAGAACAGATCATCACTTCCACTTTATAATAAATACTCTCAAGTTCAACACTATCAAAATCAAATCAAATACAACGTATTAATCAACCCTAAAAAAGAGCATATTTCTACTAAAAATTTTTTACACCTCCTTTTCGATAGTAAAAAAAAACGATTAAACATTTACAGTAAATGCGTGCTCTTTTTTAAATTAAAAATAAAGTGCAATGAATAATTACAATTATAAAAAACAATCTTTCTATCCACTGCATTTAAAAACTTATAAATATTATATCACAAAAAACAAAAACAACATCAAAAATTTAATCAATTATACTACCATAGCACCTTTCCTTATGGTTGAAAAGGGGTTATTTTTTATTAATACATATTTGGGTACAGTCAATGAACGTTTTCCATTCTTACACTGCTCTGTTCCTGACATCCCCAAAAAAAGAAAACTTATTTAATCTAAAAATCGTATGATACTACTAAAAAATTATACATCAAGTTTATTGGGATTTCTTTATTGTTTGATTAAATAATACAAAAACTATACCAGATATAAATCAATTCTAAAATTTCGAATAAATTCTCGTAAACATAATCAATTCAATGTATTCCGTGCTAAATCTCTATTTGAATAAATCGACCAAAAACTGTCTCAAAACAACTAGAAATGATACAACCAGAATCGAATCGATATAAAAACGCTAAAGCGAATTCTATATAGGAAGAATCTAAGTCCAATAAAACAATATAATTAAATATTTATAACACTATTATTCCTACTTACAAACAATGTATCACAAATGAATTGAGACACATTTTAAATGATACGAAAGACCAGTATGGCAGTGTTCTTATAATAATAAGATGTACATTTACCACTCCGTGGAAAAATTGCATATTCTCCACTTATAACCAGGGAGCGGATTGAAGTCTTTTCGTTTTCTCATTCAAGTTGAAAATTTCGCGCGCGTTTCCATGCATAATCCGTTCGGATAATGCGAGCGCGCCATCCAACGTCAGCCACCCCTCATCCACCAATCCCACAAGCGCATTTCGGATTCCACGCCGGGCGAGTGACGCATGTCCGGAGACGAGTTCTACAATAATATAATCGCCGCCAAATGTTAGCACTTTATTTGCCGGCGCGGTAACGAGATATTCTTTTAGAAAATCAACACTTGCGGTGGGGCTGATAATCCAGGCCCAGCACATATCGATATACGCGTTTCGCCATTGTTTCGCCGCCGCGATCAACTCTTCATAATAGGGATAGCAGATGTGCATGAAGACGAACGTCGTATCCGGCGCGTTCCGGCAGAGATCCGTCACCGCTCCGGGATTGCCCTGCAGCCGTGAAAGGGGCATGCTGTTATGACCGGCGTAATAGCCGGTGTGGAGTTTGACCGGCAGATTCCATTCCGTGGCTTTCTCCACGCTGTACCAGAAGAGATGATCTTCCAAGGCTTTGCGTTCTTTGCTGGAGATTGGATCGCCAGCGAGTTTCTTTGCGAAGACCGGCGCGGCTTTTTCAGCGGGGACTTTTTCAAAATCGATATTGCGTGAATAAGCCGCTTGGGATTTCACCGCAACCGCGTAGGGACCGTACTTTTTGAACCACCAATCGATCACCGCATGCCAATCAGAGAGGTCTTTCACCTCGATACCCGCTTTAGGAGCGTAAGCGTTAATATTCGGTCCCATATGCATACCGAGAATGCTGATATCCTGCATCAGGAGAGTCGGTTGTTTCGATTCGGAAAACGGCTCAGAAAGGAAATTGACTTGACACGATTCGATTCCAGCGACATTTTGAAGGACTTCACTATAGAATCCGGGCCGGATCAGTCTTTCATATTCCGCCTGGACATGAGGGATATTTTCACGAGAGAGCCCCTCCACCCCATAGAGTTCCTGAATAGCGATTTCCACCGCCTGTCCGTAGCCGGTGTAACGCACGTTGGGCCAATACGGTTCGAGAATGTCCCATTTTCGAATCGGATCGACATCTGGTGAGAGGAATTTCTGAAATTCTTCATTCGGCATTCCTGATGTACGCAGATCCGAATCGATATAGTGAGTTAGGAGAAACGACCAGTCGTTGGCTTTGATCCGCTGGTGATTTCCAGATACGCGGTCTTCTTCTTCGATGAGATGTTCATGCGTATCGATCAGGGGCAATTCAGCGGCTCGTTTTCCAATCTGTTCTTTCGCGTCTTGTATCCCCGCTGTAGCGGAATGACCAGCCATCCCACCGAACGCGGCGGCGGTTCCCACGATACTGGTTTGTTTTATGACATCCCGACGGGATAGTTTATTTTTTTGATTCACCACGATTGTCCTCCGAATGTTGGATTTGAATTGGCTATAAGGTAAGGGATTAGAGGGGAGACTTCAAGGTTGTAAAGTATGATTCGATTTTCTATTTGTCTGAATCGGGATGGGCAAGATAAGCAGGATATTCAGGATGGAAATAAATATCGTTGAACTCATCTTCGTATGGCAATATAGAATTAACTAAATTTCTTTTTTTTGCGGACGGGACGCTCGCGCTCCATTATTGCATATTTTCTGGGACGGTTTCGATATCCCAGATGATGTCGAATCCCCAGAAGTAGAATTCGGGGGGAAGCCCCTCGACGACATCCACGGCGGGGTAGAATGGATTGGTGTGACGGCCTCCAAAGCCGTCGATGATAACTGTGGTTTCATCGGGGAAACGGACCATGCCACGGGCTATGGGATCATTTGGGAACGACTGTCCCAAAGGATAGTCAGATTCGGGCCAATAACTGAAGTACAAGAATCCGAATCCATCTAGAATAAACCACCCACCGAATTCTGGATCAGGTTCAAGATCACGGGCGAGATCAATTCCAAACCAAGGTAGATATCCGTAATCAAACGGCTCACCCGTCGAGGTGTGAATGGTTCCGAATCCATCCAGCATGTAGAATTCGAGACCATTCTCCGTTGAGACAATTTCAAGGTTGCGAGCGATGTCGAAGTCAAAGTAGGGTAGCCCGATGGGATACGGCAAATCGGGGGAAGAAGTGTGAATCCCACCCAGGCCGTCCAGCATATACCATCCACGGCCTAATGGATCCGGTTCGATATCCCTAACAATATTGTATGGGGCGAAATAGGGGAGAATGGGACGTTCGAGTTCTGGATTGGATGAATGGACGCCGCCGTATCCGTCGAGGACGAACCAGCCGGGAATGGGAGTCGAGGTGGGTTTATCTCCTTTTAGCCGGAGGGCTTGGATGGAATTCAATTCACCTGACCCGGAATCATTATATAATAAATAAATTGATCTTCCATCCAACGATACTGTTAAATCATATATTGATCCTCCTGAATACCCAATCATAGAAACTTCAGAACCATCATCTGAGATTCTTTGAATGTATCTTTCCTTTAATAAGAAGAAAGCACGATCGACAGGGAGATATGTGATTGCGTAGTATTTCTTTTCAAGAGGAAAAGAAAACATATTTCTTAACTTTTTATCCATATCCAAGCGGTAGAGTTTGTATCGATCACTTACTCCCAAATCATATGATAATAAATAGAGATTTCCGCCTGGTCCAATTGTCCAGTCCAAAGGACAAACCGGGAGATCCGCATCTGATAAGTACAATTCCAAAAAGGGAACATGAGTGGAAGTTTCATTATGATTGATTTTCCAAATTCTTGTTGTCTGATCTTCTTTTTCTGTCAAGATTAGTACATCTCCTTTAGTGACGCCGGGTATGCTATCGTTTTCACGTACAATATGCATGGTATGAAAAAAGTCCTCAGATAATCTAAAGCCACGATCCAATACGCCATTTTGTTTCAATCTCTGCACTTGATAATTCCGATCAATACCATACAACCACCCATCCGGATGTACAGCATACAAAAGAAAAGAGACTGATTTATCGATGTAGAATATTGGTTTAATTTGTTTTTGTCTAAGATCTATTGGATTGCTTGAAGCAGGCAATGAATAGGGACTTCTCGAATACCAATCTCTCTGGAAAACCAAGTTTCCCGTGTTTGGATGGACGGCGAGGAAAGCATGTTCACCAATATGATTAATGAGGAGATCAACCTCAAACCGATCGTCACTCAATTGAATGGGTCCAAATGTCGGCGTGGGAGTATAGGTCGGCGTTGGAGTATAGGTCGGCGTGATGGTGGGAGTTGGTGTGATTGTGGGTGTCGGCGTGATGGTTGGAGTAAAGGAGGGAGTTAGAGTGTTTGTCGGTGTAAAGGAGGGAGTCGGAGTGACATCCGGTCCCGTATACGACAACGCATAGATAACCGATCCATCATCGGACGTAGGATTCGTAAAATAAAGACTCCTTCCATCTTTGGAAGAGACCATGCTGTGGACAGATCCGATCTCTCCCACCTTCCCGGCCACGGCTCCATCGCCATAAACACGGAAGAGTAAAAATTTATTGTATCCATGTTCCACGACGGTATAGAATGATTTTTCCATTTCCAAATAGGCGAATTTGCGAGGGCTAGAATCCGGAAGGATTCCATTGGGTGTCAATTCTCTCCACTGATTGTATTCATACATCATGATTCTTGTAAAAGAGGACTCGTCCTTGGCTAAAAAACAGAGAGAGTTATGACGCCCGATGATAAAATCACAAATGTTTGTCTTTCTAAGATCGAGTAATGTAGTGAGTGGCTGATTTCCCTTTGGATCATATCGAAGGATTCGATTGTTACGATGCTGATTGTAGAACAATAGAATCTCTGACGGATTGGCGCCGGAGATCAGATCGTCATCTTCAACAATGTGCATTTTTTTGGTAAAACCGAGTTGAATACTCTTATTCAACTCATTGACAGAATTGAATACCAATATCCAATTCTTTTCATTAACGCGATACAAAGCATAGACAGTTTCATCAGAATCCACGACAAGATCGATTAAAGATCGCCTTACATCTAAATCTAGAGAATATACTAAGCCGCTGTTCATCTCCGATCGGACTTGATCGATTTGATCTAGAGAGATTTTATGGATTTCTACCCGGTCATCGTTGGCCCGATCCATGCAATATAAATCCCCTGTTTCCGCTTGGACCGCTAAACAGACATCTGGAGACATATCCCGAACGAGCCGTTTCAACTCGTGATTCTCATCTGGGGGGATATTGAAACGATCGGAGAGAGGCGGTTTGGGGGTGGGCGTTCCCGTTGGGATTTCAATTGGGGTTTCTGTTGGCGTTTCGGATGTAACAGCCGCGTGAGAAGGGATTACGGATGTTATCATAGTGAATGCTAAGACGAATAGAATAAATGAGTTATGGAGTAACACCATCATACGGCTCCTTTTGTTATTGCTGTGCAGCCGGTACAGTTTCGATATCCCAAATGATGTCGAATCCCCAGAAGTAGAATTCGGGTGACAGGCCGTCGACGACATCCACAGCGGGCCAGAATGGGTTGGTGTGGCGGCCTCCGAAGCCGTCGATAATAACTGTAGTTTCATCGGGAAAACGGACCATACCACGGGCGAGGGGATTGCTATCAAACGGCGCTTCTAAGGGATAATCATAGAGGCGTCGATGGCTGAAATGGATTGCGCCGTACCCATCCAATATGAGCCATCCTTCACTCTTTGGATCCGGTTCGAGATCGCGCGCAAGGTCTTCCCCCAGCCAGGGGAGATAGCCATAATCAAAGGGCTTTCCCGTAGAGGTGTGAACGACTCCATGCCCATCCAGCATATAAAACTCTAAACCATTCTCCGTCGAGACGACTTCGAGATTGCGGGCGATGTCAAAACCAAAATAGGGCAGCCCGACGGGACGCGGCAGATCGGGTGAAGACGTATGGACTACACCCAAACCGTCCAACATATACCATCCCCGTCCTAATGGATCTGGTTCGATATCTCTTGCAATGTCGTAGGGAGCAAAATAGGGAAGTAAGGGCCGTCCGGTTTCTGGATTAGACATGTGGATACCGCCGTATCCATCGAGAACAAACCAGCCGGGAATGGGTGTCGGCGCCGGAGTCGGCATAGAGGGAGTGGGCGTTGGCGTATGTATATCTCCTTTGTAACGAAGGACTTGAATGCAATTCCGTTCTGAGATATAGGAATGTCTAAACAATAAATAAAGCGCCATTCCATCCAGTGATGTAACGAGATCATAGATTCTTCCATTCGAATACAGCATCTCTGAGATTTGGGAACCATCTTCCGAGATTCTCGTGATGCTATTATAGTTGCTATGCGGAACCATCGGAAAGAAGAAAGCATGATCGGCTGGGAAGTAGGTGATGCCCATATACGTCTCTCCGAGGGAAAAGTGAAACACTTCCCTGAACTTGTTATCCATATCCAAGCGATGAATTTTGCATCGATAGCTAACAATCGAATCATACGTCAATAGATAGAGAGATCCGCCCGGTCCGATCGTCCAATCGAGTGGATAGATCGGGAGATCCTCATCTGGCAGCAAAGGCTCCACTTCGGGAACTTGCGTGGGAGATTCACCATGATGGATCTTCCAAATCCCCGTTTTATGTCTTTTTTTTTCACCTAAGATCAATACATCCCCCTTTACGGTTCCGGGGATGTTATCGGTTTCACTCACGATATGCATGGCTTGGAATTTGGCTTCTAGTGAGTCATAAACATAATCCAAGAAGCCAGTTTGGGTTAATCTCTGAACGTTTATCTTGGAATAGGCGTAATTATCTTTAATTCCATACATCCTTCCATCTGGATGAATGGCATGCAAAAGGAAATTGACCGGCTTACTAATATAGAATGACGGTTCGACAGAATGCAGATCATAGGGGCCCTCTGAAGGAGACAATGAATAGGGACTTCTCGAATACCAATCTCTTTGGAAAACCAAGTTTCCTGAAACCGGGTGGATCGCGAGAAAAATATTCTCCCCGGTATGATGTACAAGGATATCGGTTTCATACCGGTCTTCACTCCATTGAACCGGCCCAAATGTCGGCGTTGGAGTAACGGTCGGCGTGTTGGAAGGTGTAAGCGTGTTCGTGGGAGTACAGGAAGGAGTCGGTGTGATCGTCGGTGTGAAGGAGGGCGTCGGCGTAACCCCCGGTCCCGTATACGTTAACGCATAGATAGCTGATATGTTTTCAGATAAAGGATTCGTGAAATAGAGATTCCTTCCATCTTTGGTAGAGACCATGCTGAAAACGGCGCCGATATCTCCCACCTTTTCGACCGATAATCCATCCTTAGAAACACGAAAGAGAACATGTTTATTTTCTGTGTTTTCCGCAGCGATATAAAATGATTGTTCCATAGCCAAATAAGCGAATTGATGTGGAATATAACCGGGAAGGATACCACCGCGAGTTAATTCTACCACATCATCCTCTTTGAACAGATAAATCTTTGTGGATTGATTTTTTCCCTGGACTAATAGGTTGAGAAGATTCTCGCGTCCAATGATGAAATCACGGATTGGTGAATTATTAATTTGTTCTGATCTTATTAGCGCTGTAATTGGGCGATTTCCATATGGATCGTATTGAAGCACCTGATCGTTCTCATGGTAGTTTTTAATCAATAGCACATCGGGAGGATTTACGCCGGCGATCAAAGCGCCGTTGTCAACAATCAATATTCCATGCGTATATCCGAACGAATATTCTCGAATCCTCGAAATATCCGGTTTCATAATCAAAACCCTATCCATATCATCATCGATAGATTCATATCTAGTCATCGCATAGATGGTTTCATCACTATCCACGGCAAGATCGATTAACGACCTTGTTGCTTTCAAATCAAACGAACGAATCAGGCCGCTTTTCATTTCCTGTCGAACTTGATCGGATAGAAAAGGCGAAATCTTATGGATTTCAATCCAGTTTTTTCTTGCTCGATCCATGCAATACAAATCCCCTGTCTCCGCTTGCGCCGCTAAACAGACTTCGGAAGATGTATCCCGAACAAGCCGTTTTAATTCATGGTTAGAATCCAGCGTGATATGGAGAAGATCGGGAAGATTGGGAACTACTGTTGGGGTTTCCGTTGGCGTTTCGGATGTAACAGCCCCGTGAGATGGGATTACGGATGTTGTCATAGCAAATGCTAAGACATATAGAATGAATAGTTTACGGAATAATACCATCGTACAGTTCCTTTTTACTTATTGCTGTGTAGCCGGGACGGTTTCGATATCCCAAATGATATCGAATCCCCAGAAGTAGAATTCGGGGGGGAGGCCGTCGACGACATCCACAGCGGGGTAGAATGGATTGGTGTGGCGGCCTCCAAAGCCGTCGATGAGGACCGTGGTTTCATCGGGGAAGCGGACCATTCCGCGGGCGATCAAGTTTTGATGATAAGGCACGCTTAGGGGCAAATCATATCCGGTCCATTGGCTAGAGTGTAGATACCCATAGGCATCCAATACGAGCCAAGATTTGCCATTCGGACCAGGTTCAAGTTCTCTGGCAAGGTCGGCTCCAAACCAAGGAAGATTACCATATTCAAATGAATCCCCCGTTGAGGTGTGAACAACCCCGAATCCATCCAGCATATAAAATTCAAGGCCATTCTCCGTTGAAATGATTTCGAGATTGCGGGCGATATCGAAGCCGAAATAGGGCAGCCCGATGGGATACGGAAGATCAGGGGAAGAGGTGTGCACCACTCCAAGACCATCGAGCATATACCATCCCCGGCCTAATGGATCTGGTTCGATATCTCTAACAATATTGTAAGGGGCAAAATAGGGGAGTACCGGTCGTTCAAGTTCTGGATTTGTTGAATGAATACCACCGAATCCATCCAAAACGAACCAGCCGGGAATGGGAGTGGGCGCCGGTGTGGATTCAAAGGGAGTAGGTGTAGGTGTAGTGACCTTGCCTTTATATCGCAGGATTTGGATGGAATTTCGATCTGCTCCCCAATGATGCAATAAATAAATAGCCGTTCCATCCAACGAAGTTGTAAGGCCATAGAATTCACCATTCGAATAACGCATCTCTGATATACCGGTACCATCTTCTTCGATTCGAACTATGATCTGACCTTTGCCATGCGCTGAATCTTTGAGAAAATAGAACGCGCGATCGGCGGGTAGATAAGTAAACGCAAGGTAGCCTCCTCCAATGGGGAAATGAAACACTTCCCGGAACTGTTTATCCATATCCAAGCGATACACCTTATCCTGATTGTGCGTCAATAAATAAAGCGCTCCGCCCGGACCAATCGTCCAATCCTTCGGACAGATAGGAATATCCCCATCTGGCAGCAAAGACGTCATTTCGGGAACCAACACTGGTGTTTCACAAGGGAGCAAAGGATCGTCACAAGGAGCGCTAAGATTGATTGTTTTATTTGGATCGAGTACCCAAATCCCTGCGACACGATCTTCTTTCTCAGCTAAAACCAATACATCACCAATTTCGGTTCCAGGAATAGTATCCGTTTCGCTAACAATATGCATATCACGGAATCTGGCTTGAAACGAAGCGATAACAGGATCTAACAATCCATCTTGTGTCAGTCTTTCAACTTTAAACTTCACACTATCTCTTCCACGAATCCCATAAATCCATCCATCTGGGTGTATGGCTTGTAAAAGAATGCGGACCGAGTCATCCGTTTGGAGAAATGGTTCGATTTGATTAAGGTCAAATTGACTGTCTAGGGGAGGCAGTGAAAAGATTTTATTCGAATATACATCATCCTGGAAAACCAAGTCACCTGTGATTGGATGGATGGTAAGATAAACATGCTGGCCGGTATAGCGAACGAAAAGATCGTAATCAAGCAGGTCCGTACTCTCAAGGACCGGCGCAAATGTAGGTGTTACAGTTGGTGTTGGTGTACTGGTCGGTGTAAACGATATCTTCTCTCCTACATATTGCAGAGCTTGGATGGAATTCCAGTCGGGAAATCTGGAATCTTGGTACAAGAGATATAAGGTGGTTCCATCCAATGATGTTGTTATGTCGTAGACCTCTCCTCCGGAATAGGGCATTTCTTCCATTGTGGAGCCATCTTCAGGAATTCTCACGATGCTTTTTGTATCGTTTTGATAAGGATTTTTCAGAAAATAGAACGCGCCTTCAGCGGGGAGGTATGCGAAGGCGGTGATATCCTCGCCGGGGGAGAAGTGAAACACTTCTCTAAAATTACGATCCACATCCAGGCGATGGACTATACAGCGGTTGGATTCACGGTCGTACGTTAAGAGATGGAGCGTTCCACCGGGGCCGATGTTCCAATCTATGGGTCCCTTTGGAATATCCGTGTTTGGCAGTAAAACTGTCACTTCGGGGATTTCTATAGGAGATTCTTGTATAAGAGGATCAGCCGGTTCTCCACTCATCATCATTTTATAGGGATCGACATTCCGTATACCTGTGTTTCGGTCTTCATATTCGCTTAAAACCAAAATATCCCAAGGTTCGGCGCCGGGGATGTTATCGGTATCCTTGACGATTAGCATGCCACGGAATTCAGCGACTAAACCAACGATGAAACTGTCCATGTATCCATTTTCTGTTAATCTTGATGGCGCGAAATATTCTGGTTGTTGATTGTCGTCGATTCCGTAGGTCCATCCATCCGGGTGGAGAGCATGGAGTTGAAAAAAGTCCGTATTTTGGTATTCGCTTGAATATTTACCTGTCAATAATGGTTCATATTGACTGAGGCTGACGGAATGGTCTGGTGGAGAGATGGAGTAGATATATTTTGAGTAGAAATCATCCTGAAAAACAATGTTTCCTGTGATTGGATGGACGGCGATTGCACCGCCGTTTCCCGAATTGCGGATAAGGATCTTGGATTCATGCCGGTCATTGCTCACAAACAGCGGCCCATAGGTCGGCGCGGGGGTGTTCGTTGGAGCGATTGTGGGTGTTGGAATGACGCCATCTTGTTTGTATCGCAGGACTTGAATTGAATCCCGCATGGAATTTCCGGGATATTTGCTTAATAGAAAAATGGCCGTACCATCCAACGATGTGACAAGGCTGTAGATTTCTCCGCCCGTATATGGGATCTCTTCCATACCGGCGCCATCTTCCGGAATTCTCACGACGCTTTTGTAATCATCGCTATCTATATCTTTTAATAGATAGAAGGCGCGATCGGCGGGGAGATAAGTGAATGCGGTAAATCTTTCTCCGGGGAGGAATTGATAGATTTCTATCAATGCGCCATCCATGTCTAACCGATAGAGTACGCGGCGATCGCTTTGGTCTGGATCATGCGCGAGAAGACAGAGCACGCCATCCGGGCCAATGGTCCAATCGATGGGATTGAGTGGGATTTTCTTCTCCGGCGTTGAACATTCCAGTTCAGGTAAAGGATCTGGAGGATCGTAACTGATTGGTGTTAGCAGGATCGGTTCATTGGGATCGATGATCCAAATCCCCATTGTCCAATCTACTTTTTCTCCGAACACCAATAGATCTCCCGTTTTGACGCCGGGGATCTTATCCATTTCATTCACAACATGCATTCCCAGGCATTTAGCGGGGATTAGAGCGAGACTGATATCATGCAGCCCATCTTTATTCACTCTCGTGACAACAGAATAGGGAGCGATATAATCGTATATCCCATAGTATCTTCCATACGAATCGGCCGCCTGGATCCGCGTGTTATATGGGATTTTCACATCGATGGACGGCTCGACTTGCTTGATCCAGACAGGATGATCTGGCGGTGATAATAAATAGAGACTGACTAAATTTAAATCTTTTTGGAAAACCAAGTTTCCTGTTAAAGGATCGATATCGAGCACACCGCGAATCCCCACATTGTAATAAAGGATATCTGTTTGAAACCGGTCATCACTCAATTGAATGGGATCAAACGGCGGGGGTGGGGTATTGGTGGGGGTTTCTGAAAAAATGGCGGCGTGAGATGGATTTATGAATAGAACGTTCACTATGAATGATAAAAAGACAAACAAGGGAAATGACTTGGATGATACGATCATCATAAGGCTCCTTATTCGTTGATGACGATTCTTAATCACTATTGAGCGGCTGGCACGGTTTCGACATCCCAGATGATGTCGAATCCATAGAAGTAGAATTCGGGGGGGAGGCCGTTGATGACGTCTACGGCGGGGTAGAATGGGTTGGTGTGGCGGCCTCCGAAGGCGTCGATGAGGACCGTGGTTTCATCGGGGAAGCGGACCATGCCACGGGCTACGGGATTTGAATGGAACGACGCGCTTAATGGAAAATCATGTTCAGACCGATGGGTGGAGTACATAATGCCATATCCATCCAACATTAGCCATCCTTCTCCCTTGGGATCGGGTTCAAGTTCACGCGCGAGATCGGCCCCCAACCAGGGGAGATCACCATATTCAAACGGTTCACCCGTAGAAGTGTGAATGGTACCGAATCCATCCAGCATATAGAATTCTAGACCATGGTCAGTCAAAACGATTTCGAGGTTGCGGGCAATGTCGAAATTAAAATAGGGCAGCGTCATAGGACGCGGGAGATCTGGTGAAGAAGTGTGAATACCCCCAAGGCCGTCCAGCATATACCATCCACGGCCTAAGGGATCTGGTTCGATATCCCTAACAATATTGTAAGGGGCGAAATAGGGAAGTACGGGCCGTTCGATCTCTGGATTAGACGAATGAACACCGCCGAAGCCATCTAGGACGAACCAGCCGGGAATGGGGGTTGGGATTGGTGTCGGTTCAGAAGGAATGGGCGTAGGGGTTGAAACCTCGCCTTTGTATCGCAGGACTTCGATGGAATTACGTTCTGATATTGGATAATCTTTGTACGATAAATATACGGCCGTTCCATCCAATGATGTCGCTATATCATAGATAAATCCATCGGAATATTCCATCTTTTTAATCTCTGAACCATCTTCCGAAATCCTCACTAGGCTTCGAGGTGAATTATTCAGGAAGAAGAATGAGCGCGCGGCAGGACAATATGTAATATCATAATATCCTTCTCCGAGCGAGAAATGGAACGCTTCTTTAAACTTTTTATCCATACCCAAGCGATACACTTTACTCGTATTAATTAGGCCGAGGTCATATACCAATAAGTAAAGCGCTCCATCAGGACCAATCGTCCAGTCCTGGGGACAGATGGGAATATCTTCATCTGGCATTAAGGGTACCACTTCGGGGACATACAACGGCGTCTCACAGGGCAATGTAGGATCATCACAGGGAGCGCTGATATTGATTAGCTCATAAGGATCAAGATTCCAAATCCAAGCAATTCGATGCTCATCCTTTTCTCCTAAAATCAATACATCTCCAGGTTCAGCGTCGGGGATGGTGTCGGATTCGCAGACGATATGTAAAGCGCGGGGTTTCGCCTCAAACGAGGAAAAACTTGTATCCAGGAAACCATTATCGGGTACTCGTTGAACCATGAAATTCATAAATGCAGTACTTTGAACTCCATAGAACCATCCATCCGGATGCACAGCATGCAACCGGAAATCAATCGAATCCTTGAACTCCAAAGACGGTTCGATTTGACTAAGGTCAACAATACGATCAGTAGGCGCCAATGAATAGATCTTTCTTGACAAGTATTCATACTGGAAAACCAAATTTCCTGTGATTGGATGAACAAAGAGATCGACATAATCCCCAAGATGATGGACAAGAATTTCCGAATCAAAGCGATCATCACTAGCAAAAAGCGGAGCAAACGTCGGTGTTGGCGTAAAGGTCGGGGTGATTGAAGGTGTAAGAGTATTCGTTGGAGTACAGGAAGGAATCGGTGTGTTCGTCGGTGTAAAGGAGGGTGTCGGAGTGACCTCCGCGTCGGTATACGTATACGCGTAGATAGCCGATTTGTTATCGGACAGAGGATTCGTGAAATAGAGGCTCCTTCCATCTTTGGAAGAAACCATGCTGTGAACAGCGCCAAGGTCTCCTACCTTCACCGCCGATAATCCATCCCCTGTAACACGAAAGAGAGACAATTCATTTTCCGAATTTTCCGCTACGATGTAGAATGATTTTTCCTTTTCTAAATAGGCGAATTTGTGTGGAATATAACCGGGAAGAATGGCACCGTGTATTAACTCTTTAACATTATTTTCTTCATATTTATAAATTAATATCGATTGATTTTTATCGTGGACTAAAAAACAGAGACTATTATTGGGCCCAATGATAAGATCAGAAATATAAGATTGTACAAATTCATCACTCTCTATTAGTGTTGTGATTTGTCTGTTTTCTTTTACATCGTATCTGAATATCCGACAAGTGCCATAAATATATATCAATAATAAATCAGTGGAATTGGCGCCAGATATCAAATCATCGCTATCTACAAGGAGCATTTTCTGCGAATATGCGACAGAAATACTATTAAACCATGAACTGCCTCGTAATATTTCATAAATCCAATTGACTCCTTCTGCGCCACACATAGCATAAAGGGTTTCATCCCAATCAACTGCTAAATCGCTTAAAGTTCTCGCTGTATTGATAGAAAAAGAACGCCTAAAACCTGTCTTCATTTCCGATCTAACTAGATCTATTTGAAAAGGATAGATTTTATGAATTTCAACCCGATCATCATTGGCTCGATCCATGCAATATAAATCACCGGTTTCCGCTTGAATCGCTAAGCAGGCATCTGGGGACATATCCCGAACGAGGCGTTTCAATTCGTGGTTCGCATCAAGGGTGATGTTGAAACGATCGGGAAGAGGGAGTTTTGGGGTAGGTGTTCCCGTTGGTGTCTCCGTTGGCGTCTCGGATGCGATGGCTACGTGAAGTGGGATCGCGTATGTCATGAGAGCGATCAAGAAGATGAAGAAAATGAACGATTTAGTTAATGATTCCATTATACGCTTCCTTTATTCTTACTGCTGAGTGGCTGGCACAGTTTCGACATCCCAGATAATGTCGAATCCATAGAAGTAGAATTCGGGGGGGAGGCCGTTGATGACATCTGCGGCGGGGTAGAATGGGTTGGTGTGGCGGCCTCCGTAGGCGTTGATCAGGACCGTGGTTTCATCGGGAAAGCGGACCATACCACGGGCCATTGGGTTGGGGACAAAGGATATGCCTAATGGAAAATCATAGATGGGCCAATGAGTGGAATGCAAGAAACCGAACGCATCCAGGATGAGCCATCCTTCCCCCTTCGGATTCGGTTCAAGATCGCGGGCGAGATCGGAACCGAACCAGGGAAGTTCTCCGTACTCGAACGGCTCTTCCGTCGACGTATGAACGGTTCCGTACCCATCCAGCATGTAGAACTCAAGCCCATGATCCGTCGAAACAATTTCGAGATTGCGGGCGATGTCGAATCCGAAATAGGGCAGATTCACAGGACGAGGAAGATCGGGCGAAGAAGTATGAACCACCCCTAGACCATCCAGCATATACCATCCCCGGCCCAAGGGATCCGGTTCGATATCCCGCACAATATTATAGGGTGCGAAATAGGGAAGCAGGGGCCGTTCGAGTTCAGGATTGGAAGAGTGGATACCACCGAAGCCATCGAGAACGAACCAGCCGGGAATGGGAGTTGGCGTGGGTGTAGGTTCGGAGGGTGTCGGAGTAGGTGTTACGACCTCGCCTCTGTAATGAAGGGCTTGAATGTTATTCCATTCTGGATTCTGGATATCCCGATAAGTTAAATATAATGATGTTCCGTCCGGCGATGTTGAAAGATTCGCGATTTCACCAGTAGAGTACTGTACATCTGTTATCGTGGAGCCATCTTCTGGGATTCTCATAAGTCCATAAAGATTTTCATAATAATACTTGCGTACAATTTTCAAAAAGTAGAACGCGTGATCGGCGGGTAAATAGGTAAACGCATAGCATCCTCCACCAAAGGAAAAGTGAAACGCTTCTCTGAACTTGTTATCCATATCCAAGCGATAGATTTCACTATTGCGGACCTGCCACAGATCGTACGTCAAAAGGTAAAGCGCTCCACCAGGACCGATTGTCCAATCCTTTGGATACGCTGGGATATCTTCATCTGGCAGTAATGGCTCCGCCTCAAAGATTCCGGTTAATGTTTCTTCATGATTGATCCTCCAAATCCCCGTTATTCCTCCAGGCTTTTCTCCTAGGATCAAAACATCGCCCGTATTGGTACCAGGGATACGATCAGTCTCTGTTACGATATGAATATCAAGGATGCTAGCGTCAATTGAAATCGTTTCAAAAAATTCATCTAGGACGACTCGTTGAATATCTGAATAACGATATCCATAGAGCGAACCATCTGGATGGACCGCCCTTAGCACGAGATTCTCCGCATTTTCATTCACAAAAGACGGTTCGATTTGTCTACAATCAACAGGGCGATTTGGATAAGGAACTGAATAGAATTGGCTTGGATTGTAAGCATTCTGAAACAGAAATTCGCCAGAGATTGGATGGATAGCCGGTCCGTTAAAACCGGATGGATTAAGGAAGAGGAGATCCGTATCAAATTGGTTGTAAAAGACAATCTGATAGAAATCAAGAAAGAGCTCCGGATTTTGGAAGTAGCTATCAAAATCGATACGGTAATCGGGGACAGAAATTGGGCGTAAAACAATTGTTGGAGTGGGGGTTGGTGTCGGCGTCTCTGTTGGTGTAGGAGAATTCGTCGGTGTGAGAGAGTTCGTCGGTGTGGGGACCGGGGTAAATGTGGAAGTCGGCGTTTGGGTGAACGTTGGTGTGGGTATTATCTCCGGACCCGTATATGTATAGGCATAGATGGCTGATTTATCTTCGGTTAGAGGATTCGTAAAATAGAGGCTCCTTCCATCTTTGGAAGAGACCATGCTATGGATGTAGCCGATATCTCCAACTTTTTCTGTTGATAAGCCATCGCCTGAAACACGGAAAAGAGCGAATTCTTGATCCATGTTTTCAGCGGCGATATAAAATGATTGTTCCATTTCCAAGTAGGCGAATTGGCATGGAACATAACCGGGAAGAATTCCTTCAGGAGTTAATTCTCTTATCTGATTATATTCATAGATCAAGATTTTTGTGGAAGAATCATCCCCCTCCGTTAATAAACAGAGATAATTTTGACGCCCAATGATACTATCACTGATTTTAACCGGCCCCAGATCGATAAGCGCATGGATAGACCGATCTTTCGCTGGGCCGGAATTATATACTCCATAATTACCATACATATCATAAATATTCAGCATATAAGACGGTTCCGTACCTTCTATTAAATCTCCCTCATCCAAAAGGAGCATATTTTGAATGTAGGCATGGAAATTGTTTTTAGTCCCTGAATAATGCGGACTGAATTCCAGTATCCAATTTATATCGTTCGCATCGTACATGACATAAATGGATTCATCAGAATCTACGGCGAGATCGACTAAAGGTTTCGTTTCACTTAAGATAAAAAAACGCGCCAGGCCACTTTGCAACTGTGGTCTGACTTGATCGGTCAGGCCGGGAGAGAGTTCATAGATTTCAACTCGATCTCCCAGATTTCTATCTACACAATATAAATTTCCCTTGCCCGCTTGAATCGTCAGACAGACATCATTCGACATATTCCGGACAATCCGTCTCAATTCATGGTTTGCGTCTTGCGTGATATTAAGAAGGTCAGGTAGCGGGGGGACTTCCGTCGGTGTTTCAGTAGGAATCCCAAATGAGGGGCCAGCATATGATGGAATCGCTTGGATGAAATCAAAAGAGAGGAAAACGATTGCGAACAAAACGAACGGGGAAAAAGACTTTGATCTTGACACCATGACACAGCTCCTTCAACACGTAATTGTTTTTAAAATGAACAGCAAGTGGGATCGCGCAACGGCGGCCAATTAACCACACCTTAAGCCCCCGTTAATTAAGATTCGTCATTAAAAACTTAGGATTTTCCCAAAGAAGAAAACGCCATTGATGAAATGTACCCTCTGGTTTGTAAATATAGACGCAAGTGTTAAAAATGTCACATAAAAAATTTGTTTTTTTGTTTCTGTCCAGACGCGTAGGTTTTTGAATCACGGATTCCACTGATAGGGGGGGGATAAACACGGAGTATTTTGTCAGAATCTGGATAGACAGGATAGGCGGAATATTCAGGATGGGAATGATTGGAGTCTTGTCTATTAATTTATTGTTACTTTATCACTAAGAGGCTGGCATGATGGATCATTTTTTTATCTTGTTTTAGTTGCCCTTCTTTCCTATCCAGCCTTCGAAAAATTGGATAAGATGAAGGGCGTCATAAATCACGTCCAAACGGCCGATCGAGAGGGGAGAGGAAACATCGTGAAACACTATTTCTTTTTTTCAATCGCAGCGTTTGTTTTCATTTCGCAGGGAATTTCGGCATACGCGGATGAAACCGCGTTTAATTTGTCTGGTGATGGCTACGTCCGCACATGGCTGATCAATGGTCCCCACGCCAATCCATCCAGCGCGGAAGATCTTTCGGGACACGATTATGATTTTCTTAATGAAGAACGTTCCGTCTCGCCAGCCAATTGGGATTCGTCGTATGTCAATGGGGTATGGACTCCATGGAACTTGGCGATCCCTCAGGAGAATGTGTTTGATCTGAGAAATCATTTTGGGGATAGAGAGAACGTCACCGTCTATTTCTTTTGTATTTTGGAAAACAGTGGTGATACGCAGGATTGTGTCTTTCACATCGCCTCAAATGACAGTGTGAAAGTCTGGATGGATCGAAACGTGATCCATGACGCAAAGGTCCTGCGTGACATGAGAAACTGGGACCGCGTTCCTGTCACGGTTGAACAAGGCCGTCATCCGCTCCTTGTGAAAGTCTGCCAAACCGGCGCTGGTTGGGGAATGGGATTCAAGATCACTTCCAGCGATGGCAAGGTTCCAGAAACGATGCGTATTATTATTCCTGGTACGATCGATGATAATGAGTATATCGGGAATCTGCTTACATTCACCGCTCCTCCCTTAGTCTTGAAAAATGGCAAGCGGATTGTGAAATGCAAGATTTCACCCGTGATCAGCCCCACTGCGATTTCAGAATTCACTATTATTGACCGCGAACATCCGGACTCTATTCTCGCCTCAATTGGAACGCCGGAAACGGAGACGTTGGAAATTCCCATCGAGAGAAGCGATCGTCCCCGGAAACTTGCCGCCTTGTTTCAATGGAAGGGAAAGAGATTCAAAAAAGAGATCGAGCTGAAGCCCTGCCGGGATTGGCGGGTTTATCTTCTGCCCGGTTCTCATGTCGATATCGGCTATACGGATTTGCAGTACAAAGTCCTCGCCGATCACAAGAAATTCTTCCATCAGGCGATCGATCTCTATGAAGATTCCATCAAAAAAGGCTACACGCCTGATTCGCATTACATATGGAACACCGAAGTTTCCTGGGCGGTGAAAGATTATTTGCAGACGTATCCAGAGAGAGACCAGGTTCGGCTGCTTGATTACATGCGGAGAGGCGTGATCACGCTCGACGCCCTCTATCTCAATCTTCTGACTGCTCTTTGTGGGGATGAAGAATTGGTACGCAGTGTCTATTACTCCACCCACTTGGCTGAGCGGGAACATCTCCCTGAAGTGAAATCGGCGATGATTACGGACGTGCCCGGGTATACATGGGGCACAGTTTCGGTTCTGGCGGAAGCAGGCGTTAAATATTTCCAACTCGGCCCGAATCTCACGGCGCGTATCGGATTCGCGACTCTGGGGATGGGTTCAAAACCATACTATTGGATCGGTCCGGATGGGGAGAGTAAAGTCTTGGTCTGGAACACGGGATATGGATATGCGCGGATTTTCAATCTGCTGGAATCCGAGCGGGATAAGGATCGTTTATTGGAAGTGTTGGCTGGATTGGAAGCCGATCCAGAATATCCATACGACGTTTTTCACATTCGCGCTTACTTCGCCGACAACACGCCTCCACCCGCGCATCTTTCGAAAGTGGCGCATGAATGGAATCAGCGGTATGCCAGCCCGAAGTTAATCATTTCGGGCGCAGTGAAACCATTTGAAGACCTTGTTTCTAAATTTGAAGATCAAATTCCTGAATTGAAAGGCGACTATACCCCCTATTGGGAAGACGGCGCGGCGTCGAGCGCGCGTGAAACCGCGATGAACCGTATTTCCACATTACGGTTGCAGACCGCTGAAAAAGCCTGGGCGCTTTCCCGCATGGCTGGAAACGGCGCGGTGTATCCCGCAATGGAAATCGACACGGCGTACGATAATATTATGCTTTACAGCGAACATACTTGGGGCGCGCATACCAGTATCACACAACCCGATTCGCCCTTCACGCGGGAACAATGGCGGGTGAAACGCAGTTTTGCTGAAAAAGGGATGTGGGCGTCTTCGCGGCTGCTGCGGGATGGAGCGCGGGAGATGTCTAAACAGATTCGCAATGACCGGACCTTCGCTTTCGCCGTTTGGAATCTGACGCAGTGGCGCCGGAACGGGGCCGCCGTGATTCCCGAATCGGGGATCGGCAATGAACTGGCCGCATCCGAACAATGGATAGCCGTGGATCCTGATGGGATGAAAGCGCCGGTGGTGAAACGCGATGAAGGATACATGTTCCAAGTCATCGATATCCCACCGTTCGGTTATAAAGTCTATGAACTGATCCCGGAAACCCGTGAAACACGGGAGACCAGCGTCACCGTATCGGCGGCGGATGGATTTATCCGCAATTACCAGTGGGATGTGAAGTTGAATAAAAAAACAGGCGCGATTCAATCCCTGGTCTATCAGCCTATGCTTCAAGAGATGGTTGATTCCAACAGCGCATATGGAGTGAACCAGTATCTTCATGTCCTCGGCCCCAATGGAAAAGAAAGCAAAAGCGCCGACCGCGTTCTTTTCCAGATCCCACGTCCGCCGGATTCTATTTCAACTTCGCTCCAGGCGTATTTAGAGGGGCAAGGCATCCACGGTTTGGCGCAGAATATTGAGTTATTCAACGCGATGGACCGGATTGATATTTGTAATGTGATTAATAAAGAAGATATTCGGGAGAAAGAAGCCGTGCGGTTCGCGTTTCCTTTCGATGTGCCGGAAGGGCAGTTTACTCTTGAAACCACACTCGCTTCAATGCATCCTGAAACCGATCAAATTCCCGGCGCGAATCGTAATATATATACGCTGCGCCGATGGATTGATATATCGAACGCTGATTTTGGGATCACGGTTGTTTCTCATGATGTTCCTCTATTGGAACTATGTGACATGCACGCCGAACAGCCCTGGTTGGAGCATCTGCCTTTAACCAACACGCATTTTTATTCCTACGCGATGAATAACTATTGGTTCACGAATTATAAAGCAAGCCAGGGGGGGCCGGCCACGTTCCGGTATTCGATTCTGTTCCATGACGGCTCCTGCACCCCCAGCGCCGCCACCCGTTTCGCCGATGAGGTGAGTTATCCGTTCCTCGTCACACCTTTGGCGATGAAGACGAAAGAAGAAGCGCCGCTTCCCTCCGACACGGCGTCACTTGTTTCTATTGATGTGGACAATGTTCTCGCGCAGGGGATCAAAGTGGCGGAAGATGGGGATGGATTTATCCTCCGCCTGCGTGAATTGGATGGTGTGGATACACCGGTTCGCATCTTCTTCGACACATTGAAGAAGATTACCTGGGAACGTACGGATCTTGTTGAACGTCCGCGCGGGGAAGAAGGCGCGTCTGATGAGGGTGTCATGGAAGTCGAAATCGGTTCACGCGAGATTCGGACGTATCGCGTGCGGGCGATGGATTTGTTTTGAATCACGGATTACGCGGATTTGATGGGATGATCACGGAATTTTTCCGTGGAATCCGCGGTTTTCTGCGCTATCCGTGGTTCAAACGAATGAGGCGGTGAGATCACAGTTTTCTTGAATCGTGGATATGTTTGAATCACGGATTACGCGGATGTGATGAGATGGGCACGGAATCTTTTTCCGTGAAATCCGTGGTTTTCTGCGCTATCCGTGATTCAAACGAATGAGGTGTAAAAAAAACAAAATAACCATGATATAAAATCAAGTAAATCAGTTCAATCAAGATTCAGATCAGCAGTACTCAATTCCTTTTACGTTGTTACAATAGATTAATGATTAGAATTGGATATCAAGTTTCCGCAGTTTAATCTCATATATTATGAAAAAACCACCTAGCCCTCAACTCTCAGTCGTTTTGCCTGTGTATAACGAAGTGGATAATATCCGCCCGTTGCATGCGTCACTGATGAACGTTCTTGAAGGAATCGGGCGTTCGTTCGAGATTGTTTATTGTGATGATGGCAGTGATGACGGTTCCGGGGAGACGCTGCGGGAACTGGCTGGTTCGGATGAGAATGTCAAAGCGGTTTTTCTGCGCCGGAATTTCGGGCAGTCAGCTGCAATTGCGGCCGGTTTGGATCATGCGCGGGGAGAAATTGTTGTTCTCCTTGACGCTGACCTTCAGAACGATCCGGCGGATATTCCCAAACTGTTGGCGAAGATCGACGAAGGCTTTGATATCGCCAGCGGGTGGCGGCGCCGGCGGAAAGATCCATTCTTTTCAAAAATCCTGCCGTCGAGGATCGCCAACCGGTTGATCTCGTGGGTCACCGGTGTGCGGCTTCACGATCACGGCTGTACACTCAAAGCCTGCCGCCGGGAAATCCTCAGCGGCGTGAATCTGTATGGAGAGATGCACCGTTTCCTCTCGATCCTGGGGCATCGGATGGGCGCGAAGATCTGTGAAGTGGAAGTGACTCATAATCCCCGCCTGCGTGGGAAATCTAAATACACGATCATGCGCACATTCAAAGTATTGCTGGACTTGCCTGTATTAGTACTTCTAGGGAGTTATATGACGCGGCCTATTCATTTTTTTGGATCAACCGGGCTTCTCTTTATCTTTGGCGGGGTATTGTGTGGCGCAAAAGTGTTGTATGAAAAGATCTTTCAAGGAGATCAAGCAAGCGAAAACGCGTTCCTGCTTCTCGCCGTGTTTCTCGCGTTGATCGGCGTTCAGAATATTATGATTGGTCTCTTAGCGGAAATGATGACGCGGGTGTATCACGAAAGCCAGGAGAAGAAGATCTATGCGGTGCGTGAAACGATCAATCTGGATGATTGAATTGATGGATTTCTTCTTACGATAAACCGCGCATTGACATTCCTTTCACTTTTCCATTATGATCTCTGGAGATGTAAAAAAACGGCGCATCTTCAATTCCAACCAATGGAGATCAATCGTGAAATCAATCCTTCTCACTTGTATCATATTCTTCCTTTCGCTCGTTCCGGCTCATTCTCAAAATGAATCCAATCTGAACGTGTACGCGCAATGGAAAAACGGCCCTTCCTCCGATCCAGATTATTTTCCGATCGCGGTTTGGCTTCAGGATCCGAAAAATGCGGTGAAGTATAAAGCGGCGGGTATCAATCTTTATATTGGGCTTTGGAGAGGTCCGACGGAAGCGCAGTTGACCACGCTCAAAAATGCGGGAATGCAGGTTATTTGTGACCAAAACACTGTCGGGCTTGCGCATAAAGACGATCGCACGATTGTTGGATGGATGCATGGGGATGAACCGGACAATGCCCAGCCGGTCACCGATCCGGATACCGGAGAGAGAACCTATGGCCCTCCCGTTCCACCAGCTGACATCGTCGCTGATTATGAAGAGTTAAAAGAACGCGATCCATCCCGGCCCATCCTGCTCAATCTCGGACAGGGTGTCGCCAATGATGAATGGAAAGGCCGTGGGATTTGGGGCAAACAGAGTGATTATCTTACCTACGTCAAAGGCTGTGATCTTCTCTCATTTGATGTGTATCCTGTCGTTGGAATCCGCAAGACGGATGGAGAAAATTATCTCTGGTACGTTCCCAAAGGCGTCGACCGGTTAATCGAGTGGAGTGAGGGGAAGAAAATCGTTTGGAACTGCATCGAATGCACACATATTAGCAATGAAAAGAAGAAAGCCACTCCACATCAGGTGAAAGCGGAAGTCTGGATGTCCATCATTCATGGCTCGATGGGGCTGATCTATTTCGTCCATGAATTCGCGCCTCAGTTCAACGAAGACGCTCTGCTCGACGATCCCGAAATGCTTGAAGCGGTTACGAAACTTAACAATCAGATCCACGCTCTCGCCCCGGTTCTCAATAGCACAACGATTGATGGGAAGGTAGAGGTGAGTGTGTCTGATCCCGAAACGCCTGTGGATATTATGCTGAAACACTATAATGGCGCGGCCTATCTCTTCGCCGTGGGAATGCGTAATAATCCAACCAAAGCGACATTTATTCTAGATGATTTGCCTTCCGAAACAAAAATCGAAGTCCTCTATGAAGACCGGACGATAAACGCCGTCAATGGGCAATTTGAAGATCCATTCAACGCATACGATGTTCATATTTATAAATTCACAAAACAAATTCAATCCTCATGTTCGAGCGCTCTTCTAAGAGAAACCCTAAACTAGCGAGGCAATCATATGATGAAACAATTATCGAATATATACACGCTGTTTTCGCTGTTTCTTCTTGTGACGGTTCCCGCTTTCGCGGCGGAGGATCTTTGGGCGCCTGCCTGCCGCGGCGCCTGAGATTATTCATCATGAAGGCGAGTATTACATCGCATCGCTCTTGCATAGTTTGATCAAAATCGCGAAGTTGAAATGGATTCCTAAAGAATGGAGGATATTTCTTTTTGTTTTCATTTCGTCTGAATCAGGATGGACTGGATGGGCAGGATATTCAGGATAGGAATTATTCATTTGCGCTTCTTCATTGAAGAAAGCAGTGATTAACTGACCTTATACGAAATGGATAGTCAATCCTCTTATTAAGGAGAAGAAATTGGTTCTTCCGAAAAGTGAGTACGTTTCTCAACAATCCATTCATTTTTTGTGGAAATCAAGAAACCCAGCGCTGCTATGAAGGATTCTTATTGTCTGAACCTTGATTTTCTTGATTCGCTTGATTTTCTTGATTTTTAAATCATGGTAATCCTATAATCCTTTTAAGACAGCGCCAGTAACGACAACGCTACGCGGTGGCGGCTTTTAGCTGGCTTTTTAATCATTGTTCAGGCGATTAAGCCATCCTGAACAAAGATCGCAATTCCCAAAAATGATTTTTATATACTCAATTACTGGATGAACCAAAAAATTGACTGGTTTTTCTTTCTTAATTTGAATTGAGGAGAAAAAAAAAGGTCTATCATCGAATGTAGGAGAAAAAAATCCTGATCATCCTTTCATCCTGGACATCCAGATTCAGACAAAAAAAAATAATTTTATACAACTCACAAAAGGACCACACTCATGAATCTACGTTTTATTCACTCATTCTTTACCATCACCCTATTGTTATGCGCAGCTGTCAGTGGAATCGAAGCCGCGAATCAGGATCAGCCGGAGATAGCGATTCCTGATAACGTGGTTGTTGAGAAGGATCTTGTATATGGTCAAGGCGGTGGACGGGATCTTCATTTGAATCTCTATCGTCCGAAGGAAGATGGAACGGATCGACCGGGGATCATCTTCGTTCATGGTGGCGGATGGCGGGGCGGAACGCCGGATCAATTTAAACGGCAGGCGATTCATTTCGCTGAGCTGGGCTATGTGTGCGCCTGTATTGAATACCGCCTGTCAGGTGAAGCGAAATTCCCCACGGCGGTGGAAGATTGTAAATGCGCTGTGCAGTGGATGCGGGCGAATGCGGACCGGTATGGAATCGATCCGGATAAAATCGCTTCCGCCGGTGGATCAGCGGGAGGCCACCTCGCGTCGATGCTGGGCGTGATGGACGAATCCGATGGCTTGGAAGGCGCAGGCGGCCATGCGAGATACTCGAGCCGCACGAATCTTGTTGTAAGTTTCAATGGCGTCGCTGATATGACGGCATTAACAAAAAGAGACCGCCCGGCCACGATGCTGGTCCAATTCCTCGGCGGTTCAGTGGAAGAGGTTCCGGAAATCTATAAAAAAGCCTCACCTATTACGTATATTGATGAAACCTGTCCGCCTTTCCTGTTCCTGCATGGAACGGCGGATACGACAGTTCCCTTCCAACAATCCGTTGATTTTCAGAAAGCCCTTCAGGACGCGGGCGTCGAAGTGGAACTTTTTTCAGCGGAAGGGAAAAACCACGGCTGGTTCAATCGTTCGCCCGATTTCGAGAAGACACTTGAAGCAATGACAGCGTTTGTCGAAAAGCATTTTCGTGGAGAGATCAAATTGCTCATCCGGGCGGATGACATCGGCTCATCCCATGCCGCGAATGTCGCGTGTATCAAAACATATAAAGATGGTATTGCGCGATCGGTCGAATTGATGGTTCCCTGCCCTTGGTTTAACGAGGCGGTGTTGATGCTGAATGAGAATCCCGGACTGGATGTAGGCGTGCATCTGGACTTAACAAGCGAATGGGAATACTGCAAATGGGGGCCGGTCACGCAGGCGCCGAGTTTAGTAGACAAGCAAGGGAATTTCTTCCCCATGACGAGTCAGAGAAAGAATTTCCCCCCGAACACAGGATTCCTCGAATCGGGTTATAAACTTGAAGAAGTGGAGAAAGAACTGCGCGCGCAGATTGAAATAGCCCTAGCCAAGGTCCCAGCGGTATCTCATCTTTCGTGTCACATGGGCACGGCGTATTCCACCCCGGAATTGCAAGCGATTGTCGATAAACTTTCTGAAGAATACAAACTTCCCCTTCGCGTACCGGGACTCAAGAGCGCGGGTGGATTCGGCGGCAGTGACACTACTCCAGAGGAAAAAGAAGCCGCTTTGATCAAAATCATCGAAAACCTGAAACCCGGCGTCTGGCTCTTCCTCGATCACCCAGGACTCGACACCCCCGAAATGCGCTCCATCGGCCACGAAGGCTACCGCCACGTCGCCGCGGACCGCGACGGAGTAACAAAAGCATTCTGCAGCGAGAAAGTGAAAACGGCGATTAAGAGATGTGGGGTGAAGTTGGTTAGTTATAAGGATTTGTTTTGATTGGAGCGACGTATCGTTTAATCATTCGCTTCTTGAAACGCTGGTGGGCTTTGCTCGGAATCAGAAGGCTGTGTAGCAGGATCATCTGAGTCGATAAGTTTAATGTGACCACTTTCAGAAACAGTGATTTTGCTTAGATCTATTTCTATAGCCTCGTCACCATTGAGACTCTTTTTGCAGAAATATGAAAGTGATTCATCAAGACGATGTGGATTTTTCATTATTATGTTCATCCTCCTTTCATCAATTTTCCTCTTTACATTATACCCCTTTTATTATTTTATCAGACATTATTCAGATGTAGAATAGTGGCATTTAATGATTGAACCTTATCGATCTCATCGAACTTGATTAACAATGAATCGATTAATGAAAGCGATTCAGGCTTATCACCTGGTTTTCTTGGCATAAGAGAGACATTCGTTAATAAAATATAATGATCTTCTTCTTTATAAGGCGCGCCACTTAAAATCCCAAGATACTTATATTCATCGATTTCAACTACAATCGGATTTCCCAAATTTTCCTGTAAAAAACGGCAAGTTATACTTGGATACCAATCTCTTCCTGTCAACTCTTTCAAAAATGAATCAACGAATTTGAATTTTCGTATTAAACCCCATAGATTCGCGAAAAGGAAAGAATAGAAACACACAACAAAAAAAAAGGCCGCAGCTGAAGGAAAAGGAGAGGAATCCCAAGTAGAAAATTCCATACGATTTTTCAGACTCGAAATAAAATATTCAAGAGTTACCTTCCTTGCTTCCCAAAAAGGCCACCAAAATGAACTCACACACGCAATTACCCAAATAAATGCGCTCCAAAGAATAATCTCAAATGTTTTTTCAAATTGGGTCTTTTTTTCTCGTAACAGGTGATAATCCCTTGTTTGTACAAAAATATATCCGGGTAATAGTAAAAGAATATAGAAACCTAATGAAGAAAGATCGGACATTGCCGCTTCTCCTATTGCATGATTAATACTTTTTATATCATATCGTTTTTACGGAAAATGATTCAATTACAAACAACTATCATTCAATCAATTCCCCTAATTTCGGATGTTCTCCCAGCCATTCTATGAGTCCGCTTTCGATGTCGTAAACGGCGCCGGCTAGTTTTAGGCCGTCTCGTTTGACGCAGGTTTTGATGATATCGCTGTTATTGAGCAGGGTTTCGATGGTTTTCCAGATGTTGACGCGGACGGCTTTAGACACAATATCTTTGGGGAGGAGATGGGGGTGTTCCTGTTTAGCTTCTTCTACTGCCGGGCGGATTTTTTCGGCGAGTTCGGTAATATGTCCGTGGACTTTCGCTTGAGTGACGACTGTTTTTATGGCTCCGCAGTCTTCGTGACCGAGAACGACGCAGACTGGAGTTCTTAGATAATTGATCGCGTATTCAATCGAGGCGTTCACGTCAGAGCCGGGGACGTTACCTGCGACGCAGATAACGAAAATATCCCCGATTCCACGATCGAACAACAATTCGACCGGCACACGCGAATCCGAACAGGCGAGAACCGTGGCGAAGGGCGCTTGCCCATGCCGGGCTGTCTCTTTCCGGCGTTCAATGTCAACACGGGGATGGATGCTCTTCCCTTCCGCAAAACGTTTGTTTCCTTCTTTTAAATGATTCAGAGCTTCTTCAACAGTATACATAGTTGATTTCGATCCTTGTCAAATAATTGAAATTATGTTTTCGTGTAAGAATGAGTATTATCCTTTGAGATACTTGTCAAACCATTGGAAGGCGTCTTCCTGCATATCGCTTGAAAATCGATGGGGTTGATCGTAAAACCGGCCTTCGAATCGATCGGACGCGTTCGCTTTCGCATAGATTTTCTCTAACTCCTCCACGGCTTCTTTCATGCTTTCCAAGGTGTATAAACCATCTTTTGAGCATTGCAGGACAAGGAGAGGTTTGGGGGCCATCGCTCCAAGCATGTCCGGCAGATCCATGAAGCGCGTCAAGGCCGGGTAGAAAATGGGAGAACGAATGCGTGTCGATATGCGCTTTGATGAGCCTTCGCAATGTGGCGACCCAGCCCACCGAGACCGCGCATTGAATCCGGTTATCCAGCGCGCAGAGGTAATTCGTCCGGTCGCTGCCCATTGAAATACCCATGCAGCCGATGCGCGATGGGTCCACCTCCGGACGAGAGACGAGGTAATCGACCGTGCGGATCTCGTCCCAGCAGGCGATTCCATGCCAAGTCGTGCCCCGCCCAGAAGAGCGATTTCGCCAGCGTCGCTTCGCCCCGGCCCGCTCTTCGGTTCGCTTGTTGGACGTCTTCAACAGAATAATTTGAGAGGTCCATTCCAAGGGAATTCATGTCATCGAAGAGCGTGCGGCGTTCGCCGAAATAGAAAGCGGTCGATGGAGATGACTACATAAGCCCCGTTTGACCAGTTCTTCAGATGTGCTGCGTCCGTCGTAGTTATATTTCTTTAGTTCGATCAACGCGGGATGCGGGTTGGGGACGGGCATCACTTTATCTTTTCCGAATAAGAACGCTCCCGCGTGACAGTGTAGATCCACAATCGCCGGGGCTTTCCCTTTTCGGTTTTTGGGGATGAGAACATACGCGGGAATACGGAACCAGGGGGTTGTGTTGAAGAGGATTTTTTCTTGAATGTAATCTTTGGTCTCCCAATGATCGATGAGTTCCGGATTGGGATCGACGGGAGGGGGATCGTAATAGAGCAGTTCAAAGACCTTCTTCTGGACGGTTTTCCGGTATCGTTCAACATCGGAATGGTCTTGATTCAAAAAAGAAAGCGGATACTCACACTGGTTGGCGAGGCCGATGATATCGGGATAAAGCGTACCAATATCGGGCCCCCACAGCGCGGCTGGGATCAGGTCCAAGCGGACGATTCACGGTTTTTCCTCCCGAAGACAGTGTCGTTCCCGCCAGAATCCCACCCGCCAGCAGCGCGCGGTTTACAAATTCCCTGCGGGAAAGATCATTGTTTGTAGTTGGCATTGTATCACTCCTATGTTGGTTCATTGAATAGGGTTAGGAATTGTTTGATTGGGGTGAAGGCTGGGTTATCGAAGGGCCAGTATTCACATTGAGCGGCCTCACCCAATCGTAGATCGGGTCTTTCTCTGGACGCTAAAAACGCGTGGACTTTCGCTTTTGACATATTGGATGGGATTGCGCCAAGTTTCTTTTTCACGCATTCAAAATACTCTTCAAGACAAAGAAAAACGGGATCGTCTTTAATTGATTTAAGGCAAACATCTTCTAACATGCCACGATCTTTCTCATTGGGTAATATCATTTACTGCGACTCGTGGAATCGTACTTGCAAATTCCAGTGTTTTGCTTGGAACGGGTTGTAAATTAACCTCTCTCAATGTATCGCAAACGCTATGAAAAGCATTATCTCCATTAGCGTCTCTCACGATTCCTAGGGAGATTAGATTCTTATAACCTTTATGATCTTTGAGCGCTTTTAGATTTTTTCGAAGTTTCGTTTCCTCCCGCCGATTGGCGCAATCTGAATATTTTCTATCTTTAAATGTTTCAAGAACGCTTTAAAGAATAATTCCTCATCTTTTCCTTCTACAATAATAAGATTAGGTTTGGTAATTTTAGCAAAATTTGTTGTAATCGTTAGCCATTACCGAACCTCCAATCCCATTTCAATGGAGGGCGTCAAGGGATTCCTGATCGTATGTCTTCACGCTGATTTCATCTTCATCCCGATCCAGGCGGTGGAGCCGGAAATCGTAGTTTTCGCTTTCCGAGAACGCGTGATGGGCGGCGGTGATGCATTCCCAACTATGGGTTGTGGCGAAGATTTGGGTGTTGAACTGGCGGGCGGCTTGTCCGATGGCTTTCCATACGTTTACTAAGGTTGAGTGGTGGAATCCGTTTTCGATTTCATCGATTAGTAGCACGCCGTCGGCTGTGCCGCTTATTTTTAGGATGATTGCCGCAAGACTAGTTAATCCTTCTCCCATAAATGATAGAGGAATCATACGTTTCCCTCCGATGTCCCCATGTAGAATCGGTTCACCAGAATCAACTATCATTTCAAGGTCGTATCAAGCGCGGTTCGATATCACGTAAGATTTCTAAAAGAATCTCTCCTTGACGCTTTATTTGAATTTTGCCATACAAGTTTGCGAGATCTTCAAACGACATACTTTTTTGCGTAGAAAGAATGTTGAATGTGATAGGAGGAGGATAGGGTATTGGTATTGTCTGCATATTCTTCTCTATTTGAATTAAAAAAAAATATGCATCCATACCATAAGATTGATCACGATTCAAATGATAGAATACTATGCGATTCAGAGGACAAAAGAATGTTCTTATACTTTTCTAATTCTACCAAATTGCTAAATTCAGTTCCATTCTGTAGACTCAAAATATCAGATCTGGAAATTACTTTTATTTGTAACCGACGATAATGTGAAGATTTATCGTTTCCATATAATTCAATAATTAACTTATTATCAAAATTGGGAAAGATTGAATCTCTCGTCATACTCTCCCAGCTATTGATTGATTGTAATTTTGTAATACCTCGAAATTCATTGATTTTGAGAATAAACTCTGGATTATAGTTCCCGCAATGAATATACAACGCCTCCAGCAGCGCTGTTTTTCCGACATTATTTTCTCCCGCGATTAGGTTGACCCGCTCGAGGTTCTCCATTTTCAACTCGCGGAAGCAGCGGAAATTTTTGATGTGGAATGATTTGTACATGGCTTTCTCTCGCTTCTTTTTTGAATCTCTTCAAAAAAATCATCTTAGCATAGAATCAGCCAGGAAATACAGCCGAATCTTTCGATCTGGGATTCCGCTCTCGTCTTTTTCTTGTTTTGTTTTATCTGCCTTAATTTTTTTACAGATAGACATATACTATATATTTTGATTGGAACGCTGAGGCTGGGATGCGTGTGTCTTCCTTCAGTTTCTTGGACCAGCCTTGATCATCGCTGATTACGTTCCGTTCCCTTATAAAAATGTTTGTTTTTGAGGTGCTCTCTTGATTATTACGATGCACACCAACGCGTCGAAGGAAGAGATCGAACACGTTGAATTAATCATAGAAGAAGCGGGATACACCGTTCATCCTATTTATGGGACCAATTTGACCGTCCTGGCGGCGGTCGGTGATGAACGGGGCAAGGCGGGGCTGCATGAGCGGCTCGTCAGTCAAACCGGCGTCGATAAGGTTGAATTTATCCTGCCTCCCTACAAACTTGTCTGCCGTGAGATGTTGAAAGGGATGAAACGTCCCGATACTGTGATTACGGTTGAGTTTGAATGGAAAGAAGGAAAGAAAAGCGTCACCATCGGCGGTCCGGAATTTGTCGTCATGGCGGGGCCTTGCGCGATCGAGTCGCAGGAACAGATCATGGAATGCGCCCAAATCGCGAAGCGATACGGCGCGTCGGTGCTGCGCGGCGGCGCGTTTAAGCCGCGAACCTCGCCCTATAGTTTTCAGGGACTGGAAGAAGAAGGTCTCAAACACATGGCCGAGGCCCGGCATGAACATGGGCTTGCTCTGGTCTCCGAACTGATGGACGCGCATAACTTGGAAATCGTGGAGCGATACGCTGACATTATTCAAATCGGCGCCCGGAACGTGCAGAATTTCATGTTGCTGAAATCCCTAGGAGACACCACCAAGCCGATCCTGCTTAAACGAGGCATGGCCACGACGATTGATGAATGGCTGATGTCGGCGGAATATATCGCCTCCTGCGGGAACAGTAACATCATATTATGTGAGCGGGGCATTCGCACATTTGAAACAAAGTACCGGAATGTATTGGACTTAAACGCGGTCCCCACGCTGCATGAATTGACCCATTTGCCGGTGATTGTCGATCCCAGTCACGGAACAGGCCGCCGGGATCTCGTGACGCCGATGAGTCTGGCGGCGGCGGCTTCGGGCTGTAATGGACTGATTATTGAAATCCACCCCGAACCGTCGAAAGCCTTTTCCGACGGCGCGCAATCGCACAACGAAAAAGGCTATCAGGATTTAATGCGCCGCCTCGTTCCCATCGTGGAAGCGGTGGGTAAACAAGTGACCTGGACTCCGGAGCCAGGGCTGCAAAAGGAATCATAAGGAGAAAACAAGCGAATCCGGCCAGCGGCGCGGAAGGATTCAAAGCGGTTCACGGGAATCATGAATCGCGCCGCTTGATTGAAACGAATTCGGTAAGTACCCTAATCCAGCTGGAAAGTAATTCCCAAACTGAACTATTCGATGCGCATTATCGCAGGCGAATTTAAAAACCGGACTATTGTAAAACCGCGTGTTAAATCGCTCGAAAACCACGACCGAGATGGTCCGGGAAGCGATTTTTAATATTTTGGGGCCGGACATTATAGGCGCGCGTTTCGCCGATCTCTTCGCCGGCAGTGGGGCGGTCGGATTGGAGGCGCTCAGCCGGGGCGCGGACCGGCTGACCTTGCTGGATAAAAAACCCATTGCAACGCGGGCGATCCGTAAAACGTTGTCGCTATGGGATGTAGGATTGGATCGCGCCCGCTGTTGGGAAACGGATGTCTTTAAACTCGGCGCCAATGAAAGCGAATGGGCGCGGTGGGATATCGTGTTTCTCGATCCACCGCGAGTCATCAAAGATAATTTTTTGGATTCGCTGGTCAAACACGGAACGCTAAAGCCCGGCGCCTTGGTGATCGTCGAACGCCCGGCGGAGAAAAATTGTGTCATCCGTTCGGATTGTCTCCAAGCGATCGATCAGCGTGTATACGGGAAAACAGCCGTTTATTTCTTTAACTAAGGGATGGCGCCGATCGAACCTGCGTGACGCGGGAGTAAAGAATGCCCAATCAATACGCGGTCTACCCCGGAAGTTTCGATCCGGTAACGAATGGCCATTTAGATTTAATCAAGCGTGGATTGACGATTTTCGACCGGATCGTCGTCGCCATCGTAACCAATCCGAGCAAAACGCCTCTTTTTTCTTTGCAGGAACGCATTGACATGTTAAAAGAGGCCACGGAAACAATTGACGGGAATATCGAAATTGACGCATTTAACGGAATGCTGATCCATTATATGGAGAAGAAAGGAATTCACGTTGTTCTTCGTGGGTTGCGGGCAGTATCCGATTTTGATTATGAATTCGAAATGGCGCTGGTGAATCGCCGTATGGATAAAACAATTGAAACCATTTTCATGGCGCCGAATGAAAAATATATCTACCTGCGCGCAAGGCTGGTCAAAGAGATCGCGAAGCAGGGTGGTGATGTGACCGATTTCGTTCCCTATTGTGTGGAACGCCGGTTGCTCGAACGATGCTCGGAACAGAGTGTTATCGTATAAACTAAAAACCTTGAAATACAAAATAAATTGGAACGATAGGTAATACGTACTACAAGAGAGGATTCAATAATGGCTCATCCAAAGCACCGGAAGTCTAAATCGAAAACGCGCATGAAACGCTCTCATCATGCGGTCACCCCCCGTTCGCTCGTTGAATGTCCGAACTGCCGGGAGATGAAAATGCCCCACCGGGTTTGTCCCAGTTGTGGATTTTATAAAGACACGCAAGTTGTGTAATCCAAACGAAACGGCAAAAGGACAAACAAACAATCGGTCGAAACAGCGCAGTTCAAGATATCCGAGAGAATTTGATCGATTGATTACGGATAATCAGAACCTTTTGCCGCTCTGCATGTGATCCAGCATGATTGAGATCACAACTGCACATGAAAATGAGTTGCGGGAGCTAATTCGTACGAGAAAGCCTTAGGAACTCATTTTCATATAAAGAAGGATAATCGTTATGAGAATCGCGGTGGATGCGATGGGAGGCGACCGGACTCCAGATGATTTTGTGGAGGGAGTTCGTCGTTTTCTACAAAAAAATAACAACGCGGAAGTCATTCTCGTCGGGGATGAGGCCCGGTTGGCGGATCCCTGCGCGGATCTGCCGGTGCGGATCGTTCACGCGCCAACCGTTGTCGGCATGCATGAGGCGCCCTCCACCGCGTTGAAAACCCGTCAAGACTCATCCATCGCCATTGCAACCGCTCTGGTGAAGGAAGGAAAGGCGGACGCGCTTATTTCCATGGGAAATTCCGGCGCGACCGTCGCATTCGCATTATTTGTTTTAGGACGGTTGGCGCATGTCTCCAGGCCGGGGATCGTGGCGCCCATGCCCACGCTTGATGGATACAGTCTGTTACTGGACGTGGGCGCGACGGTGGATTGCAAACCCAACCATCTCCTCGACTTTGCCATAATGGGAAATGTCTATTGCCGGCAAGTGTTCAATAAAACCAATCCCCGTGTGGGACTCTTATCCATCGGTGAAGAAGACTCCAAAGGCAACGAACTGACCTTCGCGGCGGCGAAGTTGCTTAAAAACGCCCCCATTAATTACATCGGCAATGTAGAAGGGGGCGATATCATGCGGGGGACGGTGGATGTGGCCGTTTGCGATGGATTCATCGGCAACGTTATTTTGAAATTCGGCGAAGGATTGGTCGCCATGTTCTCCCGCGCGCTGAAAGCCGAATCGGATGAAGTACTGGCGAAAGACGTCGACCAAGAGCACCGTATGGAATTTTTCCAAGAAACCATGACGCGCGTCGATTATACCGCGTATGGCGGCGCTCTGTTATTGGGTGTGAATGGGCATTGTCTGATCGGCCATGGCCGGTCTGGGCCGCGGGCGATCGCCAATGGTATCAAGGCGGCCTGCGAAGCGGCGGAAAAATGCCCTCTGGATGAAATTAAAGCAGCGTTGGAATCCGCCGCTGTAACAGCGTAACTTGCTAGAACGATTCAGCGGTAAAAAAGCCCTGCAAGACGAAACTTACCTGTATACAGTATATGGCAAGCCAATCAACACCTATATCAATAGGTACAAGCGTTAAGTTTCGAGTATTGGCTGTTTTAGTATAAAAAATCTATTGAGGTGGTTCTGTGGCGAGAGCGAAAATTATCTCGACAGGCATGGCTGTGCCGGATCGAGTTTTAACAAACTTTGATTTAGAAAAAATCGTTGACACATCAGATGAATGGATTCGAGAGAGGACGGGTATCGTCGAACGCCGGTTGACGGATGAAAACACCGCCGCGTCTGATCTCGCTTTGACCGCCTCCCAGCAAGCGCTGGAAAATGCGGGGATTGAAGCTAGTGATCTGGACGCCATTCTGGTGGCGACGATCTCCTCCGATTACGCCTGGCCTGCGACGGCCTGTATTCTCCAAAACAAACTTGGAATCAAAAACATCATGGCGGTCGATCTCTCCGCCGCCTGTTCGGGATTCATCTATGGGTTATCCGTCGCCCAAGCGTATGTCGAATCGGGCATGTACAAGAATATTCTATTGGTCGGCGTAGACTGCCTGGCGAAAGTCGTTGATTGGACCGACCGTAACACCTGTGTCTTATTTGGTGATGGCGCGGGGGCGGTTGTGATTCAATCCAACGATTCGGAAAAGGGCATTCTTGGGAGCGTGCTTGGCGCCGATGGCAGCATCGCTGAGCTGCTTTGTCAACGCTGTGGGGGATCTAAAGTACCGATCACCGAACAGGCGATCCAAGATAAACAGCACTATATTTACATGAACGGACGCGATATTTTTAAAAACGCCGTCCGGTCGATGAGCCAAGCCTGTAAAGATGTCTTGAAACAATGCGGCCTGGAAAAAGACGATGTTAAACTGCTGATTCCACATCAAGCCAATATACGAATCATTGAAGCCGTCGCTCAGCGGCTGCGGCTGCCGATGGACTTGTTTTACGTCAACTTACAAAAATATGGAAACACGTCAGCGGCGACCATTCCCATGGCGCTTCATGAAGCAATGGAAGAGAAACGGCTGCAAGAGGGGGATCTCGCCGTGTTTGTGGCCTTTGGCGGGGGAATGACATGGGGAGCCTGCGCCGTTCAGTTTTAAAAATACGTTCCACAACGGATTAAAAAGATCGGAATTAAATGAGTAAATTCGCTTTTTTATTTCCCGGACAAGGTTCCCAAAGCAAGGGGATGGGATTGGATCTCATTGAGGCTGTCCCCCAGGCCCGGGAACGATACGAAGAGGCCGAATCCATTCTTGGATGGCCGGTGGATGAGAAGTCGCGCCCGGAAGGAGCATCTTCATTAGATGTAACATTATACACGCAGCCTTGTATCTATACCCTAAGTTGCGTAGTGGCGGAAATATTGGCGGCGGATGGTTTGAAACCAACGTTGGTGGCGGGTCACAGCGCTGGAGAATACGCCGCGTTGACAGCGGCGGGCGCGTGGGATTTCGCGACGGGACTCCGCGTAATCGCCGAACGCGCCCGGTTGATGCACGAAAAAGCGGCGCCGGGAGCGATGGCGGCGGTTTTGAATCTCGCGCCGGAATTGATCGCAGAGACCTGCGCCGGTCATACAGGCGGCAAAGCCGTCGTGGCCAACTACAATTCAAGCAAACAAACGGTCATTTCCGGAGAAGCGGAGGCTGTGGAATCGGTCATGCCGGTCTTGAAGGAACGCGGCGCAAGGCGGGTAATCCGCCTGCCGGTCAGCGGCGCTTTCCATTCCCCCTTGATGACGGAAGCGCAACGTTCGTTTGAGGAATTTATAAGCGGCGTAGAGATCCGGGATACGGAGATTCCCTTCATATCAAACAACACCGCCCGGATGGAGACCAGCGCGGTAGCCATTCGAAGCCAGCTGGTGAAGCAGTTCTGCGAACCGGTGCGCTGGAGTGAGTCGATGGCGCTGATTGATCGTGAATGCGAAAGCGCCATCGAAGTGGGACCCGGAAAAGTGCTGCAAGGTTTAGTCAAAGCCTGTTGTGATTCGATCTCGTGCATGACAACAGGAACATTGGAAGAGATCGGGAAGGTGAAAGAACATTATGGCGTTTCGTCTTGATAAAAAAGTCGCGCTCGTTACCGGCGGCGCGCGAGGTATTGGTCTATCCACTGTGGAGTATCTCGCCGGTCAGGGCGCGAAGATTTTCTTTGTGGATATCGATGAAGAGACGACAAAGAACACCGAACAGGAACTGACCAGCCGGGGCATTGAAGCCGTGGGCGCGGCGGCGGATATTTCTGTTTCCGCCAACGCTGAACAAGTAATCGCGGATTGTGTAGACCGGTTTGAAACGATTGATATATTGGTCAATAACGCGGGAATTACACGGGACGCCCTCGCAGTCCGTATGAAGGATGAAGACTGGGACTCCGTGCTGCGCGTGAATTTAACGGGGGTCTTTTTCATGGCCCGCGCGGCGGCGAAGCGGATGATGCGCGCCCGCAGCGGACGGATCATCAATTTAGCTTCCGTTGTCGGGATCATGGGTAATCCAGGACAAGCCAATTATTCCGCGACGAAAGCCGGAGTGATCGGTTTAACCAAGACGCTGGCCAAAGAGTTGGCCTCGCGCGGCGTGACCGTGAACGCGGTCGCCCCTGGCTTTATCGAAACCCGGATGACGGCGGAATTGAAAGACGACGTTAAAGAAGCCATGCGTAAAGCGATTCCTCTCGGCCGGTATGGACTGCCGGAAGAAGTCGCTGCGGCGATCGGTTTTTTAGCGTCTGATGAAGCGTCCTATATCACCGGTCAGGTGATTCAGGTCGACGGTGGTTTGGTGATGTAATGATCGAAAACGCGCCGGAGCGCTTACCTGCCGGGGCTGTTTTTTTTAGAATTATGTTAGATTCAAGGCTAAGAAGCGAAATTCTCACGCAGAATTCTCTCGCGCCTTTAATTCATATGTAGTACCCTGAATTTTCAAGAATATTGGCTAGGATTATTCAATAGACAAACATCCCGTTCTCCGGCGTTGGATTGTTCCAGCGGCTGCGGACGGACATCCATATGAAATTCGAAAAACAGGAGGTCACTTCCCGTGAGTGAAAACATTGAAGAAAAAGTCATCGATATCATCGCAGAGAAACTGAAAGTGGACAAAGGCGAAATTACTCCCGATAAGTCCTTCACCCGCGATCTAGGGGCGGATTCCCTGGATACGGTGGAATTGGTGATGGAATTTGAGGAGAGTTTCGAAATTGATGAAATTCCCGAAGAAGAAGCGGAACAGATCAAAACCGTTGGTGACGCGATTGAATACATCAAGGGTAAAGTTTCCGGATAACCCCGATCCTATTGGAGCGAGAAATCGATTATGTCACGACGAGTAGTAGTCACTGGAATGGGAGTTCTGTCGCCGGTGGGTAACACCTTGGAGGCGTTTTGGAACTCTTTAACAGAAGGCCGTTCAGGCACCGGCCTGAACACCCAGTTTGACACGGAAAAATTTTCATCCAAAGTAGCGGCGGAGTTGAAAGACTTCGATCCCGGCGAATTCATCGACGCGAAAGAACTGCGGCGGATGGATCCCTTTGTCCAATATGCGGTCTGCGCGTCTGATATGGCCGTCAAACACGCTGGACTGGATCTAAACCAGCTGGATTTGGATCGCGCGGGTGTCGTCATTGGATCCGGTATTGGCGGATTGCATAGTGTCGAATCGCAGAAAGAAGTGTTGGACGCCAAGGGCCCCCGGCGGATCAGCCCCTTCTTGATTCCGATGTTAATTATCAATATGGGATCGGGGATGGTTTCCATGCGGTATGGATTCCGTGGCCCCAACACCTCGGTAACAACCGCCTGCGCGACGGGGAATCATGCCATTGGAGACGCGTTTAGGATCATCCAACGCGATGAAGCGGATATCATGATCACGGGTGGGACCGAAGCGTCGATCACACCCCTTGGCGTTGGTGGTTTCTGCGCCATGAAAGCGCTCTCCACCCGGAATGATGAACCGGAATCCTGCAGCCGTCCCTTCGACAAAACCCGCGATGGATTTGTCATGGGCGAAGGCTCAGGGATCATCATTCTCGAAGAACTGGAACACGCCAAAAAACGCGGCGCGGAGATCTACGCGGAACTGGTGGGTTACGGTATGAGCGCTGACGCGTTTCATATGACCATGCCCGCTCCGGAAGGCCGCGGCGCGCAGGAAGCGATGAACTTGGCGATGAAAGACGCAGGGATTGCGAAGGATGAGGTGGATTACATCAACGCGCATGGCACCTCGACCGAATACAATGATAAAAACGAATCCCAGGCGATTCGAATTCTATTTAACTCCAACGCGGACTCGATCCCCGTCAGTTCAACGAAATCGATGACAGGGCATCTCTTGGGCGCGGCGGGAGCAGTGGAATTCGCCACGATCGTGATGGTCTTGAAACATGGGATCATTCCCCCCACGATTAATTACGAAACACCCGATCCGGAATGTGATCTCGATTACGTGCCGAACACAGCGCGTGAGAAACCGGTTAAAGTAGCCATGAGTAATTCCTTCGGATTCGGCGGTCACAACGCCGTTCTCGTTGCGCGCCGGTTTGAATGAAACCAACAGATGAAGAAATTGGCATACACAGGCGTCCCTTGAGGGCGCCTTTTTTCTTTAACGTTTTTTTTTGCGATGAGTGAATCCGGAGCAAAAGCGATCGGAAGGACACCGCGAATCCCCCCCCCCCAGCAGCCAACCACTGAAATAAATTCCAATTTTAACACGAAAACCTGAGACGATCTTGACATTCCAAAATGAATCACTGAGTATAGTAATTTTCTCATAATTTCATTCCAACAATTGAAAGGGGGATAGATAGAAGTTTCGATAAAAAATATCAGAAGACGAAAGCAGTTTATTTCAATGAAACAAAAAAATTGAATTACTAATGGGAGAAAGGATGACATGTTTATGAGTAATTATCGATACTTGACCGTTGTTGCAGCGTTTGCTTTGGTTTTCGTTCTGGCGAATGGCGCCGCCGCGGATCTAATAGTGAGCTACGAGTTTGAAGGGAATTTCGAAGACAGCAGTGGAAACGGTATTCACGGAACGCCTCAAGGTGACGCGAGTATTGTGTTTGACGCGGCTAGAAACAGCAATGTCCTGTCTTTGGATGGAGATGACGACATCGTCACAATTAACAGCCAAGATTTGATCGACAAGGGCCTTGACCTTCTTGAGGAAATCACGGTCGCGATGTGGGTTTATTCCAGTCAAGATGTCAGCGGTATTCAATTTACAGGCGGCCTTAACACCGACTGGGATACCGGCGGCGTTCATATTAAGCTCAACAATGGCCTGATGAATGTGGGGATCAATGGGGCTTCTCCTGATGTGGTAGGCACAACAGTTATGCCGGAAGGTGAGTGGCATCATATCGCATTCACCGCTTCGGCGACCTTGCTTGCCGTCTATTATGATGGAGTCATGGAAGGAAGCCGGGAAGTTCTTGAAGGGCTTCCATTCTTTGATTTGTCGCTGAATCCAGTGATTGGCGCCTGGAACAATGGTGGTGATATTCAAAGGGAATGGCTTGGTTTTAAAGATGATGTGCGTATCTACAATCACGCCTTATCGGAAAGTGAAATGCAAGAACTCGCTACGCCTCCTATTATTACCGGCATAGATTCATGGTCATTATATTGATGTGAAATTGAGAGTCTCACCAATAGCGAAAGATGGGGCGGTAAGTTTTTTTGCCGCCCTTTTTTTTGTTAGTTTACTGATGTTAGGCAAACCAATAGAATGAAGTCCTTATCTGAATCAAGATCTGAACAGATCGGGCAGCGCTGATCCAGGGATTTGAAAGCGATGGATAATTCGGACTGGAACAACGTGAATTGACTTGACAAAAGAAAAAAAGAAGATATAAATTATCAAATGTCAAGACAATTTCCTTTACTTTATCCAAGGCGCGCGAATGGAAAGTTTTGAAGAAAAACAGAGAATCGCCGTTTTGATGGATCTATATGACGGTCTGCTCACGGACCGGCAGAGAGAGTTGATGGCTCTCCATTACCGGGAGGATCTTTCGTATGGGGAGATCGCGGACGGAGAATCCATCTCCAGGCAGGCAGTCCATGACGCCATCCAGCATGGCCGGAAAACATTGATCCGCATTGAAGAAGAATTGCGATTAACCGAACGGTTGCCTGCGGCCAAGAAACAACAAAAAAAAGAGGATGACACATCCACTGAAGCGCCGAATTGGGATGAAGTGAAAACACTGGTCGTGGAAATGTCGAAGATGCTGAAAGACGATATGCTTTTCGATACAAATCCTCTAAAACGGAAGCTCAAACGGCTGGAACAAGTGGTTGGTTTGGGGGAATCGAAGTAAACGCATTGGAATTTATATTATGTTTGAAAATCTAACGGGCCGTTTTCAAGATATTTTCCGCCGATTAACAGGGAAAGGCCGCCTGAGTGAAAAGGATATCAAAGAGACGTTGCGGGAAGTCCGCCGGGCGTTTCTTGAAGCCGATGTCAATATTCAGGCCACCAAGGAATTCTGTTCGAAACTGGAGAAACGCGCCCTGGGCGAAGAGGTGATGAAAAACCTCTCCCCTGGTCAGCAGACGATCAAAATCGTTAATGAAACCATGATCGAACTGCTGGGGGGAAAAGCCGCGCCTTTGGAAATGCCGGCGGGCGAGGCCCGGATCATGCTCGTGGGTCTGCAAGGTTCAGGTAAAACCACCACGGCGGCCAAATTGGCGAAAAAATTGAAGGATGGCGGACGGAAACCGCTCCTCTGCGCAGGCGACATCTACCGTCCAGCGGCGATTGAACAGTTGAAAGTGTCAGGCGAACGCGCCGGGATTCCCGTGTTTGAAATGGGAACCGATGTGGATCCTTCAAAAATCGCCAAACAAGGTTCAAAACATGCGCGGCGAGAGGGGCTTGATACGGTTATCCTTGATACGGCGGGACGTCTTCACATCGATGATGAGATGATGGAGGAGGTCCAGCGTGTTAAGAGATATTGGAAACCCACCCATATCATCCTCGTCGTTGACTCGATGGTCGGGCAGGACGCGGTCAATCAGGCGAAGCACTTCGATGACGGCCTCAATGTAACCGGAACGATTATCACGAAACTCGATAGTGATACACGGGGCGGCGCTGCGCTTTCGATCTGTCATGTAACGGGCAAACCGATTCTATACGCCGGCGCCGGGGAAAAAATCGACGATCTCGATCTCTTCTATCCCGACCGGATGGCGTCCCGCATCCTTGGCATGGGGGATGTGCTGACCCTCATTGAAAAAGCCAAAGCCACGATTGATGAAGAACAGGCGTTGGATCTGCAGAAAAAGATCCTCGACCAGACCTTCACGCTGGATGATTTTCTCGGTCAGATCCGGAATGTCAAACGCATGGGGGGGATCGGCGATCTGATGTCCATGCTGCCGGGCATGGGCGGGGATATGATGAAGGATGTCAATCTGAGTGAAGACGAAATGAAATATGTCGAGGCGATAATCCTCTCCATGACGGGGAATGAGCGGGTTATGCCTCATATCATCACAGGCAGTCGTAAACGGCGTATCGCCAAAGGGAGCGGCACGACAGTCCAAGAGGTGAACCGTCTCCTTAAACAGTTCGCGGAAACTAAGCAAATGATGGGAATGCTGGCCGGCGCCGCAGCCAAGGGGAAAAAGAAACGGCGTGGGAAAGCCCCAAAAATGTCGAAAAAAATGATGAAAAAAATGATGAAAATGCAGAACATGTTTCCCGGCATGGGAGGATAGTTTTTTAGGTTGATTAGGCTGAAGGTTGAAGACTGAAGGTTAATATGTAAGGTTTTTGTTTCATAAGTGTTTCTGAATATAATTAACTGTACGCCTTTTACAGATAAACATTTTTCTAGATTTGGAGGTTTTGATGTCTTTAAAGATTCGTATGAAAAGAATGGGTAACCGGAATCGTCCGTTTTACCGGCTGGTCGTTCAGGATTCCCGCTGGCCACGTGATGGAAAGTCGATCGAGGATCTAGGCTGGTACGATCCTGTAAAGCAACCCGCCGAAAAGTCATTTAAAGAGGAATCAATCTATCATTGGTTGGAACAGGGCGCCCGGATGTCAGAGACGGCGCGTTCTCTTTTAAAACGGGAAGGGATCTTAGGGAAGTTCAAAAGCGGCGAGTATAAAAATGATACGGATGAACCCGCTGAAGAACCCGTTACGGCGGCGCCGGTTTCCGTAGATGCGCCGGAAACGGCTCCAAGCAATGAGCCGGAATCTGCGCCAACGGAAGAATTGGAAGCGACCGTTCCTGAACCATCCAATTCGGACGGTTGATTCCGGGATTTGTATACATCCAATCACGAAGACGCCCGATTCGATGAATAAGCAAATGTGTCGCCGTTTTTGACTTGACGGAGAATGGAAATTTTTCTTTTTCTCATTCAGCAAGGCGGTGGATACCATTCTTGTAAGTTTCTTCACGCGCTGTGTTGTATGTGGCGTCTTTCTTGAAAGAGTGAAAAAAAATGAAAGATATGCTGGTATATTTGGTCAAATCGCTGGTAAATAATCCTGATGATGTGATCGTCGAGGAAGAAGAATTAAAAGATGGAACGATCGAATTCAAACTGACGGTCAATCAAGATGATATGGGACGGATCATCGGCCGCAGCGGCAAAACCGCGCGCGCCATTCGTCTCTTAATTGGAGCGAGAGGAACCGTCGATAACAAACGAACGCATGTAGCTATAACGGAAGTCAACGAGTAAGAACGAAGCGGATAAAGTTTAGACAATGGGGCTTAGACGGAAAAAAGTTCAGTTTCAACCCGGCCGGATTTATCTTGGCGCGATTGTCAAGCCCCACTCCTTGAAAGGGGAAGTGAAATTCAAGCCGTTTGGCTGTGATGCTTTTCTGCTTGAGGAATTCGAAACAGTTCATGTTGATCAGAACGACCGGACGCTTGATGTAGAATATGTCCGGGGATCGGAAAAAAATCCGATTGTTAAATTTAAAACGATCGATACCCGCGACGATTCCGAGGCGCTCAAAGGTTTCGTCCTTTGGATCGAGGAAGAAAAACTGCCGGAATTGGAAGACGATTATTATTACGAGTCTGATTTTCTGTATTCGCGGGCGCAGACTGTGACTGGCGCTGATCTGGGACGGATTGAACAGATCATTGAAACGGGTGAATGTGATGTTCTGGTTATCCGAAACAGCCAGGGTGAAGAACGGCTTCTACCCGCGAACCGGCAGAATGTGAAAGAAGTTCGAAAAAAAGAAGCGCTGATTATCGTCGATCTCCCTGATGGAATCTGATCGATTTCCAAACGCTTCCGGTTTCCCCAAGATACAAAACTTGATTCATTGCTATGCGGATTGATATTTTAACGACATTCGTGGAAATGTTCGCGGGGCCGTTTGATGTGAGCATTATCAAACGGGCGCGGGAGGCGGGATTGATTGATATCCGTCTTCAGAACCTGCGCGAGTGGACCCACGACCGTCACCATAAAACCGACGACGAACAATACGGCGGCGCGGATGGGATGGTGATGCTGGCCCAGCCTCTCATCGAAGCGGTTGAGGAACTGCGGTCCCAGACTGAATGTTCCTCCCATCTAATCTTGACCACGCCGCAGGGGCGTCAGTTCAATCAATCGATCGCGGAAGAATTGGCCGCCAAAGAACGTTTGATCGTGATCTGTGGACATTATAAGGGCATCGACGAACGCGCGATTGAGTATTTACAGCCGGATGAGATCTCCATCGGGGATTACGTTCTAACCGGCGGAGAATTGCCGGCGATGATTCTTGTTGACGCGATCGTCCGGCTTGTGCCAGGGGTAGTGGGTTCGTTTGGATCTGTGGAACAGGATTCGTTCACCAGTGGATTGCTGGATTGCCCCCGGTATACGCGGCCCCAGACAATCGCGGATTTGGACGTTCCGGAAGTGCTGCTGAGCGGACATCATGCGGAAATCGCCCGTTGGCGGTTGGAAAAAGCGATTGAACGGACTCAGGAACGCCGTCCCGATTTATTTGAGAACTACTTAAAAAATAAGAAACAGGTCCGGGATCCGGACAGTTGATTTAGAAATGGAAGACTGAATGACCGCGCCGCTTTACGTCGCTTTGCTGCATTATCCGGTCTATAAAAGGACGGTGAGGTGATTACGACCTCGATTACGCCGCTGGATCTGCATGATATCGCCCGTTCCTGTGTGACGTTTGGTGTGAAGCGGTATTACGTCATCAACTCGATGCGAACGATGAGTTTTTTGGCGCGCCGAATCGTCGGTTTTTGGCAGACCGATTATGGCGCCAATTACAATCGAACACGCACGGACGCGCTTTCGATTGTGAGCATTCACGATCATTTGGAAGACGCTCTTGCCGATATTCAACAACGAGATGGGAAAAAAGCGGTTCTCGTCGCCACATCGGCGAAAACGGCATGAATCCAGCGTAGGATACGCGGAACTGGCGGAGCGGCTTCAAACAGACGACCGGCCCTATCTCTCTTTTATTGGGAACGGGATGGGGATTGATCCGGGAATTTGTCCGCCGGTGCGATTTGGTCTTGGCGCCGATTGAAGGGCCGGGAGAATATAATCACCTTTCCGTGCGGAGCGCGGCGGCGATTATGCTCGATAGGCCTTTGCAATTTGAGAGAAAACATGTAAACTATAAATTCTGTGCGTATAGTACAGTACGACTAGAAACGAACAGGCGTTTTCGCCTGATAAGGATTGAATCATGGACCATCCCGCGTTAAAAGAATTTGAACAGAATCAGATGAAAACCGAGTATCCCTATTTTATCCCAGGGGATACGATTCGTGTGAATACCCGCGTTATTGAAGGGGATAAAGAGCGTCTGCAGGCGTTTGAAGGGATTGTAATCGCCCGGAGCGGCGGTGGATTAGGTGAGACATTCACCGTGCGGAAAATCTCGTACGGGATCGGTGTTGAACGTACCTTCCCACTGCATTCACCACGTGTCGATTCGATCAAGGTCGTGCGCCGTGGCCGCGCGCGCCGCGCAAAACTCTATTACCTTCGTGAGCGCGTTGGCAAGGCCACTCGTCTCAAAGCGAGAAGGAAGAAGAGATTGGATCTCGATATGAATCACTTCAGCACAAATGAAGCGGCGCCTGTGGTTGAAACGTCAGCGCCGGTTGAGAACACGGAAGAATAGAAAACAAAGAATATCTATTCTAGAAAATCTGAAGGAAGGCGCCCGGCTGTTCTGGCTGGGCGTTTTTATTTCGATGATCTATGAATTTTTTTTAACTTGATTGAATTTGTTTGTCTACTTCATCAGCGGAGATCGTTTCGGCCTGTTCCGCTTCATATTCCGCTAATCGTTTTGTTGATTCTTTTCCCCAAGCGTCTTCAATCTCGCGCAGTTCTTTTTTTGGGGAGACTCTCATTTTTTGGTCTAAGCATTACGATCCTTCCTCAAGTCATCACTAAAAAGAATCCGGTAAAATAAAATTCGAATCGAAATTATAATAGCATTGTAGTCAATACGTTTTTTTTCGTTAACAATTTCGTTTTTTATTTATATCCGTTTTGACTCGGTCATTTTATCCTATAATAAGTTTGCAGCGTGTAAATTATATAAAAATAGATGTGGGGAAAACCAATGAAAGAGAAACGGAGTTTTACGTTAATCGAGCTATTAATTGTTGTCGCTATCATAGGGATTTTGGCCGCGATTGCGGTACCGAATTTTTTGAATGCGCAGGTGCGCGCCAAGGTGACCCGGACCTGGTCGGATTTAAAAGCGCTTGTGAACGCTCTTGAACAGTATCATCTCGACCGGAATTCCTACGTGCCGGATTTTGATGGGATTGGGCTGAGCAGTTCCGGTTCGGAGATTGACACATTTAAACAACTAACGACACCCGTCGCCTATATGAGTTCAATCCCGTTGGACATCTGGATTCCCCGCCGGGAAGAAGCCGCGGGGATTCTGCGGGGGAAGAACGAACGCTATTTCGAATACTGGGGAGCGGGAACCGGGAAAACGACAAATGCCGTTATGATTAAATATAACATGGGATACATGATGCGGTCCGTCGGGCCAGATAAAGAAGAAACCTGGTTGGGAGATTACGAAGCCGCTGGACGTAAAACAGGGCAGTATACCTACGATCCGTCCAATGGATTGATATCCATCGGCGATATCATGGCGAGTAATCGGGGATTAGAATAAGGGAAATTGAATTTTCGAGAGTGTCGCGCCAGGGCAGAAAAACGCCTTGCCCTGGCCACCCACCATTTTTTTTGTGAATTCGAATTGTCGAGAGTATACGCCATTAGGATGAATAACCTTCCATTCGCGCGCGCCTTCAGTCTTCAGTCTTCAACCTAATCCCCTAATCATCGTGGTGTCCGGGCCAAGTGACAATTTGCGCAGACGGGGATTTCATGAATCCTTCCCGCAGCGTGCAGGTCACGCAGTTTCTGATACGCCGGACCTGTCCAGATCTCTTCCACTGTTTTTATTATGGATGCTGCCCACTTGCAGTTTCCGCGCAGAATCGACGCAACAGACAGTAACCACCCCATCGGGATGCACAAACATACGCTGCCACAGTTGTGGACAGCAGAAGGCTATCCGGCTTTCGACTGTAGAAGAATCCCGCATCTTCCCTTTCCCCGAACCAGCGGCGTTGGAATGTTCGATATAATCCACCCAAGCGACGGCGTCAACGATCGGCTCGAATAATTCCTGAAACGCCCGCCATTCCTCCCGTTTTCCTTCATCCGGACCATCGATACCCGCGTAAACGGTTTAGGGATCATTTCGGCGCGAAACCGCATAAAATTCTTGATATTTTGGAGGACTTTATCATAATCGGCGTTCACGCGGATCTTGTTGTAATGTTCTCGATAGGGTGAATCGAAAGAGAAAAAGAGTTTATCTAGACCGGAATCGATCAATTCGCGGGCAGTCCGTTCAGTCAACGCGGCGGCGTTTGTGTTGAACATCACATCTACTACCCCATTCTCTTTCGCAAACAGAATCATCTCGACCAATCGTGGATTGAGGAGCGGTTCACCGAGATAGTTGAACTTGATCGAACAAAGCCCCTTCTCACGCCCTTCCTCTACGAGCCGTCTGTATAGATCCATATCGAAATGTTGAACCTTCCAGAAGGTACCCTCTTCGATCATCTCGGTCCGGGGACACATGACGCATTTCAAGTTGCAATGGGACGTGGCTTCGATATCCAAATGGACGGGAAACGCCTTGACGATCCGTTGTTTCGGATACTCTTCCCATTTGCGGCGGTATTCAAAATACGCCGCGGGCAGCGCGCGTTCCCACGCGTTCACTCTCTCACTGGGCAGCTGATGGTAGTTATGATCGATTTTCGTCTCGACGTCCACGGAAGCGGTCACGTTGATTGAACCTCACACCTTCACCGTTTTTTGGATATAGTATTAATAATATCAAACGTAGTTTCACTGAAGATATATTCATTTTCGGCCCGCGCCAGGGAAACTTGATGGAGGAGCGCAACCATGAAATTTGATTGTTCTGAAAAGGAACCGCTAAAGGTTCACCATTTGTATTCGTTCACGCCTTCCCTCTTGACCAGACGATGTGGGAACATCAGTTGAATGGTTTGTCCACAAAAAGGCGCGTCATTACATTCGACCTGCCCGGATTCGGTAAAACGCCGCCTCTACAGGAAGAAGAAGGGAGTATGGGCGCGTATGCGGACGCGATTTTTTCTTTCCTGGATGAAAAAGGCGTTGAGAAAGCGATTTTCGCTGGATGCTCGATGGGTGGTTATATCCTTTTCGAGATGTGGCGCAGAGCCTCCAATCGCTTCGCTGGGCTCATCCTTAGCGACACCCGCGCGGAAGCTGATACCAAAGAAGCCCGTGAGAAACGGAGCAACACTATCGATGAAGTGCGATCGAACGGCGCCGTCGCGCTCGCGGGGACAATGACCCCCAATCTACTCGGTCCCGAAACGTTGGAGAAACGGAAGGAACTTGTTGAGAAGGTCCATCAAACCATTCAACACAATTCCCCTATCGGTATCATCCATGCCCTTCAAGCAATGGCCGCCCGTCCGGATTCGTCTGATTTATTGAAGGAAATATCAGTACCCACTCTAATTCTCGTTGGAAAGGACGATCTGCTGACTCCGCCGGACCTGGCCCGGTCAATGAAAGAAGCGATCCCCCACTCTCACCTGGAAATCATCCCTCAAGCAGGCCACTTGGCTCCCCTCGAACAACCGAAAAAAGTGAACCAGGCGATATTGAAATGGTTGGAGCGGGGGAAGATTTAAGAAAACTTACGTAATATCAATCTATTCAATTCAAAAAAAATCAAAGCATTCCATAGCTCACATAAGCCGGAATTCATTCCCTTTTCTTCGAATCATCAAAATGCCATCAAATAAAAATTCATAGAGAAGAAAATTATAAATGCAATAAAATGAGCAGGTTAGAAAACACCCATTTAAACCATTTCTAAGGAATCATCGATTCTGTCAAATAACCATCAAATAACCGTCAAATAAAAAAATGGCATTTTCAACTCCAGAAAGGAACATATTTAGTAAATTTCTTTGAAGAGTCTGGATCATATAAACGAATCAATTCAGCATCCAATGTATCTTTTATTATACGAGAAGCAATGGCGCTATTTTGTGATTCTATCCCGAATCTTTCGCGCAAACTAGAATTAGTCATGAAATCTTTATTAACATATCGAAGACAGGCGTGTAAATAGCATGCGTGAACACGATCCTTCTTGTCCATTCGATTCATAGGACGATGAGCAAACAGAATAGCTCGCGTATTATCACCACAGATTTCAAAAACTGGGGCAGGTAGCTGATATATTTCCGTTTGAAAAACAACTTTATCCACTCCGCTGCCATTCATTAAAAACCTTAATCGATTTGAAAGAACTTCTTTGATCGCGGTCTGCCCATTTCTTTCCAAGTCGTATCCGAGTAAGATACTCTTATATACAATCCTTGACCGCGATATCCATTAATTATAAAAGGAACCATCGCTTCATCTTTAAAATTTGGGAGAAAACAGAATGACAGACAACACCAGAAGAGATTTTTTGAAAACGACGGGGATCGCCGCCGCTGGGCTGACCACCTTGCAGTATTCCGCCAGCGCCGCTGAAACGGAAGCGAACAGCAAAATCAACGTTGGAATCATCGGCGTTGGTGGACGTGGAAGCGCTTTGTTGAATTGGATCCGGCAGAAAGACGACGCAAAAATCGTCGCAGTCTGCGACTGCTACGTCTCCCGCCGTAAAGAAGCCGCGAAACGCGCGGGGCTCGATCCCGATAGTGAACGCGATTGCGTCGCCGATTATAAAGAAATCCTCGACCGCGACGATGTTGACGCCGTCATCATCGCCACCCCGGACCACTGGCATGCCCGGATCTCCATCGAAGCAATGAAAAAGGGCAAAGACGTCTATTGCGAAAAACCAATGACCAAGACCGTCCCGGAAGCGAAACTGGTCCATGAAACCCGTCTGAAAACCGGGCGTGTTATGCAGATCGGGAGTCAAACCACCTCCAGCGACCAATGGTGGAAAGCCAAAGAAGCCATTAAAGACGGCTTGATCGGGAAACTGATTATGAGCCAAGGCTCCTACCACCGCAACTCTACTGAAGGCGAATGGAACTGGGGCATCGACGAAGGCGCCGGTCCGGATGGGAAAGGTGATCTCTATATTGACTGGGAAACCTGGCTTGGCCCCACACAGGAACGGGAATGGGATCCGGACCGCTTCTTCCGTTTCCGCAAATTCTGGGATTATTCCGGCGGGATCGCCACCGACCTCTTTTATCACGTTATGGCTCCACTCAACATCTGTTGGCCGGAAGCGCAGTTCCCCTATAAAGTCATGGGCAGCGGCGGTATCTATGTTTTTAAAGACACCCGCGAAGTGCCCGATACGTTCGCTTTCATGGCCGAATATCCAGGTGAGCATCAGGTTGTGCTTTCGTCCAGCATGGCGAACGACACCCATATCCCTGGCTTGATCCGCGGTCATGAGGGAACCATCGTCATGGTCGAACACGGGATGTTTGAAGGCCATACGGATCACATCACCGTCACTCCACAACCTCCATACGTGAAGAAATACGAAGAAGAATTCAAAGAGAAATTCAAAGACTATTGGGTTGAGGAAGAGACAGAAGGCCGGCGGGGTCGAAACAGAAAAAATATAAAAATCGTACTGCCCGTCAGTAATGAGGGACGTTCGGACCATATGCAGAACTGGCTCGATTGTATTAAATCCCGCGAACAACCGCGTCTTAATTCCCTTACCGCGTATAAAGCGATGGTCACGATCGCCATGTCTGTCGAATCCTATCGCAAAGGCAAAGTCCTTTATTTCGATTCGGATAAAGAAATCGTTGTCGAAAGTCCTCCAAAAGCGAGCTGATCGATCGTACAAACGATTATTTCCCCTGCTTTCATCAGAACCGGGGTGGATGAGAATCCACCCCGGTTTTTGAAAAATGAATATCAGACCATAATTTCCTAGATTACGATCATTTAACTTGCAATTCCCTGATAACTACTTCCCTGAATTGTTCTAAAATACTAAGATCACGATCTTTTTATTTATGTTCTTTATTTTAATGGCGATAATTAAATCGATATTTTATCACAAAAAGATAGAAAAGATTATCAAAACGATATAAAATAATAACTGCAGGAAAATGTATTTTCCCTTATTAATTTTTTGGATTATCGTTCTTTGATTTTAGCAAGCATAGTGGAGAGGTTAATATGGTATCAATCAAAAACAGAAAACCTATCCCTTTTGGGAGAATCCTGGTGGAGATGGAAATCATCAGCGAGGAGCAGTTAGCTGATGTGTTGCGAGAGCAAAAAAAGAATCCCCAACGCGCAATTGGTGAAATCATCTCCGTAAAATATGGTATTCCGAAACAAAAAATAGAATCTATTTTTGTCACAAAGATTCTGACACCTTCCATAAAAACGACGCTTCAGCGCCATCTCCGCCTGGAATTTGCGAAATTTTCCGAACAAATTCCTTTCGATCACAACCGATTGACTTATGCCATTGATATAGAAACAGTAACACTATCAAGAACGGTCTCCACAACGTATACAAAGAACCAGAACGGCACGACAACCATGAAACCATCTCCAGTGGAGACATCGACACGCATCGCGGGAAAACTATCTCTCCTGATTAAAACAACCGATGACGAATTGCTGTGCGAAAAGAAAAAACACATTTCATACTACTACGAATTTGACACTGGACAGACCTATTTTGATACCAATGTAATCAGCGGCATCCGATTTATTCTAAGTCAGAAAATTAAAGAGAAACTTGGCGCTGAAGAAGAATTTGTGCCGGTTACTGAAGAAGAACTGCGAAATATTCTATATTAACAAGAACTCTGATGTAAATGAATGAGTCTCTTCTTCCCCGATTTTTCCCATTTTACTTCATGGAATTCACATATCAATCAAAGTTGGTTGTACGATTTTGCTGTTCCGGGCGCCTTTTACTTTGACCGATTCCAAGAGAATGCAATCGGGATCGATCCGTTCGTTTTCCGCCCGATACCGGGCGGTTTTACAATAATCGGGATTCAAGTCGATTCCAATCCAATTCCTCCCGGACGAATTCGCCGCCACGGCCGCCGCTCCTGTTCCATTGAACATATCCAAAACGAGATCCCCCTCGAATCCCACTTCCGGCGCGCGCTGAAAAGTGTACATCTTAATCAAACGCAGGGGCAGCGCCAGGGGAAACGGGCAGGGGTGTCCTCCCGACCGTTTTACATCCGCCGGGTAGAGTGGCCAGACCTGCATGGTTAGATTACGCCATTCTTCCTGGGTGAGACGACTCGGTTCTTTCGCTTCTTTGGGAATTGAAGGCGGCGCGCCGTCTTTCACGAAGACGTTGATAAATTCGATGGTATTGTCTTCATAAATATTGGGAGGGAAGGGGTAACTGCCGAACATCTTTTCCGTCGTCTGTTTCTGCCAGACGAAAAGACTGTACCGGCGTAAATGAGGTATCGCATCGAGAATCGTCTGTTCAATATCACTGCTGATATTTTTCAGATGCCGGGTATGTTGATCGTTGATGGCGCGTTTGGGGATGGGCATAATCGGCGTGACAATCGCGAGTTTGCCGTTGGGAATCAGTACCCGGAATGTCTCTTGCCAGACCGGAAGAAGATCGTTGAGATACGCTTCGTAGCTGGTTTGTCCGATCTGTCCCTCGGTTTCGTAATCGATGACATTCCAATACGGGGGGCTGGTGACAGCAAGCGCGATACAGTCGTCAGGCAAACGCTGAAGAGCGCGCTGGGCGTCATCTTCGATAATCTGATTCACCCATTCCTGGGGCCAATTGTTTTGATTTGGGATCCGGTAAATTGGATTCACCTTTATTTGAAATCGAATTTGAAATAAATATTTTGGGTAATAGAACGGCAAGGGTAAGGTTTTTCAACTAAAAGCCACCACCGCACGGCGTTGTTTTTACTGGCGTTACATTCCGGGAATTATGCCAGGGGAGAAGAAAGCCTTCCCCTGGCCACCCTCTCAAACACGAACAAACATAATGCTGAATATTGTCTTTACGCCGCGTCCCATTGTTCACGCAGGAACTCCATCGATTTGGGAATCTCCACTTCCGGTTTTCCTTCGATTCCACATTCGAAACTGCTGAAATCCTGATAGCCGATTTCTTTCAACGCGCGGAAGCCGGGACGGAAGTCATCGTTTTTATCGTAACCGGGCTGCTTCCGGTTCGGGCGGCTGGCGAGGTGAACGTGATGCACGTATTTCCGGCAGGAGATAAACGCCGCGTAATCGCACGGTTCTTCGACACCCATGTGATAGAAATCACCCATCATACAGATTGCGGGATGATTGACATCCTTGCAGATCGCGGCGGCGTCGGAGAGTTGACGGAGAAACCAGGCTTCGTTCCGGTTTAGCGGCTCCAGCAGAATCCGCGTACCCGCTTCCTGCGCGTGATCGCCGATCTCTTTCAAAAAATCGATTAGGACGCGCCGGCCTTCCACGTGACCGAGAGTCGTCTGGCCATTAAACGCGGGAACGATGATTAGGCCCGTCGATCCCAATTGTCCGGCGGCGGTCAGTATTTCCTTCATCGTTTCCATGCTTTGTTTGCGCGTCTCTTCCTTCTCGGAAATCGGCGCGCCTTTAAAGCCCGCGCAGATGGCGCTGATTTTGATCCCGGTTCCATCCAATGCCTTTTTGAATTCATCCACTCGTTTGCTGAGTCCACCCCCGCCGGGTTCAAAGCCTTCAATCCCCCATTTTTGCATATTCTCAACTTTTTGTTCCAGCGTCTTACCGGGAAGAATCCATTCCTGACAGGAAAAGCGCAGGACTCCTTTTTTCCCTTGCTGTTTCTCTGACGCATAGACTCCACGAGGGCCAGCCAGCAGACCGGCTCCCAGCAACGCTCCTCCAGTTAAAATCGAACGGCGCATTTTATCCATTACTTAATTCCTCCAGTTTTGTATTTATATCGATTCCGAGCGCAGCCATTCCGCTGCGTCCGGCGCGTGATAGGTCAAGATCATATCGGCTCCGGCGCGTTTGAACGCCGTCAGGTTTTCCATGACGACCCGTTTTTCATCAATCCATCCGCGTTCTGACGCGGCTTTGACCATGGCGTATTCCCCGCTGACGTTATATACCGCCAAGGGGACATCGTACCGGTCCCGTAAATCGCGGAGTATATCGAGATACGGCAATCCCGGCTTCACCATTAGCATATCCGCTCCCGCTTCGAGATCCAACTCGGCCTGGCGCATGGCTTCGCGGCGGTTGGGTGGATCCATCTGATGCGACCGGCGGTCACCAAACGCGGGCGCCGATTCCGCCGCGTCCCGAAACGGCCCATAGTAACCGGATGAGTATTTGACGGAGTACGAGAGAATAGGGACGTATTCGAATCCTTCCTCATCGAGGGCCTCACGGATCGCTTCGACGCGCCCGTCCATCATATCCGACGGCGCAATGATATCGCTGCCCGCTTTGGCGTGAGCTACCGCTTCCCTGGCGAGTAGTTCGACTGTCTCGTCATTGAGAATGGTTTCCTCATCAAGAACGCCGCAGTGCCCATGCGAGGTATATTCACATAGACAGACATCCGTCATCACCACGAGAGACGAACACGCTTTATGAATCGCTTCCACCGTTTGTGGAATGATTCCATCTTCCGCATACGCGCCTGTTCCTTCCGGATCCTTTGTTTCGGGAATGCCGAAGAGAATCACAGCGGGGATACCGAGTCCTTCGATTCGTTTGCATTCCTCCGCAATCCGGTCCACACCCCATTGGTCCACGCCGGGCATGGAAGGGACGGGATTCCGGGCGCCTTTCTCATACGTGACAAACATCGGGTAGATCAGATCATCCAACCGCACATGGTTCTCCCGCACTAGATCGCGGATGCGAGGATGATTTCGCAGGCGGCGCGGACGATGAGTGAATTCATATCGCATTGTTTTATCCTTGCGTTAGACACGCCACTGCAGTGACGTGACTTCTCCGTCGTTCCGTGTGTTTCCTCCCACAGCATGAAGTTTCAACGTAGCTCCAGTTCGTGTGAACGACGCTTCGATCCATCCGATGGGTTCGTTATCATTGAAATTATATCCCGTCGCGGGCAAAGAGACGACGTGGATACCACTGACGATCGAACGCTGGTACTCGTGGGAATGGCCGAAGAAGACACCCTTGACGCTTGTTTGTGGTTTGATGATACGGAACAGTTTTTCGGAATCGAGCAGGTCGCCGTCTTCATCCGTTGTGGGATGATGGAAGAAGAGAAATGTGGGTGTGTCATCGGTATTGAGAAGGAAATCCTGCAGCCATTCCCGCTGGGCTTTCCCTAATAAACCGGACACACGATTCGAAAACAGCAGGGAATCCAACACAATAAATCGGACTGGCGGCCGTTCAATCACCAATACGTGTTTTCCACGGACCGTCTGCTGTTTAACGGGGTGTTCGGGGAACGCTTCTGTAAAATTTTTCCGCTCATCGTGATTGCCCAGTCCCATGCAAACCGGCATTGTGTCACTCAATGGCTGCAGTAATTTTTTTAGATTGGCGTAATCGCCTGGAAATCCTTCCAGACGGGCGAGATCGCCCGTGATAATAAGCCCTTCCGGATCGGCTTCCAGAAGTTGGGGGACTAAGTTTTTAAGGTTTTCATACGGACGAAATCCACGGTATTCATTCGTCACATCTTTGGGGATATGCGTATCGGAGAGCAAGCCCCACCGGACCACGTCTCCCGGTTTGCGAACAGCGCCTTTGGTTCCCGGCGCGCCAAAGGACAATAAAGCGGCGGCTCCAGCGGATGTTTGTAAGAACCACCGGCGATTGTTTTTTGGCAATATGCTGACAGGCATGATTGATTGACTCCTTAATGGTTAAGTATGATTGAGGCTGTAATACTCACTCCGCGACAACATGATTGACAATCACACCCAATCCTTCAACACGGACTTCCATCCGGTCCCCCGCGCGGGCGGGCAGCGCTTCAGTTGTGCCCGTGCATATGATATCACCGGGATTGAGTGAGAAGACACACGAGAGATCGCTGACGATTTTTTCCGGTGTATAGATCATATTCGAGGTATTATGTGTATAAACCAATCGTTTGCCTGTTTTTTCATTGGAAACGATTAATGTCCGTTCCCGGTCGCGCCAATCGACGCCCCGGTAAATAAACGGCCCGAAGGGATTGAATCCATCTCCCTGCTTCAACGCCGGGGCGAGAAGCGTCTCTTTTTGATCGAAGGGTTCACCGTTTACACGATGATAGGACGAGACGGAACCAACGATATCATTCGCGATGCTGTAGCCGAAAATCGCATCCTTAGCTTCTTCGAGACCGGCGTTCTTGATGCGCTTGCCGATTACAATCAGCAGTTCGGTTTCAACCATCAGTTCATCCAACGCCGCCGGAAGAACTATATCCTCATTCGGCGCCGCGGCGGCGGTGGGAGGTTTGAGAAACCATCGAACGGTGTTGTATGGCTCCGCGCCATCCGCCCACGCTTCTTTATACGTGCCCGCCATACCGATGATCTTTTGCGGTACGCTGGGATGCAGCAATCGGACATCGTCTTTCCCGATCGTTTCCCCAGTCTCTTTTCCACCATCCCACGGCGCTTTGCTGAGTTCGTGGATGACTCCATCTTTCACCTGCCCATAATGGATTTCACCTTTGTATTCATACCGGCAGAACACATCCGCGCTCCAACCGCAAAGAACCGGCGCCATTATCAGCAGCAGTGTTACGATCCAAATTTTTTTCATTTTGTAGTTCCTTTCTATGTTGAGAATATACTCTATTCTTTTATCAGAATCAGGATATCCTGGATAAATAGGATATTCAGGATAGGAATCATGAGAGCCTAAACTGTCATCGAATGTATACAACATTGAATTCAGAAAAAATCCTGGTTATCCTTTAATCCTGGCCATCCTGATTCAGACAAAAAACCATCTGATTTACGTAACATCCATCACAAAACCACTAAACGATTGTTTTCACAATCCATCAAGGCCGTTCCTTCATCTGTTTGTTTTCGAAGCGCGAGGCGTTCGAGATAGTAGAGCGTTGGGGCGCTGATGTGCATATTATTTAAAAACGGCTGTGTGTAATTTACGTCTCCGTAGACTACGCCACCGACATGAATCGGGATTTTCTGATTCTCCAATTCCCGCCACTGGCCGTTATGGTTATTCCAATCAACGCCTTCAGTCAGGAAACCATACGGGCCGTGATGGTGCAGCGCCGCCGCCCGGAGAATCGTCAGCCCCTTGATTTCATACTCCCGGTTCCGGTTTCGTTCGGCGGCTTCGAAATAAGCCATCACCGCTTCCGCATTTTCCCATAAATAGGACGTGTCCCAGGAATCTTCCATATAGAGAAGCCCCTGTGTCGCCACGCCGTTGCGGTCGTCTTTCATCTCGAACCGCTCTAAGCCATGCAAGCAATGTTCGAGCGCCCATTCATACAACGAGTTGTCCCGCAGCAACGCCGCCGCCCGGATCAGGACGCGGAATCCGATACTATACGCGACATTCTCGTGATCGTCGTACGTATCCAGATTGATACTGCCGAACGCGCCGCCGATCTCGCGAAACACATTCGCGGCGCGCCGGATTTCCTTTGTGCAATCCCGGTATCCCCGGTTGGTTAATTCAATCCATAGCCAGAGGAGAAAGGACCCGTCGCCGCTGTGATCGAACTGCCGGTCTTTCCCGGTTCCCCAGGCGGTGTGATCGAAGTTTTTCCCATCTGGATCCACCCGGCGCGGATACCAACCGTTTTCACAACGTCCGATACGCTCCCATAACCAGCGGGCTGTTTGGAGCGCAGTTTCGCGCAGACGCTCGCGTAACGATCCGTCCACTTCATCCGACGCCCAGAACAGCTGCAGCGCCACATTGGCGAACGAGCCTGGGCAGAACCACGTGTCGAACCGGTCTTGGTGGAGATAATTGAGATAGCGCTTGTCCGTGGGAATATCCCGGTAGGGTCTCATGAAACCATCTTCTTCGAAGAACCGGCCTTCCAGGGCGTGATAGAGCACAGATATCGCAATCGCGCGAATGCGTTGATCGTTGAAAATACGAGCGTACCAGAGCATCTCGAACGCGCCCCCCACAGCGTTCGCAGCCCAGCCGACGCCTTCCAATTCCCCAAACTCATGCCAGGGCTGTGGTTTACCCTCCGGATCAACAAAGGTGGACGTCGCACACAGGTTGCCGTTGTACGTCGTCAGACACTTGCGGGTTGTGAACCGCAGGGAATCCTTCACGCTGTCAACGATGGTATATTCCGGATTCGCGGCGCGATAAAAAGCGTTCGGCATGAGAACCTCCCCGATCGATTCGAGTCAATCGTGAATTTTGGGAACGATTCATTGTAGCAAATCCAGCGAAAATCCGGAGAGGGCGGGAGTTTTCTTTTGGGGAAAATAGTTTTACTCTCTCAAATCGAAGATCACTTTAACAAAGAGAGATTCTATCAATAAACCACATAGAAATCAGATCCGTTTAATATTGGACTTCTCTATTCAAACTCTCATCTTGAAGTATATTGTTGATCTTACATTTTATCTGTTTCGTTAACGGAACAGATATTCATCAAGGAGTCTGGTTCAATGCGTATTAAACGTTTTCTGCTCTTTTCATTGGTTCTATTCTTAATTCCAGTTTCTTCTTCTTACAGCGCGGATGAGGCGCCGGTTTATTCGGCTGAGAAAACGGGTGAGTTTTTTCGCGATTGGCTGCTTTGCGGGCCATTTCCCAATAGCGATGATTTCAATTTGACTGATTACAAGCATGGGGAACGGTGCGTAGGTTTTCTTACTGATCTATTAAAAGACGCAGGGGGGGAGGCCAAGATCGAACCCAAAGTGGGAGATTCTATTTCACATCCGGATTTATCTACTCCGCGTTCGTGGTTTCTCCATCAATCGAAGACTGATCTGGTTCATTTAAATGATATTATGACTCCAAATGATAATGTTGTCGCGTACGCGTTTTGCTGGATCGATTCGCCGGACGAGCGGCGTGTGATGGCGGCGATCGGCAGCAACGATAATGTCAAATGCTGGTTTGATGGAGAACTCGTCCACGTGTTTTCGATTCCGGATGGGCGGTGGTTGGAGGCGGATGATGACTATGTCCCGATTACGCTCAAAAAAGGCCGAAATCGACTCTTGTTGAAAGTGTGCGAGGGCACGGGGGATTTTGGATTGGCGTTCCGGTTATTGGACTATAAGGAGACTAAGCAATCGATTTTAAAATCGCTCCATCTGCATACGAAACTCACTGCTGTTACGAAAGAGAATACGCTCCAGATCACCTTCGGAACACCCCACCGGCTGGAGGCGCTTACACCCGGCGCCCGCGTTCGCTATGATATTGAACGCTCCAGCGGGGGGCCGATCGCAACGTTTGAAGGACGCGAGGGATATGTCTCCACGTATCCACTCTCGAACATTCCGGATGGGAAATTCGTCATCCGGGCGACATACCCTCTGCCGGATCGAAACACGTTCATGACGGAAATCACTCATTTCAAAGGGCGGCTGCCCCGATTCGGTCTTCCTCAGCGCTTGGGAAACGATCTCGCCCTGCGGGATGAAAATGGAAAACCGTTCTTTCCGATTGGAACCTATGGCGCGGCGGTGGAGCATTATCCATTGCTGCGTGAAGCCGGGTACACATTTGTTATGGGGAGCGCCTCTTCTCTTGACGCGGCGGAGAAAGCCGGTTTGAAAGTGGGCGTCTCTATGCACGGAAGCGGTGATCAATGGCTCGATCATATCCGGGAAACGATCGAAAAGCACCGGGATCATCCAGCGCTGCTGTTTTGGATGCTCTTCGATGAACCGGGATACAACAAAGCGGATCTTCTGCAGATGCATGAAGCGTATAAGTTAATCCGAAAGGAAGATCCGGTCCATCCGGTGTACCTTGTGATTACCGATCCAACTGTGTATGAGACGTTTGGACGTTGTTGTGATGTTCTCGCGGTGGACACATACCCCATTACACAAGGCCGGATCGAGAGCGTTGGGGACAATATTATGAAAGCGTACGCCACATCGGACGGAGATCTTCCCGTCTGGCATTGCGGGCAACTCTTCGAATGGCCCGGCGACCGGTTCCCAACAGTGAAAGAGCATCGCATGATGTCGTATTTAGCGGTTCAAGCCGGTGTGAAAGCGATGTTGTGGTTCAGTTTTCGTTACCAAGGGCCGATTCTACCTGAAGCGAAACCTGAACTTTGGAACGCGCAGTTGCAATTGCTCAAAGAATTTCATCAATTGGAACCGGTTCTCGTCTATCCTGGATTGGGCGAACGGTTGGGAACGGGTGACAACCGTATCCGCGCCACAGCCAAACGCGGCCCAGATGGTACTATGGTTGTTTTCGCGGTGAATATCTCACAAACCGAAACGATCCACGCCCGGATTCAATGCCCACTGCGATCATCGAATGACGTTCCTGTCATGTCTGAAGAGCGAAGTGTCACAATGGAAGATGGATTGATCCGCGACCGTTTTGCGCCGTTGGATGTTCATGTCTATTTAATAGTGGAAGATTGAATCGAGTTGTTGGGCAAATAATGATGGAAACGAAAGAGGATCTTTAATCCATCCAAGGGTTGAGAAACTCAAGAAAGCGTTTGGCGTAGGCGTCCAGGTTTTCCATGGCGCCGCCGCCTTGGATCGGTGAGCACATTTCAAACGCGACGGTTCCATTGAATCCTTCGGCTTTGAGGGCGTCGAAGAATTTGGGATAATCGATAAATCCATCGCCTGGGGCCACTGCTTTGACTTCATCGAGCGTGCATTCGAAGACGTTGCCTCCACCGGGATGATGATACTTGAACCGGGGGCGTTTTACGTAATCGGCGACGGTGGTGTGAACCGTGCGGGAGCCCATATGGTGAGCCGCTTCCGCGAGATCCTCGCCGTGCAGCGCGACCGACCAGGCGTCGAAGCAGGCTTTACAGTTCGGGCGGTTGATTTCGTCGATCAAATCCGCCATAGACAGATAATGCCCGCCAATGTCATCATGGTTTTGAATGCCGATGTTGACTCCGAATGGTTCAACGATCTCACAGGCTTCCCGCATAAACCGGACACAACGATCCCACATCGTTGTGTAATTTTCGCCCGTTACGTCCAAACCAGTCAACAGACGGATCAGCGGCGCTTTCAGGCGCTGAGCCATTTCCGCATAGCGCCGAATATTATAGAGCTGCATTTCATTGATTGGGGCGAACGGACCTGATAGGGCGGCAAAACCGCAGCCGGGGTCGCTGTACGCCGCAAGACAGGCCACGGTGAGCTGATTCTCCTCCAGCAGATCAGCCAATTCATTGACTCGTTCATCATCATAATCCAGCGGGGAAAGATGAGGCCGTTTCATCATCAGCATCACCCCCGCGTATCCCAGCGACGCCGCATGCGGGATGAACTCATCCAAACTCAGCGCGTCCTGTCCCCAAAAACCTGCGTAACTCACGGAATGAAGCACGGGTATCATTGTGACATTCCTCCTTTTATTTTGGGTCTTTCTTCCACTATCGTTTCACGCGTTAGAAAAAGAAGACTCACGCGATCGATATGCGCTTTCAGGTCCGGATTTTTGATTAAATCATAGACGGCAACGTCAACTTTCATTGGAAGGCTGCTTTCGTTGAATAGTGTCCAAATGCGATCCGCCGTTTTTTGATCGATAGAACCGTAAAAAACAAGATCGATATCAGAGTAAGGATGATGTTGATTCTGTGCGCGGGAGCCGAAAAGTCCAATTCGTTCGATTTGAGCGGCAAACGGAGCGAGAATGGTCTTGATAGTTTCAATTTGATGGGCTGTTAAACCGTGTGTTTCATCAGAATCCATCGTTAGCCCTCGTTTGGTTGAGCGTACTGGAGCAGTTGGAAGTATAGTTCTTCGATAATCTTCAAATAATGTGTTTTTATGTCCTCAATCACTTGCTCGAATATTATCAGGTCATATGTATGAGACATTTTATTTCTCGCATCCAAGGCATTCATCCATGTTTGCCCTTCGAGGATCAGTTTTGCGGTGAACGATTCTTTTATCACAGCGCGCGGTGTGATCTGAGCAAAGACTACATTTTGATGTTCGAGATAGTCTTTCATTGTCTTCCACGCCAGTTCGATCGTATACTCAAACCGCTGGATAACACCTTCTTTTTCAAGCTGAGTCAGTTCCCTTTCTCCGGCCAGTTCGATCGCCTCACGCAGCATTTTGTATGCCCGTTGAAAATTATCAAATCGATAGAGCCAGCGCGGTTTTTTATCAAGCGCCATGCACGCGCCTCCTTAGCGATGTGAAAGATATTACAGTCCGAACGATAATTTGGCCTTTGATCATTGCTCCGGGCGCCCGCAAAAGAATCCCCACCTTTCTCTAATGCTGGGATTCGTTTATCTTATCACAGTTTGAATTTTTAATATACACCATCGCAAGTTTTCTTCGTTGTATTCGAATCGTTCCCTTTTTGAAGAAACGCCGATCTAGAGGAATTCCCCGGCGGTGTGGAAGCAAGTATTCTTATTTGCCAAATGAAAGAAAGGGAATTGTGATTCGTGGAAAATCGCTATGCCGAATTCCTCTAAACCATACGCCGCGCGTAATTTTATACTGCACTTGTTTGATGGTGCGCTGTACATGGGAGGACTGGCGTTCGTCTCACCGGAAATTGTGTTGTCGGTATTGATTTACCGGTTGGGCGGCAGTGAGATTGCGATCGGGGGCATATTCGCCCTGACGGAAATGGGGGGAGCCTTGCCACAAATTCTGACCGCTCCATTTATCGATGGAATGGCGCGGAAGAAACTCTGTGTGCTGATTGTGGCGTTCATTCAGCGCCTGCCCTGGTTGATAGTGGGGTTGCTTCTATTATTTGGAAAGATCGCTGGAGTTGGCGGTGTTTCCATCGTCTTAGGGCTGATCGTCACCGGCGCTTTGATCGGGGGAACAATGGGCCCGGCGTGGAGTTCGTTTCTCGCATCGACGGTGCCGGAAACGCGCCGGGGGCGGTTGTTCGCGCTACGGCAGAGTTTCGCGGGCGTCATTGGGATCGGAGCGGGTTTTTTAACAGCCTATCTTTTGAACACGGTTCATTTTCCCGTCAATTTTTCCTTGCTATTTTTTACTTGCTACGGATTTTATCTCGCATCCTTCATATGCCTGATTTTTGTCCATGAACCACGCCGGCCAGTCCGGTCACACGAAAGTTTACAAAGTTATTATTTCAAACATATCCCCCGGATTTTGAAAAACGATAAGGATTTCCGTTGGTTTTTGTTTATGAAGGCGGGGATGCTGCTCTCTTTGATTTCGTTTGGTTTTTATTCGGTTTACGGGATCACACGGTTTTCATTACCTCCATCCACAGCGGGTGTGTTTACCAGTTGCTATATGGCCGGGCAGATCAGTTGCTCGTTTCTTTTTGGATGGATCGCCGACCGGTACGGGCACCGGGTAAATATGATCCTGTTTGGCGTAATCGTAATCATCCAAAATCTGATGGCGGTTCTCGCGCCCCATCCGTCTATTTTTTACCTCCTATTCATTCTATTAGGAGCGAACCGCAGCATCCAGATCATCACCTTTATCACCATGCCGCTGGAGTATACCGGCTCCCGTGACCGGCCGACCTATTTCGCTTTGAGTTATACGCTGACGGCGCCCTTTTTTCTTTCGGGAATGTTGGGCGGTGGATTGATCCCCTTTATAGGATATGAAGGAATCTTTTTTCTATCAGCGTTTTTTGCCGTATGGGTGATGTTCTGCGCGTTCCGTTTTATCCGGGAACCACGGTTTCACCGCTTGAAAGGATAGAATAAGATCGAAGCGTTTTCTCTCATTCCACTGAGCGCTCCCTTATTCTCTTTTTAATTTTATAGTAATCTCAACACTAGAGTGTTCCGCGTATTTTTTTCTTACGCGATTCGAATCTATACTCAAATGAAGGAATTGAACATGATGAACAAACAAACAGTCACCCGGCGGTCATTTCTCGCCACGGCCGGCGCCGGTCTCGCCGCTGGACCGGCGATCGCTTTCGCATCCAACAATAAAACAAAAAATGTCATCGCCTGCCGTGACGCGCACCTAAGAGACGTGCCCGCGCCTGACACTTGGGCCGCCGCAAAAACAATCGGAGCGGAAGGAATGGAGATCTGGGTTAACAAGGATCTGACTCTTCCCTACCTCTTTCCAAAAGAACGCTATTCCATCAAAACGGCTGATGATATCGCCGCTCTGGGAGAAGCCGTCAAAAAGAACGGGTTGAAAATCACGGCGTTCGCCATGCCCAATCGGTTTGATGAATTCCCCGAAGAGGAAACCGCTTGGTGCGCCAAAGTGGTGGACGCCGCCAAACAGTTGAACGTCAACGCGATTCGAATCGATGTCGTTCCCCGCAAAATCCAAGGTGAAGCGTTTCTCGATTTCGCGATAAAAATATGCAAGCGGATTGTCGAGTTGGTTAAGGGGACGGATATCCGCTATGGAATCGAAAATCATGGAAACACGACGAACGATCCTGAATTCTTAAACAACTTGTTTGCGGGCGTGGGATCCGATGCGCTGGGATTAACGTTGGACACCGCCAATTTCTATTGGTTCGGGCATCCATTGGATTCGCTGTATAAAATCTTCGAAACCTTCGCGTCCCGTGCGGTTCACACTCATTGCAAGAGCATCAAATACCCGGCGGAGAAACGCAATGTCCAACGGCCACGGGGTTGGGAATACGGGAAGTATTGCTCCCCCATCCATATGGGGGATATCGATTTTAAACGCGTCGCCTCTATCCTGCGCGCTGTGAACTACCAAGGCGACTTTTGCGTTGAAGACGAGTCGCTTGGCCGGTTCCCTAAAGAAGAACGGGAAGGACTCCTGAAACAAGAGATCGCTCTTCTGCGGAATTTAGGCTGACCGGGGTAGAGCGGGATTCTCCGATTCTTTTAACGGAATGTTCAAAAGGATTGACTCATGGGCGATCGATTAGACCGCCCATTTTTGTATATGAATACATCTCAATGTGGATACAATAAATTGAGAAAGAATAGAATCCCTCTCATACTATTCCTCTTCTTGTTGTTCAGCTATTGTCCATCCAAACCGGACAAGCCGAATCTCCTTCTATTGACACTGGACACCTTACGCGCTGATGCGCTGGGCTGTTATGGAAATGAGATCGTTCAAACGCCGAACCTCGATCGCCTGGCGGCGGGAGGGGCGTTGTTCGAGAATGCGGTTTGTAATATCCCCGCGACTCTCACGTCTCACACTTCCATGATGACAGGGCGCCTTCCACGAACTTCGGGAGTCCGCTTCCGGACAGCGAGGGTTTCCGATAAAGAAGAAACCTTGGCGGAAATGCTGCTCCAGCATGGATACGAGACAGGCGCGATGATCAGCGGCAAGGTCCTCGCTCCTCATTTCAAACTCGATCAAGGTTTTCAAACCTACAGCCTTGGATCGATCAATCAAGATGTAAACAATCAATATCCTGAGCGGCGCGCCGAAGAGACGATATCGGAAGCGATCGGTTTTCTTAAAGAAAAGCGTAACGGGCCGTTTTTCCTCTGGATTCATCTCTACGATCCACATACTCCCTATGACGCGCCGGCGCCGTATCATTCCATATACGATCCAGATTATGAAGGCGCGCTGCGGGGCACAGTCCGTGATATCACCCGTCTGACCGCTTCGAAAGGCTCCGCGTTGTCTTCACGGGATCGCGAACATCTTCAAGCGCTCTATCATGGTGAAGTGACGTATATGGATCATCATATCGGCCGCTTGCTTGATTTTATGGAGGAACAAAAAATCCTTGACAACACGCTCATCGCCGCGATCGCCGATCATGGGGAAAACTTGGGCGAGGGGGGACGTTTTTTCCACGGCGATGACCTGTATGAACCGGCGCTTCGGATTCCGTTTCTTCTTCGTTTTCCCAAGAAAATCCAAGCGGGGATACGCATTGCGGAACAGGCGCAGGCGATTGATCTCCTCCCTACTCTGCTGGCGCTTCTTGGCATCAATTCTGATGTTTCCATGGATGGCCGTTCTCTAGTTCCTTGGCTTCTCGAAACAAGTGATTCAACGCCCGGTCATCCGGCTTTTTTGGAAACGGAAGCCGATCCGGTTTGCGACACGAATAAATTGTATGGGCTGCGGATGAGAGAGCATAAATTCATCTATCACACCAAGCGCCGCCGTGCAGAAACACCCTTAGGTGTATTTACCGAAATACCATTAAAAGGCCCCACCATCGTATTACTGCGAATTCAGGGCGATCCCTCCATCCGCCTGATGGCGCATGTTCGATATCGGACGAAAGAGCTCTATACGAGCCGGAATTTCCAGGCTCTTACTCGGCTTAATACGACGGCGGTTTACGCGGAGTCTTTCGGTTCTCATCCGCTTCATAAGGAAGCTGCCACGCAACCGTCTTTTCTGACTACACCCAATGGATGGCGGTTGCAGGTTTCACCGGATATCTATGAAATCGCGTTGGAGTATGGAGAGGCGCGTGGCTGGCCTACGCAATGGATGGTGTTGGAAGGCGTTGGTGTAGACGCTTCACTGCCATACAATCAATCCATCGGCAGTTTTCAGATCGATCAGATTGAACTTTACGCGCCCAGCCTGCGCTTCCCGCAATCTCCCCGCTACCGGAAACCCTTCTGGGTGATTGAGGATTTCGAAGCCGTCCAGTCCAAAGGATTGATGGACGCTGGGGAAGGTCCGCCTCACACCATTCAAATCCGCTGGGAAACGAATAATCTCTTTGGAGGGAAACGGATGCAATCGATTACTATCGAATATTTAGATGAGGAATCACGAGATACGGAAGATGAACTCTTCGATCTGCGTTCCAAAGAAGGTGAGATCCAGAACCTTCTTATTCCCGATCCAACAAATCCAGAGAAGCATCAAGAGGCGCTTACCGTATCTGAAGATTATCGTCTCCAATTAGATCAATGGCTGCAATCCGAACCGGGGACGAGTGAATATTTTGAACTGGACGCGGTGCAGCGCAAAGCGTTAAAATCACTTGGATACATTCAATGATCAATGGAGGGCGGGCGTCCCGCCCGCCAAAAAAAACTCAAAATGGAGGAAAATGATGGGTAAAATAGATGATATCATCCAGAAACGAAAAGAGGCACACGCGAAACTTCTCTCGTTAAAATCGAAAGTGTATCAAGCGTATCTGGATATGGAAAAGGCGGCTTTCTCGGATGGAGCCTTGCCGAAAAAAGAGAAAGAACTGATCGCAGTGGGGATCTCAGTCGTGATTGACTGCGAATCCTGTATGCAATGGCACATCGATCAGGCTGCAAGAGCGGGCGCTTCGATGGAAGAACTCTTGGAAGCGATCGAAGTTGGAATGGAGATGGGCGGCGGCCCCGCTACGGCGTCCGCCCGGTTCGCTCTTGATGTGATGGAACGGATCGCGGAACAAGAATAAATGGAAGAGGATATACTATGAGTGAGCGCCGTGAATTTCTCAAATCGCTGACTGGACTGACAACAGGATTGTTTATGATGAACAATTCATTCGCCGATCCAAATACACCTACAAGCGACCGCCTTGGTGAGTGGCTGCCTGCCCGGCCTCTTGGACGGACCGGTGAATCGGTCACGATGCTGGGTCTTGGTGGGCGCGCATCTGATCCGGATGAACGATCGCGACGCCCAGCGAACCATAGAAATTGCGCTGGAAGGCGGAATCCGCTTTTTCGATACCGCCGCGTCTTACAACAATGGCGACAGCGAAAAACGAATAGGAAAAATACTGACGCCGGACTATCGCGACGTGATTTTCCTTATGACCAAAGCGGAGAAGGGCGACGCGCGGTCGGTCCGGACACAACTTGAGATTTCCCTGCGGAGTCTCAATACGGATTATCTCGATCTTTGGCAGATGCATCAGGTCATGAGTCCAGAAGACGTTGATTCCCGCATTGACAATGGTGTGCTCGACGTGTTTATCGAAGCGAAGGAATCGGGGAAAGTCCGTCATATTGGTTTCACGGGGCATAGAGATCCCGCCGCTCATTTGCGTGTGCTTGAACGGACCGATATTTTTGAAACCTGTCAGATGCCGGTCAACTGCGCCGATCCCAGTTATGGCAGTTTTATCCGGAACGTGATGCCCGCGCTGATCGAACGCAATATCGGCCTAATCGGCATGAAAACGCTGGCGCACGGGGGATTCTTTGGTTATGACACCTGGCTGGGCCCTCCAGTGAAACCGGTGGCCATTCCAGAACGGGTAAGCGTTCAAGACGCGATTCATTTCGCTTGGTCTTACCCCATCAGCGTTCTCGTAACCGGACCGGACACTCCCGAACAACTGCAAGAGAAAATCGATCTGGCCCACTCGTTCACGGAGTTGTCAGAGGAAAAACGAGCTGAATTAGTCGAAAAAGTGGCCGATTTGGCTCTCAACCACCTAGAATACTACAAAGCGGAGAATTTGACCTGCGTCAACAATTGGAAACAATTTGGATAGCGCGTTGGAATTGTTTCCACGAGTAGGATTCGCCGTAATGAATTTGAAACGGTCGTCAAAATTCATTCCAAAAAACAACAAAAAAAGAGAGAGAAATGATGAAGAAAGCTATGTTATTTTATTTGTCGATCATGTCGATTGTATCGGTAAAAGTATATAGCGACGCGATCGGCGTCTTCGATTCTTTTTCCTCTATTGGAGAATGCTCGAAATCCAAAGCCGATTATGATGACGCAACCGGCGTATATACGGTTTATCATCAAGGCGCATCAAAATCCGTTGCAGAGGATAGTCTGAGTTTTCTCAATACGATTTTGCAAGAGCCGTTTGTTTTTTCGCGCCCGAATTTCTCCGAATAACGATCTAAGCGCAAATCCCGCTGATAGCGTCGTCTGTGTGGAGATGCGAAGCCAACAGAATTCCATCAACACTCGATTCCATTGCGTCGGCGTTAGAAAGGATGGAGCGTTGATGTTGGGAGTAAGGAATTGGCCCCAAGAAGGATACTTTTGGGAAGAATTGCAGGCGCCAGTCGACTGGCGAAAGGGATGGCTGGAAATCGCTTTATTAAACAAACAGCAGTTCTTTTATTTCCGGGACGCCGAAACAAAGCAACGCACGCTGCTCGATCTAAGAGACAATAAAATGTCAGGAGGAGTGTATATTGGGTTTACCGTTCGAGCGGAAAGCAGAGACCAAACGGCTATAGGTTCGTTCTCCGATGTTGAATTCAATGAAAAACAGATGTATGTCAACCGTGCTCTGGAAACGAATTACGGTTATACGCCAAATAAACCTATTCAGGTGACGTTAACATCATACGCTTCTATGGGTGATAAAGCGGTAATAACCGAACGGATCCCTGAAGGCTGGACGATCGCTGAAGAGCACGCCGATGTCGAAATTGACGGTCAATCCCTGATATGGAAACTGGTTCAAGACGCCTCAAAAGCCTCCCGAACATATTCGATCACTCCCCCAGCAGGCGCAGACAAAAAAGTAGAAATCATCGGCGATGTCGATGGTTTGATCGCAGCGCCGCCCACACCGCTTTGGCCGATCATTGATCCTAAACCGGGAACGATGGTTTACTGTGAGAAAAACGAGGGCTATCCGTATTGGCTTTACCTGCCGCCGGATTACCAGTCGAATAAATCCTATCCTCTCCTTGTTTATCTACATGGCAGTACTTGCATCGCTTCCAAATCGGTTATTTTTAATTTGCTTTCCGATGAACAGAACCGGGAACGATTACCCGAACTGTTCCAGTTTGTCGCGCTATTCCCTCAAGCTCCTATTTCTACAAGACTATGGGATGAGGGATTAATTATCAATACAATGAATGAAGTGATGGCGATTGCGAATATCGACGCCGATAGGATGTATGTGACCGGCGTCAGCATGGGAGGAATCGGCGTATTTTTCGTAACCCGTCATTCTCCCGAATATTTCGCGGCGGGAGTTTGTGTGGCTGGGGGGGATATAAATACCGAACCGATTAAGGGTGTGCCTCTCCGCGCCTATCACGGTTTGTTGGATCGGATCGTAAATGGGCCGAGAGTTATTACTTTTTTTCAGGAATATATTAAAAATGGCGGCGATCTGGAATTCTTCATAGATGACGATCAAGGGCATACAGACGGCTATTCGTATATGAAAGATGATCTGTGTAATATCAACTACAACAATCCCGATCTATATCGATGGTTACTGAAACATTCAAAAAAATTAAAATAATCTTTAAAGTAGCAACTACATTTTCCTATTACTTTTCTTTGAACGGAGCAGTGTTCTGCTGCCCTGCTCTTCTTTATCCGAAAGCCTACCGCCTATGGCCAAAAGTTGTTCAAATAGGAAATCTAGACTCTATTAAAGATCAGCGCAGATTATTTCGCTAGATATATGTGATTTCGATTCAGGTAAAGGCAGAAAAAGAACCTTGCCTTTGCCACTCACTCGTTTTTTTGGGCTTTAAAATACGGACTATTTTTAAAACGTACTCTCCAGATGTATCAAATTTTTCTCACGTATTAGCTATCCTCATCATAATAAATACGACATCTGCCCTTGCTTTCTTTTTTTCTGAACTAAGAATTATATGAATGTGACATATGAAAACCTTAACGAGAGGATAAACAGAAAGGAGGAAAGAACGGTAAGGAATCCTTTGTTTTACACCAAACATCCTTCGCATTATCTTCATTGGAAACAGAATGCGCATTCTTCAATAGATCAAATATGATTTAACGAAAAAGGAGAAAACATAGAATGAAACAATTCCTATTTTGCCTGATCGCCTTAGCGATCGCTATGCCCGGCTTTTCAACCACAAAAACAGTTGGCCAGTCCGGCGCCGATTTCACCAGCATTCAAGCCGCGATTGATTCTTTCACTGAAGCCCAAGTGACCGATGGGGAACCGGACGCCGTGGAGATTCTCGATGGCGCGGAATATGACGAACAGATTATGATCGGTGGATTGGTCCCGAATCCATCGGACGCTTCTCCAACGGGATATCTGGATGATGCGATCGATTTGGCCAACCGCCGCGATCCGTTTACTATCCGGGGCGCCGATCCAGACAACCGGCCAAAGATCAATCCTCTCACAGTCGAAGCGACGCGCTACGGCGTTTTCACGAATAATGGCGATGACAATTTTATCGCAACTTTTTCTTTTATCGGGAAAAACATCACGGTGGAGAATGTTGAAATCCTGCGCGCTTCCACGATTGATAACGATCAATACGCGCTCAATGGACAGGCCGGGAATATGACTTTTAACAACGTTCTCTTCGGCCAATCCGGCGAAATCGCTCCAGGGGAAGATTTAGTGAATTTCAACAACGCCGCGGATATCGCCGGGTTGGGATTTGATAATAGTTATACGTTCAAGAACTGCGTATTTGACGGCGCTGTGGGAGAAGAACGCGGGGATTTCAGCCAAGTTTATTTTTATGGATACTCAGAATCCGAAGCGGCGGACGCCGGTGTCGATATCAATGCGATTGGACCGAAGATGACCTTTCATGGATGCAAGTTCCTCAATGGAGGAGACAACGGCCTTATCATCCGGGGACGCGGTCAGGCCAACGACGTGCTCGTGCAAAGTTGTTATGTATCCAATCAACTCCACGGAATCGTTGGTTCAGGGAAAGGAACTCTGACGATTCAAGATTCGATTTTCCATAAAAACCAGCAAGCTGAACTCGCCGATGTCGATCAGGATGCGGCCAGTGTGGAATTGACGGGCCGGGATGGATATACGCCGGAACTGATTCTTGAAAACAGTCTCTTCATCGACAACATGGTCGCCGATGATTATTTCGGCGCGTGGGGAGGCCTTACTCGCGGCGCCGCCGTTCTTCTGCGCAATGATGGCAACGATCCTGATATCACCATCCGGAATTGCACATTCGTGAACAATCCCATCGCGATCCGGTTCTTAGACGCCCAGGGCCGCCCGCGCAACGCGGCGATCAATGATTGCATCTTCCAAAATTGCATTTCCGCCGTTCTCACAGCCGACGATCCGAGAGGCAGTTATCTCACAGCGGACACAGTAGATCCACAATCAGGTTTTAACGAAAACCTCGTCATAAACGGCGTAGGGAACATCTTCGACGGCAACTATGCGATTGTCGAAGATAATGACCTGCTTCCCAACGTGGTTCTAGAAGGGGAAGATACCGGGGTAACCTTCAACAACGCCTTGATCGATCCAGACGATCCCTACGCCGGCCCCCCTTATCTGAACAACACCGGCAAGGGAGGCAATCTCGAAGAACCGGTCGATGTCAAGAATTTCATGCTGTTTTGATTGTTACTACGGTTTCATTCATGATCAGCTAACCATAAACATGAACACATTTATAATTTAAAATCCCCCCCATCCTCCATACAACCAACGCTCCATTTATAGCACATTGATTGATGATTCAAGAAATGGATTAAACTTTTTTAATTTTGACGTTTTTTCCCATTGCAGTATACTAAAACTACATCCCAGAAGGTGGATGATTTTTGATCGTTCGCAATCAGGAAAGGAGAATCGTCTCGATGATTGTCCGAGTCGCCGTTGAAAAAGATGGTTCTTTAAAAGTGAAAGATCCTGAGCAGTTACATGGTTTGGAAGAATTTGATATCGTTACAGGCGAAGAGGCGGATGAAACCCGCAATGAAACGAATTGGCCGGAACTGTGGAAAGCCTTAGATGCAGTGGATAGACTTGGCGTTCCTCCGCGTACTCATGATGAAAAAACGTAAATTGGGAGATTATTGACTATTATGCCCGATACACAGATAAAAAACGAGAAAATGAACCGCGTTCAAGTCCGCTTGCCGGAGAGCCTAATGCGGCATGTTGAGTTTCGCACCGGCCGGGATGGGGTTGTATGTCGACTCAAGCGATTATATCCGTGATCTGATTCGCCGTGACGCTTTGCGACAGCAAGATCCGAAAGAAGCCTTCTATGAGTTATTGGCGATGGGCGCCATGGCTGATGAGAGCGCTTTCAGGCAAACCATACTGGAAGACATTAAGAAACTCGCTAAAGAATAATTTCACGATTTTAAAATACTCCTATCCTCTCTTCCACCATACAACCAACTCCCAATTTATGGTAAATTGAATGGTAACTCAATTATCATTCCAGGGGGTATCCAATGAAATCAATCGTTCAATTCTCATGTATAGTATCCGCCTTTCTCGTCGTTTCGAATTTCAATCCATCACCCGCGCAGGCGATGACGGAAGAGGAATTGTGTCAGTTGTATCTGGACGTTGTCGAAGACGCGGTGGATGTGTTTGAGCCGTTGTGGGTTGATGATTCCGATCGTGTGCCTAACAGTGGTTTCTTTGATTTCCGTAAATACGGTGACTGGATGGATGAGCCTTACGCGACCATCATCACTGTCTGCGGAACCGGGCACGCGATCTACTGCTACGCCATTCTGTTGACGGAAACGGAGCAGGAGACCTTCGGCGAAAAGAAACTCACACGCGCGGAATTGATGGACCGCTGCGTCAAAGCGTTCCGTTGGTGCTGTTTGACAAGTATCTATGTTGAAAATCCCTACTACTATCTCCCCAACACGCGGCCCCAGTTCCGGATCGGGGATCACTGGCGGCGGGTGTATGGCTACCGGGCGGATGAAGTCGGCTGGTTGACTATGGCAGCAGCGATTTTGTGGGATCAACTCGACGCGGAAACCAAGGATTTATGTCAAGATGTTTTCACCGGTGGAGCCAACCTGGACCGTGACACAAAAACTTGGTATCCCGTCCAAGGCGGCAACCACGATCAAGTCAAACAAGACCTGTCGAGTACAATGGGAGCCGCCTATCTCTTCCCCGAACTGGCGGATCTCGACTTTAAACGCAGCCTCATCGCCGCCTTCGGCATCGATATGGTCTCCACCCTCCACGATTTCACCTGCGGCGCCATCGCGGATGGAAAGCCCGTGCGGGAATGGGCGGAAGGATGGAACCTCTATCAAGACTATTCCTGCGATCATCACGGCTGGTGTAATCTTTGGTACGGGGGAGATATGCTCTTTGAAGGTTACACGTATATCCATCTCCTAAGCGCGCTGACCGGCGTTCCCATGCCCGAAACATTCACGTATGACGGCAATGGATTCGAAGGCGTCCTAAAATTTCACCAAGTATTATCATTGCCTGAAGGTGAGTCGGCGGCGCCCCACGGCGCGGAATATGATTCGTATTATGGCGTTTCCTTGCTGATCCACTGCTATGGAGCGGTCGTGCAAAAAGATCCTTTTTCAGCGGCGCTGGAAGAACGGGCCGCCAATCTATTGAAACGCCACAGCCGCGCCATTAGGCGGTACGACTACCACCGCAATTCCTGGGCGAAAGCGGGAACCGCCTATCTCATGCACAAATACGCCGGTCCACGCGCCGAACCGCTTCCCTACCATGAGGCGTATCAATCCCTCGATGGCGCATATCATTATCGCTGGCTTCGTTGTCTGATTCATCGTACAAAAGGGCGCTGGAATTCCTTTGCTTGGGGATCGATCTCATCCAACCGCGATGTAACAAAAACCTACGGCAATGGATTGACCGGTTTCGTGGTTCCCTCGCGATTGGAGGTAAACGAGCCGGAGCCGTTGGTCTACTTACATCCCGAATCGCTCATAGGAGATATTCAAGTCCAAACCGGGAATGAAAAAGAGCGCAAGGTGTCGAAACCCAACTCGCTCTACACCTATCAATTCAATGACGCCGGATTCCACACGGCGGGTCTTGTCACCGATCCGGTGTTGGACCGGTATTACGCTTATTTCTCATTCGAGGACGGCCCCTGCGTTATGTTCACACAGTTCCAGGCGAAGCAAGACTGCCGTCTGCGTTGGACCGGATTGCCGGTTTATTTCTACGCGCGGCCCGGTTTCACATCCAGCCGTCACTATTACGACGCGCAGGGCGCTCAGGCGCTGGAACAAGAGGCTCTCCGCGATTCCAACTGGTGGTGTGTGGAAGACCTGCTGGGAATGGTGGTTTCGGGTGGAAACAATCAATTGAAGATCGAGCGGCGCCTCGGCTATAACTGGGCGCGTCAACCGGAGTATAAAGACAAGTGCGATACCGTGTTCGCCTCGCCCATGAACGGGAAAGCGCTCCGGGCCGGCGGCGCTGGAGTGGATCTAATTACCGCGATCTATGCCAACACGCCACACAACCAAATCGCCGAACACGCACAGCAATTGCGGACGGACCTTCCTCTTCCCCAAGGCTGGCGTGGAGCGATCGCTCCAGCGCCGTCCAACAGGCGCGTTCTTGCGATCGCAAACTTTTCTGGTTCCGTGAATCAAACGATATTGAATCTAACCTATCCGGAAGGCGCGCCCGTTCTGTCCAACGAAACAATCATTGAAGGTGGTCAAAGCGCAGCCTGGATTCAGCTGGATTCGCTGGAAAGTTATGGAGAAACGATTGAACTCTACGCCGAAACAATGAATGAACGCGCCGTTCGAGCGAGCAAATGTGCAGCGAATCAATACGCGTTCGAGCCGGTTGAACCAGGCACGGTGGGTCTTAGGTTGCAATTCTTCGGTGAAGGGGCGGAACAGATGATCGTCCGTGGCGTGAATGGCGGAAGGATCAAAACCATCCCATGTAAAACCGGAGCCTTGACGACAGTGATGATCGACCGCCCCGTTCTACTCGAATTCGAAGGTGGGGAACGCGTCGACCGCATACGTCCATCCGTGGAGATCAGCGCTATTGATGTACGCGAAGACCTTCTTGTCACGATCCATGTCAAAACGAGCGATCGAAGTGGAATCCAAAGCGTCGAATGGTTCTGTGATGGAGAATCGATCGGGAAAAGAACCAACGCGCCGTACACGCTCACGCATCGTCCCAAAGCAGGCCCGCACACTTACTACGCCATCGCCACGGACACAGCGGGGAACCAGCGAATCTCATTCAAACGCACGATTCGGGTTGAACAATAAAATAATATTCGTTCAACAAAATTCGCCTACAATACGTATGCTGGATAAATTCGAGAAACACAGAAGGCGCCAAGGGGAAGGTTTTTTTCTCTCCTTGCAAAATTTCTGGAACGTAGCGCCAGGGCAGATGAAAAACCTTGCCCTGGCCACCCGTCGTATGCGGATCGCTCCCTGAGAGGGTGCCCAGGGCAAGGCTTTTTTCTGCCCTGGAGATATATGAGACAAGACTTAAATCCACATTTAGTTATTTTTAGAAGATTTATTCAACTATGCAATAAACCAAGGTTCTTTATCGAATGCCGAATCA
>CAXXSM010000129.1:0-51853 GCA_963663405.2 bacterium | reverse complement strand
ATTTGCAAACGAAATGGTGAAGAATCGACGATTATCGATTTTATATATCCAGTTTAGATTGTCATGTCGAACAATTTGCCCAAGCCGTTCGCAATCATTGGGGGATCGAAAACTCACTTCATTGGGTTTTAGATGTTGCGTTTCGAGAAGATGAAAGTCGGATCCGATTAGGTCAGGCCGCAGAAAATTTCTCGATCCTTCGACGATTGGCGCTCAATCTTATTAAGAATGAAAAAACTACCAAAGTAGGTGTGAAAGCAAAACGTCTGCGGGCTGGATGGGATGATGATTACTTCAAGAAAATTGTAGCTGGATAATTGACTTTTTTCATGCGATTGCCCTGATTACCCATTTATTAAGAGAATAAGTGGTTACCCCAAAAGACTACGTCAAATTTTTGTCGCAACCGTAATCAAGAAATAGTGATCGGGATGCATTTCGAACGTGTATTGAAAGGTTCGATTTGAGTTGAAGCAGTGGGACGTTATCGCTGGTGTTCCTTGATCTGTATCAAGTCTTTCCATCCATGATCCCTCATTGACCTTCCACAGAGGCCATCTGCATGTAAAACCGTCCAAGCATCATCTCTCCCCATATGGACATTAACGCCGTTTTATTGGATAATCAGAAACGTATCGTATTTTTCGAATTTGAAGAGGAGAAAGTGGCTTATTTTTGGATATTCTGGCATCGGGATGACGAAGGAGGAATATTCCAAAATCTGGAAACGTTATTAGCGCAAGAAAGTGTTAAAGACGTTCGCAAGGGGGAGTGGCTTGGATTTATCCATCGCAAAAAAACTTGTTGAAATGCATGATGGGACATCACTGCGGGAGGCGAAATAGGGAAAGACGCAACATTCGTATTGAAACTGCCGTTCACAAAACTCGATTCCAGTTTTGAGAAATTGGGAATTTCATATCATTCGAAATGGAGGATCATTGGGGTGCTGATTCGATTGTCATTCATCATGGGATTTGTTGTGTTGATCGCTGGCATGTTGGACGCTCAGCAACCACCAATTTGGCGATCCTGGTCAATCGAGGATGGCATGGATGAAACTCCGTCGAGCGCCATTACGCAATTGCCCGGCGGAACGATTTTGATCAATCACGGCGATGTCGAACATGCCAGTGTTTTGGATGGTTATGAGATTACTCACATCCCCAATCCTTGCCCGCATTCGAAAATACATGTGGATATGGAAGGCGGTTTATGGTCGGTTTATGCAACCACCCGTTTGTATGGAAGTGAATCCGAGAATGATGTTGGTTTTATGCATTGGGAAGAAAATGAAAAACGATGGCGTCAGTATTCCCCCTTGTTTCTGAGTGAAAATTTAAGCGAACAACAAGATTATACTCCGTTTGGGAGGGGGTTTAGTTTTATACCTCTTCACAACAATTCTATAATTTATGTCTTGCATGATTCGATTTGGGAATATAGACCCGAATTGGATTCGTCGGCATTGATTGTATCTATCTCCGATACGGAATTAATCAAATTCAATCAGGATATTCAGAGAGCGAATAATGGATCATTGTGGATTCCATCTGTGAATGGATTATTGCAGTTAAACAGGGCGGAACGTGATCGGAAACAGTGGGAGTGGTTTGAATATCCATTTCCAAAAGAAATGGGATTGCAAGATGGGGCTCAACTTATTGTGGTTCCTGACAGCGGTTTGTATATGACAGCGCAACGGATGGCGGATCAACGTAGAATCCTGATGGGCTGGGAGGGGGAGACATGGAAAACGATATTTCAGTTGGAGGATCGGGATATTGTTCTCGGATTTCGCGACTCGCTGGATCGAATTTGGTTGGAAACGAGTCCTCATCAATTGTTATTATGCGAAAATGATCAAATCCAGGAAATTCCGAACGAAAATGCGCTGTCAAAGGGTGGACGGTTGTATGATATAATGATTGGTGATCACGGCGTTTTTTGGCTTGCCTTGTCACTTGGCGGAAGCACGCGTTATATGCCGGCCGCGTGGCGCACGCCCACTTCTTTTTCTTCTCCCCTACAACAATATATGTATCTTTTTGAGGATCAGAACGGAGCCATTTGGTTTGGGAATTGGAAAGGGCTATATAAATATGATCAGAATGAGATGACTTTTATTCCCGCCTCGGCAGATGGATATTTCGGTGCATTGAATCCCCAAAATGTCTGTGTTTTCAATGATGGTCGAATTGCATTCGGAACTTACCAATCTTCTTTTTTATTTTACAATCCTCATACTGAAGAATATGAATTTATCGAACATACAGAACGAAGTTATAGACGAATTTTTCCGAATGACAAGCAGTTGGTTTTCGTGATTGCGCAGGATAAGAAAACAGAAAAGTATGAACTCGGAACTTTCGATGGGAATTCCTATCAATTCTTATTTTCTCTTTCGCAGCCGCAACTTCCTCGCGTCTCGATTATTCGTGACATTTTCCAATCCAAAAACAAAGATGTGTGGATTGGTCATATGTCGTTTCTCGGTCCGATACGCTATCGAAACGGCGCCCTGCAGATTTTTGATGCGGAAGATGGATACAACGATGACGGCGCCATATATTATTTGGAATTAAAGGATGGTACGATTTGGGCGGGTGGGCGTAGAAGCGTTCACGCGTTTGACGGTACTCGCTGGACATTGATCCGGTCGGGATTGGATCGTGTTACAAAAATGATTCAGGCCTCGGATGGAAGCGTGTGGGTGACGGCATTCAACGGATTGTTTCGCTTTGCAAAAGGCAGCTGGGTACATTTGACGAAGGACGATGGATTGTCGTCACCGATGGTTTGGAATGTCATCGAAGATCGCCAGAAACAAATCTGGATTGCTACGTCCAACGGCATCTGCCGCCACTATCCCGAAGCGGATCAAGATCCGCCCCGCGTATTTATTCCCAAAGATAAAAATGTGCATGAAATCTCTGCAAATAGTGAAGCGCAATTCGTTTATTCCGGCATGGATAAATGGAAATTTACCGAAAAACACCGTCTCCTTTATTCGCATCGAATCGATGATGGGAACTGGTCACCATTTCAGGAAGAGACGATTGCCACCTATGCCAACATCCCAGCGGGTTCTCATCGTTTCGACGTGCGTGCGATGGATCGGAATTGGAATGAATCCGATCCCGCTTCGTGGGACTTCATCGTTTCACGATTGTGGTATCAAGAACCGACATTTCTGTTTTTAGCGGGAACGGGAACGCTGTTAATACTTTTCTTTGCTTGTTTGGCTGTTTCCCGCCACTGTGCGGTAGTTACATCCAACATTCAACTGCATCAAGCGAATGAAAAGTTATGCGAACTCGATCAACTGAAATCTGCTTTTGTTTCACAAGCCTCGCACGACTTGCGCACGCCGCTTACCGCGATCAAAAGCAGCTTGGACAATTTGATCCGCGGCGTCGGCGGTGGTCTGAATGAACGGCAGCAAAAAGTCGTGGATCGCGCGTTGCGCTCCGTGAATCGTCTCGGCCACCTGGTCAACGATGTTCTAGATATTAACCGTATCGAATCAGGCCGGATGGCGCTCGAGAAGTCGGAAGTCCTTTTTGAATCGTTAGTACGCAATGTGATTCATGAAAACCAAACCGCCGCGGATTTGAACGATATCACCATCAAATCCGATGGATTGAATGAGCAATGCCCGATCCACCTCGATGTCGGAAAAATGGAGCGTGTTGTGGGTGAACTCATCAGCAACGCAATCAAGTACACGCCGGAAGGGGGAAGCGTTGAAGTTCTTTTATGGAAAGAGCACAATCAAATTGTTCTTTCAATACAGGATTCCGGAATCGGAATGACACCGGATGAATGTGAGAAGATTTGGGAGCGGTTTTACCGCACGAACGCGTCCCGGAAATTCGCCAAGGGCAGCGGATTGGGTCTTTCAATCGCCAAAGAGTTAGTGGAGTTGCATGAGGGAACGATAGACGTAGAAAGTATGGTTGGGAAAGGGACCAGATTTATTTTGAGGCTGTCAGTCGAGGAGAAATGATGCGTTATCAAACGATCTATTCTTGTTTCTGTTTAATCCTTCTATTTATCTGTCCTTTCACTGTTTTTTCCACCGATGATCCTCGCTTTCGGTTTTGGACGACGGAAGACGGTTTAAGTGTAACGACTATTGTGTATGCCCATGTCAGTCAGCAAGGCAACGTGATCGCTACTGGCGGAACTACCTATTTCAATCAGTTGGATGGCTATCGAATTACAAAGTTACCATCTCCCTATTTTTTAGCTTTTTTCCAACAAGATTTGGATGGGACACTATGGAGTTACTTGACAGCTAGTAAAAAGGAGTCTGCATCAAAATTTCTTGGATTTCAGCGACTGGATAAATCCCGAATGGAATGGGAGCCTTTCCCCATCCCAGCTTTTAGCGACCAGATTCTCGACAGCACTTCGGAAATCCGAGTCAGTTATATAGGCAACAGACCCGAGGGGCGATTTGTCTGTCATCCAAGTGGGCAATTAATCTTTTCCTATTACGACAAGGTGTATTCGTACCGTCCTGATTCAAAAACCTTGGATGTGATTCTCAGCGCTACCGATACGGATATGGTAAAAAATTATGATTGGTCGTTGCCAGTTTTCACGAACTGCAGTCTTTTTGGAAACAACCAATATCTGGGGAACGTCTATTCCGCAAAAGACAATGGCATATGGATATCTGCAAGCGGTGGGGCGATTAAAGGGTATTGGGATACATCGCACACTCCTCCTCGATGGACATGGAAGGAATATCCTTTCTCTGACAAATTTAACCGGTCAAACTTTTATCTTTTCCACCTGATCGAACAAAGTGATGGAACGTTGTATGCAAAAAGTTATATCCACAATGCAACACGTTTAACAGGAACAGAATTATTGGAATTTCGCGAGAATCACTGGATGACGATCGTCGATCAGGAATATACCAACACTTCATTCGGATGGAAAGATACTCAGAATCGCCTTTGGTATTCCGACTCCTCGCAAACCTTTATTCAAGAAGGAACCAAAGAAACCGTCGTTTTTCCCATTTTATTTTGGGATGTTGCGTTCGAATCGGATTCCCGTTTCTTTGCCGGCTCCAATCTTGGATTGGTACGGTATGCCGAACCGTTGTGGTCAACTCCGTATGCGCTAAAAGAAATTGACAGCGGTGTATTCGGAATCGCCGAAGACAGTAATGGAACCATATGGATATCGAATTTCAATCGCTTAATTTCTTATCGTAGCAACAAAATTGCCGTCTATACAATGGATCCTGCAGATTTTAGCTGGGTAATAGGCTCTTATAATGTGCTTGCTTTCCCCAACAATCAAATAGCAATCGAATTCGATTCGGCGGTAAAATCCGGTATTTATTTATTCGACCCGGCCAAGAAAACATTTAGTCCTTGGCTACTTCCAACGGGAGAAAGATTGGAGAATTTTTTTAGTCAAAATAAGACAATTTGGGTAATCTCCTTTGATAGAGACTCTCTACAATTTAAGAAAGTATACCGATACGATGAAGAATCGTTTATACCCGTTCTCGATTTGGAGCAGGTCGCGCAAAATCGCAAGTTACCAAGGATAACCAATATAATCGAAATGGAGAACGGCGATCTTTGGATGGGATTATGGCATTCATTAGGCCCACTGTTGCTCCGGAAAAACGGTGAAACCGTTCTTTTTGACAATCAACAGATTTTTCCTGGAACAGGCGCTTTCAAACTCGTGGATATAGGCAATAACCGGACTTGGTGTGTGGGAGGGAATGAAGTCACGGAGTATGATGGAATCGCCTGGCGCATTATTAAGGAGGGCATCGACTATGCTCGGGATATTATCAAAGACCGCAAGGGGCGCATTTGGGTGGCGGCGAAAAATGGAGTTCATTGTTACAATCCCAACCAATCCCATGCATGGGTTTGCTACACCGTTGAAGATGGTTTGCCGATCAACTACACTCATAAATTATTTGAAGACAGTCAAGGCAATATCTGGGTGGGTACGCTAAAAGGGGTAAGCAGATTCAATCCCGATGCGGATACGTCGCCGCCCATCGTGTGGATGGTTCAAGGCAAAAACAGCGATACCATCACGTCCGACGGTAACGCGCAATTTGTGTTTGATGGGATCGACAAATGGAAGCAAACACAAAAAGAACGCTTGTTATACTCATATCGTATCGATGATGGAGAGTGGTCGGAATATAAGAACGAAATCGTCGCGGCATTCAAAGCGATAGCGCCGGGTAGACATACTTTCCAGGTCAAGGCAATGGATATGAACTGGAATGTATCGGAAAGCCCCGCCATACATACATTCCAGGTCTTGGATCCGTGGTATCGCGATCCCAAAGTGACGCTGATTATTGTTATCAGTTCAACGCTGGTTCTACTGTTTGCAGGGATCGCCATCAACCGGCATCGAAAACTCAATAAATACTCCCAGCGGCTGGAACTCTCAAAAACACAACTCAACACCATGAACGCCGAATTGCAGGAAGCCAATGCAGAATTGATGCAGCTCGATCAGATGAAATCCGCGTTCGTCTCACAAGCGTCTCACGATCTCCGCACGCCATTAACCGCCATCAAAAGCAGCATGGATAATATTCTCCGCGGTGTGGGGGGAAAACCCAATGACAAACATCAAAAATTAATCGATCGCGCTCTTCATTCCGTAGAACGTCTCACCCATCTCATCAACGATATCCTCGATATTAACCGTATCGAATCTGGACGAATGGTGCTTGAAAAGAGTGATATTCACTTTGATGCTCTCGCCAAAAGTGTTATTCATGAGAATCAACCAGCCGCAGAACAGAAAAAAATCATCATCAAATCCGATGGATTGAGTGAGTCATATCCGATCCATGTCGATGTGGGTAAAATGGAGCGTGTTGTAGGGGAACTGATAAGCAACGCAATCAAATACACAGCGGAGGGTGGAACCGTTGAAGTCAATTTAAGAAAGGAGGACAATCAAGTTGCACTGATCGTTCACGATTCAGGCATCGGTATGACGAAAGAAGAGTGTGAGAAGATTTGGGAACGGTTTTACCGCACTTCTGCATCTCAGAAATTCGCGAAGGGGAGTAGCTTGGGATTGTCGATTGCCAAAGAATTAGTAGAAATGCATAATGGCTCGTTAATCGTTGAGAGCGAACATGGTTCTGGTTCGATATTTACGATGATGTTACCTGTTTAGATGAGTGAAGGAGAAAAAAAATGCCGGAACCGAAGATTCTGATCGTTGAAGACGAAGAAGATTTGGCGGAGAATCTCGCCGATTTACTGGAACTCGAAGGCTACACAACCAAAATCTGCCTCTCGGGAGAAGAGGCCCTTGAGGAGATAAAAACATCCTTGCCAGATATTGCTCTTCTGGATATTCAACTCCCGGAAATTGATGGGATCGAAGTACTCCGCCGCTTAAAAGAGTTACAGCCAACATTACCCGTTGTGATGGTCAGCGCTTCATCCCAACGAGGCATGGGAGAGAAAATAAAGGAATATGGCGCAGACGGGATGATCATGAAACCCTACGATCAAGATGAATTGCTGCAATTGATCGAAGAACTGTTAACGCGGGGTAGAGAATAATGCACGAACCGGTGAAGAAAGATCGAGTGATCATCGTCGATGACGAAGAAGATATCCGCTTGAACCTATGTGATTTTATGGAATTGGAAGGTTACGAAGTTCTCAATGCGGAAAACGGCGTCAAGGCGTTGCAGATTGTACAAGAGCAACAACTGGATTTAATCGTTTCCGACTTGATGATGCCCGAAATGGGAGGGATGGAACTGTTAGAAGAACTTTCAAAACGAGAAAATCCTATCCCTATCATTATTATGACAGTGTTTGGAACCATTGATTATGCCGTTAAAGCGATGAAAGTAGGCGCGGCGGATTTTATCACGAAGCCGCTCGATTACGATCACATGCTGACCATAATCCGGCGTGTATTGCGTACCGCCCGGCTTGAGCAAAAAGTCAAGGAACAACAACAGCAAATGGAAATGGATTTGCAGTTTGCCGGTAAAATCCAAACAACATTGCTTCCCCCTCCCATCGATAATCAATTTTTAAGTTTGAATTATCGCTTTGAACCACTCATCGACATCGGCGGTGATCATCTGGCAGCGTTTCAATATGACGAAGATCATTTCGCCATTGCTCTTCTGGATGTGATGGGGCACGGCGTTTCCGCCGCTTTGGTCGCGACTATGCTGCATAATGAACTTATGAGCCGCTTAAAGGAAGAACGCCCTCCCTTCAATGTTGTTCAACACCTGCATCGATTCGTGGAAAAAACAATCGGCGATACATCAATCTTTTTGACGCTCGCCATTGCCGACGTCAATCTGATGACTCACACATTAATAATCTGCAATGCCGGTCATCCAGAAATATACATTTGGAAACATGGCGACAACTCGTTGGAATCCATCAATGCCCATGTTCCGGCTGTCGGATTTCCGATGATGATGATGGACGGTGATGTGACCGAATCCAAAATCCCGCTTCAATCAGGAGATCGAATGATTCTCTATACTGACGGATTTCCTGAAACGATGAAACACAATGGGGAAATCTTAGGAAAAGACAGATTTCAACAATTGATCAAAAAACATATTCGACTGCGTTCGCTCGATTTTTTGAATGAAGTGTTTCGAGAAATCGACGCCTTACGCACCGGTGAACCGGAAGACGACCGAACGCTCGTTCTCATTGAAATAAAATAATCGAAAACTATTCAATAAGCGTTCTTACATTCTACCATAATTGTGATGGGTAGAACTATGTGTGCCTGTCACCCAAGAATCGAACCACTGCTAATCGCTTGACGTTATTAATGTTATATCATATGATCCCCTTTCAATACAGACTCGTAAATGGGACCTCTATGGACGTAATTCATGCAGCCATTCCATTGATCCTCAAGGCTCTTATAGTGTATCAATCCATACGTCTCAAGTTATAATTGCTGTAGGACATGCATTGGTTATTCATTATCGAAAATGTTGAGTGATTCTGCCAGGAATTTTTTTAGGAATCCTTCGATTCACTCTAAGGGCTCTAAAGTCAACTATGTTTTGGATTCTTGTTTTTCAGAAGGGCTTGAAAGTGCGTCATTTTAATCGATATTCCTCCATGTTCCACCATTGGGAGACCTTATTCCCAAGCTGAGAGTCGCGGATTCGAATCCCGTTTCCCGCTCCACCCAACAATTCGCAGATTTTTTTTCGAAGAAATTTGAACGGATTCAATTTGGAAATAGGCTAAACTATACAAATTTCCTAAGAAAAAACGCATTGCGCCCAATTCACCGGATGAGCCTCTTTTTATCAATATTTATCAGTTCGATTTTCAGTTGACAGTCGCAGGGGATTCTCTTTTTTAATCATAAACACTCCATCGTTTGACATTCACATTATCCGGTCCATAGATAACGAAATCATCGACATCCAACTCACCGCTGTAAGCATGAAGTCCAACCCTGCCAGTCGTCCATTCCGAATTCTCCACAGAAAACATTTCCACACCATCCACATAGCCGGTGAAGCCAGCCGCGGTAACCTCTAACTTGATGTGATGCCAAATCGCTACTTCCAGTGAGCACTCTGTCTGGGCCAGCATAACACTTTCACCCGGTTTGTAGATATAGGGCCGGGATTCCGTATTCGTCCAGCCGTTCACGATCCATCGATACATGTGGGTATTTTCCCCCCGGCGGTCATCCCAGATCAAAGGCACGGGATCCTGAACCCGGAAGAGCACATTAACCGGAGCGTCCCCTTCGGTCAGTGGCATGACCTCGAATTCGACGGTGTATTCCACCCATTCATCGTTCCAGTAATCCGACGAGACCATGGTCACGAGCCACGGATCCGCTGTGCTATACTGGGAGTAGACACCACCGCCAACCTCCCAATCACCGGTAATAACTTCCCATTTGTCCTCAGAGACCGCAGGATCCTCGAAATCGTCCTGGAAGTAAATTTCAGCCGCAACCGGTGAGAAAGACTGAGGAATGATAAGAAAAACAGCGAGCATTCCGAATGTTATGAATCTTTGCGTAACCATCTTTATCCTCCTTCTGCAAAAGCACAATGTATTAGTTTGTCACTTTGATTGGTCGACGAAGCCGACTATTTATTTGTATCATATTTCTCCCTCTTCTATCAAGACCCCGATTATCAGTATTTCTCGCGGAATCAATATTATTAAAATTTTTGTGCGCTAAGTGGGAAGAGATTGGCATGACAATAAATGTTTTTGACATTGTATCCTAACAAAAATTTGTATATCAATCAGTAAGTTCTTTTGCAAGTGAAAAACGAAGCCAATCGGTTGTTATTGCCAACAGGCGCTCTGGTATCGCATCATTAAAATCTTGTATGGCGCCACGATAACTGCCGTCCTTCTTCCGCCAAAGAGCAATATCCAAGGGTGGATCGAGTGAGAGATCGAAATCACCGGCTTTGAATCGTTTTAATCCACCGGCGGCTAACGCATCCACAGCGCCGCGCTCATCCAAGCGAACCGCGGCGATCCCTTCCGCATCGAAATAGATAGGATATCCATTAATACTGAACGCTGTTCGTATTGGATCTCCCGCTATTCTGCGCGTACCCGCCACATATACTATGGTTCCATCGATCAGGCGGCAAAATCCTTCGGTCGGTGGGGAAACGGAAGTGTGTTCAAAACCGATCATATCCGCAGACGCCGGCGTTTGCGGATCGACGCGTCGCGCGTTTAACTCATTACAGATCTCTTCCATCATAGAATCCATATCTATCATTGGCGTCATTGAATCTGGCAGCGCCGCGTCGCCTTTATACAATTCTCCATCGAAATCACGAGTCCAGTCTCCCATTCGGAAAAGCGCGGTTTGACCTTTCGCGGCTTGTTGGAACAATGAAGCTGTTGAAGGTTTCTCGAATTCAGGATGGTATAGAACGACTGCGGAATAACGCTGAGGGCCGTATTGAATCCATCCCTCTTGATTCACAAAGAGATGCCCCGGAGCGATTTCACTGCTGGGAATCAAATCGGTCGGAAAGCCGGCTCTCCAGAGTCTATCCGCCAATTCCATCCCCACATCGTTGTAGGCGGGTCCAGCCCAATTCATCGCGCAAGCGTGACCGAAAATTACCGCGACAGGACAATCGAGAGGAGTTTTTGTAATGCAGTTTACTAAACGAACTCGGCTTTCCGCGCGGAATAAATCTCCACGCAAAAGCGCGCGACGCCGTTCAAGCAAGTCGGAAGGATCAGGCCAAGGCGGGTGATAGTTTATGCGTCCACCGGCTAACACATAAGCCCATACGTTTCGCTCATAATCCGATTTCTTGCTTGAATAAAACATATTAAACCATACGGGGCTATTCCATTTTTTGGAAAGGGCTGTGCGGACGGCGAATGGCGTGGTTTCATCCGTCTGCGCCCAGTCCCGTCTCGCGCCCCACCAGCTGAGGCCGTTCTTCTTGAATTCCCGCAGGTCTGGATAGGGCCACCAGGTCGGATGCGTAGCCACAACGGCTTCAGAGCCAAATACGTTTTTTACTGCTTGATAGAAATCACTCTCCAAGGCTCCATTTCTCTCGCAGGACATCGCCATGAAATGATTGATGGCGGCGAACCGTTCTTTTTCTCTACCTTTAATACCCATGTACATCAATAAACAATCTGCGATTAAATCTCGTCCTCCCGTTCGTTTAGCGTACGCTTCCGCGCGATAACGTGAATACCAGAATTCATTTTTCTCCGGCGCGCCGTCGAAGCTGGGAGGAAATCCCCATTCATCCTTGCATACACCAGCTAACGGCGTATCCGCGTATTGCTGAATGATCGAGCGCTGAAAACGTATGAGATGTGGCGCAAATACATCTGGCGCCAGATGCGAGAAGGAAACTAAAACACAGATTTTATGACCGCGTAATTTCTCATCGACTGAAACCGAAATCCGGACGCTTTTTTCCGTCGCGTGAATGAGCGCGCATTGGTTTGTTATATCCTCCAATGAATCCCCTTCAATTAGGCCATCCTCACTTGTATAGGTGTATACACGTTTGAGCGATCCACGAACGGGAATGTAATGCGTGGTTCGGTGTGTGTAATGATCGGAGAGATCATGGCTTTGAATCTCAATTTGTATTTCCCCGGACGCGGGAAGAGCCTCCTCATGAAGGATCAGCATTTCCTGCAACTCCTCCGGATAGGCTTGTTGAAACGCCCGACGCGCAAGACGAACATCTAAATCCATGACCAGCGGTGTACCATGATCCCGCGCATATGTCGCAGCCGCCATGATTTGATCGTAGACATCAGGATCGGTCACTTCTTTATGCGGAACGCGCAGGCTTGTTGTGAGCTTCGTGAACGGTGTGTGAACGCATACCATGTCAAGAAATGGCCGATATCCATCCGGCTCAAATTCCGGCTCTTGCCAGAACCAACAGCCTAAAACCGGTGGTATTTCATCTTGCGCTCCGTTCGAAACCTCGGCTCCCGATTGCGATTCACACCATGACACGTTTGCTAAACCGACACTGAATTGCATAATGAAAATGAGAAATATCGTATTGGTTTTTACATTCATCAGCGTCAATCTTTCCTTGAGTTGGTTCTGATTCAGATAGGTTAAACAATGAAAATCACATTCATATCCTAGCGCCAAACCAACCGGTTCCCCAGTGAATCTAGCGCTGAAACGTGAGGAAGAAATTATCGTGTTTTATAATCGGACACGCAAGAGAACTCTTGAAGTGTCAAATAGGAAATGACAATGATAGATTGATTAGAACGAAAACGATATTTTTCTAATGGAGCCTGTCATCTTCAAGAAGAACGCTTGACGTTATACATACGCTCAAAGTAAATTGATCTAAAATCAGAAAAAAAGTGGAATGGCGTCACTATATCCGTATTTCCATATCATCAACATTCAATCGCTTGGAGGGCGTTCTCTATGACAGTTAATAATCAAGAACAATGGGATGATCAAACCGGTGTCATCGTAGTTGGCGCCGGTGGAACCGGCTTAGCTGCGGCGTTGGAAGCGTTAAACAACGGAGCCGATGTTATTCTGGTTGAAAAAAATCCACAACTTGGAGGAACCACAAGCGTCGCTGTTGGTTCATTGACCGCCGCTTGCACATCTCTGCAAGAAGCGGCCGGCATCGAAGACTCACCCGAATGGCACAATGAAGACATTGAGAAATTCGCCCCGGATTTGGAACCGCGTAACAACTGGGATTTGCGTCAGTTTTTCACGCGCCATGCGGCGGAAACGCTGGAGTGGCTGCAAAGCCTGGGATTGACTTTTCATGGCCCCAATCCAGAACCTCCGAACCGTGTTTCACGCATGCATAATGTCGTTCCCAACGCGAAAGCCTATATCGCCATACTTCATCAACGCATTTTAAAACAAGGCGGCCGAATCGTATTGGGCTGCCGGGCGATGCGTTTAGTTCTGTCTGAATCGGGAACCGTGGTTGGATTGGAGTGCCAAACAGAATCCGGTCGCTGGATGATTCAAGCGCAGAAGGGGATCGTTCTCGCGACAGGGGATTACTCCAATGGCGACCTTGTTAAAAGCGAATTCCTGTCCGAGGAGGTCGCGGCGGTGGAAGGGATCAATCCAACCGCCACAGGTGATGGGCATCGGCTGGCGAGAGATGCCGGGGGTGAATTGCTCAACATGGATGTTGTCTATGGACCGGAAATCCGGTTTATCCCTCCACCAAAGGCGCCCTTCGCGCAATTGCTGCCTGCGAATCCATTTCTCGCCAAAGTGATGGGCATGGGAATGCGAATTATGCCTCAGTCGATTCTCAACCGGATGATCAAAAGTCTTTTAGTCACCTGGCAGCATCCAGAAAAAAGTCTGTTTGACCAGGGCGCGATTCTCATCAATCGAGAGGGTAAGCGCTTTACAGATGAAACGGATCAACCTGAACTGGTGATCCCAAAGCAACCGGATAAAATCGCCTATATTGTCTTTGGCCAAGAATTGGCGGATGTATTTTCCGTCTGGCCGAATTTTATCTCCACCGCCCCTGAAATCGCGTACGCCTACATCCAGGATTACAAACGCCTTCGACCGGATATTTATACGGAATCTCCCACTCTAGCCGGATTAGCCCAAAAATTGAATATGAAACCAGAGATTCTTGATACGACTCTCAATGAATTTCACGAAGCGCTGCATGGAAGAAAAAAACGATCCATTCCAACGAACCAATTTTGGATTCCCCATTCTGAAACCGCCCTGTTACGCGCTAGGCCCCGTGAAAAGCTGGATCGTCACAACAGAAGGTGGAGTGCGGATCAATGAAAAAATGGAAGTCATGAAATCTGATGGGGAGATCATCCCTGGTTTATATGCTGGTGGATCAACCGGCATGGGGGGAATCATTATCTGGGGACATGGCCTGCACCTGGCCTGGGCATTCACCAGTGGACGCCTCGCAGGCCGGAACGCGGCGCTTCGTGAATGTTAATATATTCTTCTAAAGTGAAATCGTTATTCATAAAAAGAGATGTTTGATCTCTAAGTTATAAGCTAAGCAGGAGTCAATCGTATGGAGACAAATGGGGAATTCAACCTAAAAAAACTGGATCGTAGATCATTGTTATCAATGAGCGCGCTTGGATTTGCGTCCACACAATTATCAACGAACCAAGTACACGCAGAGCTCCCTCAAAAACGTAAGGCTCACAATTATGATATTGTAGTCGCCGGTGGTGGACCGGCAGGTTGCGCAGCGGCGCTAGCGGCCCGGCGAATGGGGGCCAAAGTTGCGCTCATCGAACAGCACCCGTGTTTTGGCGGCGTTTGGACGATGGGCGCGCTGGCCATTATCATCGACAGTCAAAGCAAAACGGGTTTAATGCGCGAGATCACAACGAAACTGCGCAACGATCGACATCTTCACGATTTCTATAACGATCCAAAAAAGAAAGTATACAATGTTGAAGCGATGAAATTGTTGCTTGATGATCTTCTTGGAGACTCCGGCGCCTACCTTCGATTACATACATTCGCAGCGGATGTAGAAACAAACTCGAATCAAATATCCTCATTGACCACAGTATCGAAAAGCGGATTCGAGAAGTGGGAAGCGGATGTCTTTCTAGACTGTACCGGAGATGGAGACATCGGCGCCCTGGCCAGTTGTGAATTCCACATGGGACGCGAATCCGATGGACAACGGCAACCGGGGACAACCTATGGCCTCGTTGGCGGCTGGGAAGGATCCTTCCCAACGCGGAAGGAATTGATGGCAATCTTCGAAAAGGCGGGCAAAGAACTTCCTTATCAAGGGATTTACATTTTTGTGCAGGATGGTATGCGCAATATGGGGTATCTCATGCCATCCCATGTGTATGGATTAGATCCTACGGATGCGGACAGCCTGACCCAGTGTGAAATGGAGGGCCGACGACAAGTGCGGTATGTCGTTGAAGTATTGAAGAAATATGGTGGGCCGAAATTTCGTAATTTCTTTCTTGCCGCCACCGCTCCCGCCATTGGAATTCGAGAAGGACGGCGCATCGTAGGCCAATACTATTTGACCATCGACGATTTACAACAAGGGAAGAAGTTTCCAGATGGGATTTGTGACGTGGAAATGGTCGTTGATATCCATCATGTGACAAAAAAAATAGGTACCGGTCTGGACAATATTTTGACTAAACCATACCAAATCCCATTCCGATGTCTACAACCGAAAGATTGTGATAACCTGCTGACAGCGGGCCGTTGCATCTCCGGCTCTTTCCTCGCTCATGGCAGCTATCGTGTTACTGGCGATTCTGTGCCTATCGGAGAGGCTGCGGGAATCGCCGCAGCGATGGCTCTTGAGAAAGGGATCAAACCGGGTGAACTTGATGGAAAGGAAGTCAGAGCGAGAGTAGAATCATTTCGGTTATGATCAGGCTTGAAAGTTAGTCATCAAATTCGGATACATTTTCCCTGTTAGGTTTGGCGTATAGTCAAATAAAAGACTTGGAAAAAAGACACATCCATGAATTCGGCCAATTGACATACCGCTTCCCTACCTCGATTCTATGGCATTCACTTTGAATCTGGGAATACGAAGAATTCATTTTTCCACCATAGCAATTCATATTGCTCATTTCCATTAATAGTATATGCACGTTGCATGTATATGTCAACCTCTTTTTTGTAAATTCCCCTATTTCCTTTGTGGAACTTGCATATACTATAGAGATACAACACTGAGAGGTTTATGAATGACACCGATTGAGCCAACACTTCGCCCTGAGGACGGTAAGAATGAGTTTCAGTCCAAGTTCCGCTGGTACCTTGATAACATTGGTGAGCCGTCCCGCAGACAGAGCCTTATCACGCTTTCGAAGGTATTGGATATCCCGAAACAGACGCTCGACGGCTGGGTGAGGAGAAATACGCCTAACCAATGGCGCTTCATCCTGGAAAAACTCGAAGCTGAATACGGCCCGTGTCCGGATTCGGTATGGAACGAAAAGGAAGAGAGGTGAGAGAATGGGGATTTTGGACACCTTCAAATCTATCTATGACATTGCAATCGGATATAAAAACGCAGAATTAAATCAGGAAATCCTTGAAGGACAGAAACAACTATTTGACCTTACGAACGAAAACCAGGTTCTTAAGGATGAAATCCATTCACTTAAAGAGAAACTCGAATTGAAGGGGAAGATGGATTTCGATGATGATAAGGGAATGTACTTTATTGAAGGAGAAAAAACACCTTATTGCCCTCTGTGTTGGGATAATGAAAAAAAAGCCATCCACCTAAGAATGAAAGAATTAAGTAACGGAGACCACTCGTTTCGTTGCCCAAAATGTGATAGATCGTTTAATAGAAAGTATAGGGGGCCAAGTCGAAATTGCAGTGATGATTTTAATCCCCATTCCAAGGGAGGTTATTCCGATTAGTAAAAAAAATGACGCAAACATGGTGCCTCATCCTGGACGTACTAGAGTGTAAATACGGCCCGTGTCCGGATTCGGTATGGAGCGAACAGAAAGAGAGGAATGAGTGAAAAATGAAATATGAAAAATCAAGATTTAAAAGAATTCGTGAATTGGTTGCTAAATATAACGACCAAGAATTAGAACAAGAGATTATTGAATTAGAAAAGCATGTTGATGAATTAGTTGGTGAATTACTTGTAATGAATATCCCAGTAGATAATGAAGAATAGACTTAGGAACTGATTCCTGGAAGCTATAAGCCTAAATACGCTCCCAAACCAGCGACATCATCGCCAAGCATGTGAAATGCGCCCCAGACAGACCCATCTAGTTACCCTGTGGTTACCTTGGAATTTTTTGTCGGTTGGAGTTGAGAGACGTAAGTCTAGGAAGTTGAATGGCTGGGGAGGCAGGGCTCGAACCTGCAGCTTCCTGATCCAGAGTCACCTCGATCAAATTTTTAACTTGCTGTAAATTAAAGACTTACAAACACTTAAAAACCTCGCCCTCACGTTGACACCACCCTCAGAGTACCTTCAGACCCCCCTCACGTTGCACGATCATTGCACGATTTGTTTTTATATGAACAAAATAATATCTCAAAACTTCACGGATAAAACTGCTACTATTTCGTTTTAAAACTCAAATGAAAGTTCCTTCCTTTTTCATACTATCGTCAGCCCGTACGCTGCGAATCGTTCGATCAGTTCACCGTACACGGTTTTATGAAATGTTTGGGCTTTCCGCGCGTAATGAATTGATTTTTCAAATTCGCCCGCTAATAAATTCAAGCGGGCGCGGTTTCTTAATTCCCACGCCAGGGATGCGGTTTTCAGCAACAACGATAAATCCGCTCCGCAACGTCTGCAATTTGTCTGTCCGCTCCATTTTACGCCGCAAGTGGGACAGGAGAGCGCTGGCGTTTCGAAGAGTTTTTTGAGATCTATGGCATCCATCCCGGTCTCATTCTCCAACAAAATACAAAAGTTCCTGCAGTTCATTCAAAGGCGCTTCGTACTCTTTTCCTTCTGAGGCGAGTTGTTCGACTTGAGCGCAGAGCGCCTCCGCCTCTTCTTTATCGTCGGGATGCATCCGGTCAAGAATGGAACGGGCTTTATCCAATATCTCCCGGTGCTCGTTCGATAGATTGACAAACGTAGAATCTTCCTCCGTCATCGTTTCCACTGCACTGGTTTGATCTGAAAGAGGCGATGAAATGATATCAGCAAGACGGGATTGCGATTCGATGATGTCTTCGGCTTTTTTCGGTTGATACGCCCCTTCGATTTTGATCGATTTTTGCAATCCTGTCCGTTTCTCCACGGAAGTAACCGTAAGAATCCCATTCAGATCGAGCGACATCCGATCAATTATAATGTTCCCCGCAGGCACAGCGGATAAGCCTTCGACGAGAAACGTTCCGATTTTCGTATTATGACGGACATCATCGTTTTCCCCTTGGTAGATGTCGATCCGGACGGCTTCCTGATTATCGACTAGGGTGCTGAATTCATTGGATCGGTTTACTGGCAGTGGCGTATTGCGGGGGATAATCCGGGAGAAAAAATGAGGATTGGGAAATCCATCTTCCTCGATATGAACACAGGCGACACCAAACGTATAAGGGGTGATGTCAACCAGGATCCGTTCGACCTCCAATCCCTGAATGCGGGCGGCGAGTAAAGCGGCTCCCATCACCACACACATGTCAGGATGCACTTCTGAACGCGGTTCTTTCTGAAATAAATCCTTCAAGACTTCCCGGACAAGAGGCGTCCGGGTTGAACCGCCTACCAGCAAAACATTGTCAACCTGCGAGGGGGATAATTTCGCGTCCCGCAACGCCTGTTCGACACATTCTACAGTCCGGTCAATCTTGGAACGAATCATCTCTTCGTACTGTTCCCTTGTTAACTCAAGATCCAAGTGAATCGAAGGGCCATCTCCCTCTCCCAAGTCTTCTTCCACAACATGGACGAAGGGATGAGAACTCAGTTCAATTTTGGCGGCCTCCGCCGCATGGGTCAGCCGGTTTAACGCCCGCCGGTTTTCCCGCAGATTGACTTTGTACTCTTGTTGGATATACGCTAAAAAATGGTCCAGTATCATCCGGTCGAAATCATCGCCTCCTAACCGGGTGTCACCATGGCTGGCAAGCACTTCGGTCACATCATTCTCTTCCCGGACAATGGACACGTCAAACGTTCCTCCACCAAGATCGTACACGGCGGAAATCTCGCTCTGTGTTTGGGCTGAAGAAAGAACACTATTGCGGAACGCGAGAGACGCGGCGGTCGGTTCATTGAAAATCCGGGCCACCTTTAATCCTGCGATCTCACCCGCCGCGCGTGTCGCTTGCCGTTGCGTATCATTAAAATAAGCGGGGATGGTAATGACCGCTTGGTTAACAGGTTTACCCAAGACTGATTCGACCTGCGCCTTCAGACGTCCCAAGATCAATGCGGAAATCTCTTCCGGAAGCAATGAACGCTCACCAAGTTCAATCGGCTCCGTTCCCCCCATCCGGCGCTTGACTGATTTGACCGTTCGTTCTGGATACAAGATATACTGGTTCAATGCCGGCCGGCCTACCAATAATTCATCCGAGGGAGATAAACCTACATAGGAAGGCAGCAAAGGACTGCCATCGATTTCAATTATTCTCACCTCACCGTTCTCATAAACTGCGGCGAGAGAGTTTGTCGTGCCCAAGTCGATCCCCACGATCACATCAGACCCGTCATCGGCAGGATTTGGATTCTGTGTCATTATTTCGTACCCCACAATTTCATGATAAAACTACGTTTCTTAACTACTCCCGAATGCGATCCATTAATTCATAGTCATTTGAATATGAGATTCACTCATCTTTCTTCGCTATCCATTTTGGGGAAGGACAGGCGACTTTTACTTCGGCGAAACGAAGCGTCCGGCCATCTTTTTGATAGCCTTGCCGGTAAATCTCAACGACTGTATTTCCAGGCAATTCATTGGACTGTATCATTTCCACTGCTTTCATTGTTTCGGGATTGAATTCCATACTAACTTTGGCCAACGGAGTCACGCCGAATACACTCAACCGCTGGTCCATTTTCTTCAGGCTTAAGCGAAGTGTCTCCAGAAGTTCTCCTGAATCGCTTTTTGTCATCGGCCATGGAAACCACCCCTTGCGTTGTTGCGAGCGTTGCTGATTCCGCTCCACCAACCGATATAGCTGGTCGTGGGTATCCAACAGGGGATCGATGAACGAATCAAACGCCTCTTTCCAGCCCTCGTCCCTTCCGGATTGGCGCTCCGCAGCCAATGCTTGAGAAGCGCTCGACTCAATCGTTGTTTGCAATTGAATGAACGCCTCTTGAAATGAAAGCATTTGTTCTTCAACGGATTGAACGCGCTCTGGAATAGTGAGTGTCTGACTGAGACTTTGTTCCAATTTATGAAACGCGCGTCCCTGCATCGAGATTTCTTGGCGCAAGGCGGTTAACGCTTCAAACAACGTGTACACATCGGGCTTTTCCGGAGATTCGTCTTCTGGATGGATCAATTCTTCCGGCCACGATTCTGGTTCTTGGAGGCGCTTGAGCAACTCCGCCGCCGCCGTTTTCAAGAGTTCATCCGGAACGATTCTACCGTTAACTAGATTATCCCCACAATCACCCGCGTCTCCAGTGGATGCGTTGACTGGCTCTCTCCCGGCCGGATTCATCTGGTTATTTTCCATATGGATTCGGACCTTCCTGCCGTTTCGCCTCCGCCTCGATCGCAATTAACCATTTCCCGGCGTCCACACGGGGCCGTTCATTTGAATCCGGGAGATTATCGAACACCATTTGATCGCTTTCAAATCCGAACAATTTAAGACGCAAGCGGCTGTGCTCGTCTTTGATCCACCCATACGCGGTTTGAATTCGCTCAAACGCCGCTGGATCACGGTCCGGTGGATTCATGCGGATCGAATTCACATACGCTTGACGGACCGTCTCGTCGGTCACCTGCTCTGGATCAATGCCCAGTTCTTCATACGGATCCAACATCAGTCATTCCTCCCCACTGGCGGCGTTCACCACAACAACGGCTGCAAATCATCTTTGTCATTTTCTTCAACGATTTCATCCAGATCGTCCAATTCTTCCTCGAATTCCTCTTCTAATTGCATGCGCTCCAATTTTTTGGCTTTTTCGAACGCCCGCACTAATTTCAACAATTCCTTACCCGTCTTTTTCCTTCTAGCTTTCTCCGCCCGCTTTTTTTCTTGGGGAGTGAGTGGCTTGAAACGTTCGCGTTCCCGCTGAATCACGCGGGACAATTCTTCCGGCTCCAGTTCCAATTCCGGTTCACCGCTTTCCTCCTCCTCAAAAATCCTCGCGCTTAACTGATGACGCCGAATATTTTGCAGCGCGTCGATCGCTTGCCGTTCCAATTCATAGTCCCCTCTCGCGCGGCATAGCGTGATGACGGCTCGCAGACATTCCTCCACATCCCATTCTTCATAGGGATTATCTTTCCATAAGGCCAGCGCCCGGTAAAACAGATAATCGCGAATACGGGAGGTGTCTTTCTCCAAGCCACGGGCAGTCGCGGCGATGACGACATCCGGGATTCCATTGGTGAGGATGGTTTTCGATATTCGAAGAAGCAGATCATCTGTGAGACCCCGCGCCTCAGCGATCCATCCAGGAAACCGCTCGAACCATTTCGACGGCATATATGGCGTATCTCCCACAGTTTCCAACGCCTCCCGCAAATCGTAATACGCCTGCAGTTTGGAGCCCTCATCGAGATCGCCTAATGGCGCCGCACAATCGAGCTTCTTATCAAGCCCCGCGTTCGAGAGATTATTAAGATGGCGCAATAAAATCGCATCAAAGACCGGATGGGATTCCCCGGTTCCTGGATCGGATTCGTCTTGACATAAGAGAAGAAAGCGTTCTAAACCGTGGAACAACGCTTGTTTAACCGGTGGGATTTCGTTTGAACGAATATGGTTTAGATCCCGCTCTACAAGATGGAATTTCTTTTGTTTGAAATGCTTCAGCGCCATTTGCCAAACCAACCGGTGACGGGCGTCACGCACATTTTGATTCAGCCGGTCGAGACGTTCGGCTTCTTCTAAGAATTTCAACGATTTTTGAAGAGCCCCACGCTTTTCCGCGTCCTCGAATAAACGAATCCAAGGTTCGCAATCGGTTGGATTGGTTTTACACCATTTAGTGAGCAGAGATTCAATCTCTTTGAGTTTTCTCCCATCTTCCCGCAAAAGGGTCAGCAATGGCCTGAAATATTCCGGCCGGGGATCGAGCCGGCAGACTTTTTTGTATACATTGATCGAGTCTTCATGATCCGTTTCAGGAGGAGAATCAAAAAAAGAAAAAGGCATTGAATAGTGGACTTCATCAACTTTGTACAATTCCGCCGCCTGGGCAAGAATCATCGCCCGCTCTTTCTTGGAGAGGGACTTTTCCCACTTTTCTTCGAGCAATTCCAGGAATTCGGCGGCTTCAAACGGTTCGACTCTCCCATATATTCGTTGAGCGTCTAGAGCGGCGATCAATTCCCCATTTTCCCCCCATTGCATTTTTATTGTGTGTATTAATTCTTTCTCAATTTCTGAATCGCAAAAAGCGGCGTCAAACATTTTCTCGCGAATTGACTGCGTTGCCGCGCGCATCTTGTAGGGTGACGCTAACCAATCCGCTTGCAGGGTTTGCCGGACCTTCGTCCGGATCGCGCGCCGGTTTTCTGTTTCAATCGTCCGCATCAGATCAAACCAAACTGTTCGCGGCCCCTCCTGCGTAAGGGCTTTCCATAAATCCCGGGTGGGCTTGGAAGACAACGCGTCCGGTTTTAGCCGCCCATTCAGTTTGCTTATTAGAACCGTTTTCGCGGGAGAAAGCGCAATCCCATCAGGGATCCGGTCAAGAAACGCCTTTGCGCGCGCGTCTTCGAAGTGATAGTACGCGTCTAAAGCGCGAACAAAAAAGCACCAGGGCGCAAGTGGAGATCGCCGGGACACTTGCGTCAATCGGTCCATCCTCCGTTTCCGTTCCGATTCGGAAACCGCGGCGCCACTGGCTTCCAGCGCTTGCCAAACCCGGATGGCGTCTTCATGGAATAATGTATTGCCAGAAGCGTTCAGTAAATGGCGGGGATCGGACAAACCGGTCTTCAAGGTTTCGAGAAGACGGATTCGAGTGGTTTCATCACACTGAGATTGTTGCAGAAGCGATACAATTGTTGAGACTTCAGTATGGGATAAAGGAAAACAATATGTTTCCGTTAACAGCGATTCGAATTCCTTCTTGTGTATGGGACACTTAAGTTTGGCGACTTCGATTAGATTTTTGGCGTCCTGCGTTAAGCCAGCCTCCTGCAATTCCCGGATTCGTTCCTGGTAAATCCGCGCCAGGCATGTCTCGGCTTCAGGGCTTGGCGATTCCCGCACTAACCGTTTGGCCATCTCCAAGGCTTGCGGAATTTTCTTTTCGGCGAGTAATTCCTTGACGCCTTCCAGAGTCACTGGTTCAAGGTTCTGCTTTGTTTTGTTTTTCTTGCGCTTCTTCCGTGCCACAAAATCAACTCCCTCAATCCCAACAGGAAATTCACAGTTTTCCTAATGGTCAACTCATTCATCAGATATTTAATCCCACTCTCAACGCAAAATTTGATTCGATTCTTCCAAGGCCAATTTGCGAATGCGTCTCTCCGATTGCTTTCATATAAGCGATCATGATCGAGATCACAACTGCAAATGAAGATGAGTCCTGGATGATATCTCAAATCTCGAATGAGCAAGAATCAGAAACTCATTTTCATATAAACCAGTAGCCGCAAGGATCACTTTAAATGAATAAATTTTCAGTCGTCTAAATTTCAAATGTATTGGATTTGATTTTAATCAATTCCAATTGATTGAAAACGAGAGAAATTTAATTGCAATTGTCCCTCATAGTTCTGTAATGGTGCAGTTTAACCGCAAGTTGAAGAGCCGTAAATCTCAATGTCACGGTAGAAACGCCGAGAAACCTGCGTCCCTACTGTGACGGTGGGTAATAAGAGGCGCCATGGCTGTAAAATGAAATTCATCGTTTCCCCGTATTCAAAGTGCTATAGAATCTAAGCAGGGAAGCAGTATGTCAATGGGACGAAATCATGGATGAGTCATTTTTCCAAGTCTTTTTAAGAAGGTTAGTTACAGTTTACTCGACTTTTTTGACCTTACAACTTTAGCCAGCATCCCATTGGGCTGATGTAACGATAGGCTTTACCTCTGCTTAATAACAATCCGTTGATCGGAACCAAGTGGCATTTCATGTACTACACCGTCAAGCCTAATTACTAACGAAACTCCAAGGGGTACAGACTCCACCGCCACTTCAACTACGGTTTCACCATTTTCCTGTGGAACAATCACGACCGATAGCCGTGAGTTTTCTGGTGTCGGCAACTTCAATCCCTCAATCGCAATACGACACATACGAAGATCGGGGACCAGAAGCGGTACAATGCTCAGGCGTTTTTTTACCGCATCATAGTCAATGCCAAAAACATGCTCAATCACGGTCTGAATGTACTGAGAAGCCGACCAACCGTACCTCCTAACACCTTCTCCCTTCCCGTTGGATGGTGTCACATATTCAGCATAATTTGCATGAAAAGTTCTTACCGTGTCCCACGCCAGTTGCGCCGCGAGTTCGTCCTGTCCGCAGTCTCGCAACCCAAAAATTACAGGCAGATTGCGCATCGTCCAGATGTCACCAAACCATGCCCGGCCGTCATAGGGACCTTCAGCCTCCACGTAGTCCTGTTCCGTCTTAGCAAGGCTCGTTAGTGGCCGGATACCCCAATTGAAAAGCGCTGGATCTGTAAGTTTCTCCAAAAGCCGTGGAATACGTTCATTTGGCGCAATACCAAGCCGCAATGGATCAAACGTCGATACGATCAGACGTTTGCTGCGCGTTAACGTCTTTACATTAAAGTTGTAGTACGCTCCTTCATCCTCATCCCAACAATACTTATTGATAGCATTCTTCAGATCTTCAAAGGCCTTCCGGTACCGAGCCGCCGCTTTGGCCTCGCCTACCCATTCCGCAAGTTCAGACACGTAGGCGCATCCAATCGCAACGGCTACCTGCAGATCGACTGGAGCCATCGTCTGCGGAGTATCTATAGGCTCACAGAAACTCTCTTCAAAAACATAGGTAATCAGACCGGTTTGCGTGTCACTGCTTGACCGGAGAAAGCCACCAATCCAGATACTTACTGAGAACCTCAAACGCCAATCGTCTTACTCTCGTCATCGCTGCTACGTCGCGCTATCCGATAGCCCACCTCGAAAAGCCGTGGAATGCTACTTGCCAAAGCAGGCATTCCCCGGCTTGGAGCGCCACCCCACAGATCGATTCTGCCGTCCGGATTTTGCGACTGCACCGAAGCGAATCCGCGAAGCGTTCCTTCCGCGAAAGACTGGTTGGCCCACTTCGCGCCATCGCACGTCAAAGACGAATCCAGTTGCCACCAGTTTTCTCCATAGGCCCCACCCGGTCCCATGACCGGTTCGGTAAAACCGTGGACAGGTACATTGTTAATTAGGCACTCGTCAAGCACTTTGAACGCATCGGCAAATGCCGGCTGGTCAATAGACGGCAACGTAATCCTGGGAACGACAGCTGTGCTAGCCACGTCCGGACGCGCCTTTTTCGGGGCAGGAATTCCGTCAGTCACAGCAATCCGCGAGATCCACATGTCACCCGAAGAGCCAATCAGCGCCGGCAATATATGTATCTGATCCACAATACCCGACCACTGGTTCTCCAGGTCAACCACCACATCCTGCCACCTGTTACACATCGGATGCATTGTGAAACGCACGGTGCCCGCATTCGTGTCCGGCGCAGTAGCCGTACGCCAAATCAACAAGCCATCCGTTTCAGGAGATTGGTTCAAGACACGTAACCGAACCTTTGAGGCGCAAGTTGTATCAATACTAAGACCTGAGGGTGAGACTAAAGACAATGGAGGATGCGGCAACCAAATGAGTTGACGCCACGAAAGTTCCTGAATATGTTCCGGCATCATTTGGATATGCAGCCAAATCCCCTCTCCGGTAATGGATCCTCCAAACGCTGGAGGCACATTCCAGCCCTGCGGATCGTTCCACCTATTAAACTCCCATGACTTGAATACCGTAGGTTCGGCTGTCGCAATCGATCCCATCGTTAATAAAAGAATTAATGTAATCATGAACATCATGGTTGTCTCTCTCTGTCTTGGATTATGGAAAACTGCCAGCGAAAACGAGTTGATCATAATTCATTATGCGGGTGCAATATACCAAATCCATATTATCTATAAATGTTACCCAATTAATTCTCTCTTGGATGGTTTCTTCCAGATGTCGGCTTTTATATACTTCACTTTTGAACCGTCGTTTTTTCTTCTATTATTTATTCATTTTTTGGTCCGCCGTTTACAGTTCATGTCGGCCCAAAAAGTTTAGCAATATTCAGATCCGATCCCTACCCGCCCAACGCGCAGACAATATAAGGCTCTTCGCTGAATCGAGTGGGTAGATTTGGGGAAGGCTTTCCTCCATCCTCCCGAAGATATATCGCTTACGTACCAATCCCGACGAGATAAACTAACAAGAAGGGCGGTGCTAGACCGTCCTTCGACAGTCTTCTTGGTCAGCACTCAGTTCGCGTCCCCGCAAGGTCCGATCCTCCGCCCAGGCTAAAGGCAAAGATCCCAATCCCAAGAGAGAGAGAGAGAGAGAAGGAAGAGAATGAAGAACCAAGAATTATTCCGGTTAGCGTTAGGTTTGAGTGAGCCATGGCAGGTCGTCCAGGCCGAGTTTCCTGAGGAAGAAAAAACCTTGCACCTCACGCTGGACTTTCCCGAGGGGAGTCTGTTTCCCTGTCCCGAATGCGGGAACCTGTGTGGAGTGCATGATACGAAACGACGCACTTGGAGGCATCTGAATTTCTTTCAGTATGAGACGTATTTACACGCCCGGCAACCTCGTGTGAAATGTCCCAATCATAAAGTCAAGACAGTGAATCTTCCCTGGGCCCGTCCGGGGGCGGGATTTACGTTGTTATTTGAAGCGTTGGTCATGGCACTGGCGGAGAATGGGATGACGGCCAATGCGATCAGCCGAGTGGTCGGAGAATATGACACGCTGATTTGGCGAGTGCTGACTCATTATGTGATGGACGCGCGAGAGAGGGAGGATTTTTCGGGAGTGAAGGCGGTGGGGGTGGATGAGACCTCAAAGGCCAAAGGGCACAATTATGTCAGCGTATTCATGGATTTGGACGAGCGCAGCGTGATGTTTGCCACCGATGGAAAGGACGCTCAAACGGTGGGGGCGTTCAAAGAGGATTTAGAGACGCATAACGGAAAGGCGGAGCAGGTGGAGGAATTTTGTTTGGATATGTCCCAGGCGTTTCAATCCGGGATTGAAGCCAATTTCCCGGCCGCCGAAATGACATTTGATGAATACCACCTGATGAGGATTATCAATCAAGCTGTGGACGAAGTGCGCAAACAAGACCAAGCGATTTATCCCGAATTATTGAAGGGGACGAAGTATATTTGGCTGAAGAATGAATGGAATCTCACGGACAAGCAAGAGAAGAAACGGAACGAAATTTTTCAAGATGTACGAGGGAGCAAATTGAAGACGGTGAAAGCCTACCATCTGCGATCCGTGTTCCAAGACGTGTTTTCGTTCGACGATCCGGAGGAGGGGGAATCGTTTCTTAAAAAGTGGTATTATTGGGCGACTCACAGCCGGATTGAGCCTATGATCAAGGCCGCGAAAACGATCAAGGAGCACTGGGCTGGTGTGGTGCGTTGGTTTACTTCGCGAATCAACAATGGTCTGTTGGAGGGGATGAATAGCCTGATCCAAGCCGCCAAGGCCCGTGCGAGAGGCTATCGCAACGTCAACAATTTAATCACTACCATCTATTTGATTGGAAGCAAGTTGGAATTCAATCTTCCCAAGGTTCTTCCCTCGCCCCACACGAAATAGTAATACGGCTTGAATCGTTCCCGTTTCTGCAGGCAAGCCGCCAAACTAAGCAAAAGACACCGGATGAAACCGGCTGAGTCTCTCCGGTCTGCGATTCATGATCAGTAATCCGAACGAGTGAGGGCTTGTGGATTCTGCCATCTTATGGACAAACCGCCGATACTCTGGGTGAGAAGAGAAAGTTCCTGCCGGTTTGCCCACAAGATTTGGACAGCCACCTGCGAAAGATTAGGGGGAATGAGAAAGATTATTGAGGCGCCTGACCACAGACTCCACAAGCATGCGGCACATAAAGATATGGTTCTTTTTTCTTCGATAAAATCCAGACCCGCAAACGGATCGATGGAGGGCAATCCTACTGCAAAATACTTGTCGCTTAACAGATATCGAAACGTCTACAAGTTGATCGTAACCATCTGTTTGGCAGAGGAAAATTGGAATGTAATCTTCTCGAGGTTCTACCCTCTACCCACATGAAATAGCGAAGAGGCCAATATAAGCGCCATCAGAATCATTGGAATAGCGGTTTGAATGATCTCCATAGTGGTCCTGTTTACGAGTATGACTTGAACAGGGATAATATATCCCTGTCAGGTTTTGATCCGATGGAAATACAATCAATATTTTTCCGGCTGATCTCACTAAAACTCATAAAGAAATACTCACACTCTTGGAGGTGTCACAGGCTCATTACCAATGAATTATGGTTATGATAACCACTCAAATAAATCTCAAATTACCTACCCGAGATGTGCGGAATGTGGGTTGTACTAAGCACACTTGAATATCTACAAGGTCTTGTGACCTTAATTTTGGTTTATAACTTTTGGCAGTTTCATCTTAAAGAGAATCGCTATAAAATTATAAGTACAATTTTCTTGAGGTAATTCAATATGTTTAATCAACTTAAATCAGCATTTGTCAAAATTGCCCATGAAAACGGACTACTGGAAACCGAGGTTAATATTACAGCCAGGCAATTGACTGCCAGAGAGGCCATAGGTAAAACAGAAAGAAAAGACTTTCCACTTTTGCAAGGGAAGGAAAGTCTAATGCAGGCAGAGTTCAAAGGCGCGCTTGGTCAAGCGTTTACTGATATGCCAATGAGTTTTAAAGGAAAGATTAGAGATATACTTGAAATTGAACTGAGTAATAACGGGAAACGGGCTCTTTTTATTTCAACCCTGAATGCGGTTATGCGCCATCTTGAAAAAGCGGATAAAACTATTCACTGTAAAAATAAAGAGCCTGAAATATGTGCAAAGGAAATTGTGGAAAACATTATTAATAAATATGGAAAAGAAATTACTATAGGTATTGTTGGATTTCAACCTGCAATTATTGATAACTTTTCAAAAACCGTTTCACCGAAAAACATAAGAGTTATTGACCTGGATCAAGATAACATTGGCAAGGAAAAGTACGGAGTTGTTATCTGGGATGGAAAAACAATGGTAGAAGAAATTTTTAAAAACAGTGATGTTCTTCTCGCAACGGGTTCCACAATAGTTAACAACACCCTTAAAAACCTGATCGCCAATGCGGGCAAATACAATAAATCCATATATGTCTACGGTACAACGATTGCGGGTTCTGCGGTTGTTTTGAACCTCAAAAGATTGTGTTTCAAAGCCTCATAATTTAATTTGACTGCTTTGAAAATAATCATTCAAAACTCAGAAAAAAATAATATCTCTAAGTCGAGGTATATGTCTGTAAACAGATACGCAGTATAAGCAAACCTAACCTGATGCTGCACCCGGACGCTCAAGTTTCCGCTTCTTGCGCCGCTCCAACTTTAAGCGCCGATTAGCTTGGTGTTAGAGTGTAAAACTTCTAAGAAGGCTGCTCATGGATAACAGAATTCATCCCCCCCCAAAAAAATCAACTTAATGCCCCCATCTCGAAAGATCTTACTATTGCTGATGTCTGTATTTGACAGGTTTATACAAGTGTGTGTCTTAATAACGGAAATACAGGCATAGCGTGATCGGGAGATGGGATCTCCAAAGGATGTATTCACCAACCGAAAACCGGAACACTTGCCGGAAGACTGGCATGGGAACTTCTTGATATGCTAGCAGACAGCAATAATTACTTAGCAAAATAATCGGCCTTGCAACGACCAACGCCCTCGAGGCCCAAAAAATCCGTCGGGGAACTGTTTCAACTGAAATTCTTGAACTGATCAATATTCAACCAAATGAACATGTTGTTATGGCAGTTTTTTATCAGCCCTCTAGTCCCAGGAATCCGCCAGACCGGATGCCGTCTGGATATTATGGGATTGAAAAGCGATAAACCGGGTACGATTTCTCCTTCTGAGGGACGTTCATCTCTTACAGTATGCAACATTGCCATAATAACAGCCTCATCTATAGTAACCAATACCATAGATAAACTGCTTTCCGGTCTTGGAAATATCTACGCCTCCGTAATTCTCGGTCCGTCATCCTTCATGCGACCAACTGATTCTCTTCTTGAAGTTTCTTCAAAAAACTTGTAGATTATTCTTATCGCGAAGCAAATTTTTATACTGAATGCAAAAGTCGAAGTAAAAGCGCAACCACTTGAAAAATCCCTTCGGCCGGCTTGAGAAACACGATGCTGTGTTAATAGTATGGAATAGTTATGGATCAATTACTGATGTAATTTCTTCATAAACAAAAGAAAACAGTCTCAAGATGCATTTGCGATTAACAACAGTTTGAAAACAAACCAAGTGCATTCGTATTTATATTAACAGTCAAGAAAATACGGAATGAACACCCGAATCTACTGAATAATTTGTTCGACTAGCCGGAAAGGCTCAGAAGAAAGTATAAGTAGAGGAGAAACACCCAGTTGAGGCTGTTTCAGGCCGATGGCGTGTGAAAAGTCATCCGTGCCATTGTATTGGAGGAAACACATCATGAATATGAGACACTGCGTCTCACAGCGAGTCCAAAAGATTCCCACGTCAGCCATCCATGAGATGACGCGCTTGTCGCAACAGGTCGAGGATCCCGCATTCTTGTCTTGGGCGAAGCCGACGACGGACACTCCCGAGCATATTAAGGAAGGCGCGGTCCGCGCGATTCGTGACGGATTGACTGCAGGCTACTCGACTAACGCCGGGATACCTGCGCTGCGTGAACAGATCGCCAAGAAACTCGAACGCGACAACAATATTCCGGCCGATCCCGCGGAGATACTGACGACGGTTGGGGCTGTGGAGGGGCTGACCTCCGTGGTCATGGCGTTGCTCGATCCCGGCGATGAAATCATCGTGCCGTCGCCATCCTATTCGACTCACGTGCTCCAGGTGCGGCTGGCTTCTGGCGTGCCGGTGTTCGTTCCTACCGTCGAGGAAGAAGGTTTTGCATTCGATTTTGACGCATTCCGCGAATCGATCACGCCAAAAACGAAAGCGGTGATTCTGTGCACGCCAAACAATCCCACCGGCACAGTCTTCGATGAGCAGCAGCTCAGGCGGCTGGCTGAACTCGTGCTCGAGTATGACCTTATGCTTATCATGGACGAAGCCTATGAATACTTTACCTACGACGGCGAGAAACATTTCAGCATTGCATCGATCCCTGAAGTCAGGAAGAAGGTGGTGAGCTGCTTCACATTTACCAAGACGTATGCCATGACGGGCTGGCGTATTGGGTATCTGCATGCCGACGCGTCACTTATACCGCAGATCGGGAAGGCGCACATTGCGTGCTGCATATGCCCTCCGGTTGTGTCACAGTATGCGGCGCTGGCTGCGTTGACGGGGCCGCAGGAGTATGTTGCCGAGTTCCGGGAACACTACCGGTCGGCACGGGACATCATGTGCGCCCGGCTTGATCGGCTCCGCTCCGTTTTCGAGTACCAAAAGCCGACAGGATCGTACCTGATGTTCCCTAGAATCCTCGCAGACGAAGGCCAGGATTCGATGAGTTTTTGCAAGAAACTGCTTCGCGAGGCCCGTGTTTCGACGACGCCAGGCATTGCGTTCGGACCGACCGGTGAGAACCACCTGCGGCTATCCTTTTGCGTTCCTGACGCCGAGATCAATCGAGCATTCGACCGAATCGAAGCCTACTTTAACGGGGCTGATCTGGGATGAGGATGTAGGGTCAAATTAAAACAATTTCTTCTAACCTACATTCCGCACATTGAGGATCTCTAATTTTCTAATTTATGCGCAGTAAAGTCAGCGGATTACGTACTATGGTATTGTGCAGAATATCAACTAGCGCGGCGTCCTGCAGGGAGATACCTCCTTCTGCCAGAGCGGTGACATTGTTCACAATCATATTATCGATAATGGAAACTTTATTCCACTTGCCTGTGTTGTCCTTTTGCTTATTCACATCCAGACCGTTCACACGTTCAAGGCGAGTACTGCCACCGTCTCCTGAGTCGGCCAAGTTATTTTGAATCAGGTTTTGCTCGATTCTAACTAAACCTGAACCACCACTCAGTGTTTGCAAGTCGATAGAAACTCCACCAGCGATCAGAATTCCACCGCCGGAAACAGTGACGCCCTGGCTAAACGATTTGTTATAATTGATTGTATTACGAGCGATCAATCCTTCGTCACTAAGCCCCAAATGGCCGATACCGCCTCCTCAACCGGCCATGAAGTTCCTAATGATGTAATTGCCGGTCACTGAGTAATTGTCACTGCCGGTGTGAATCCCAATGCCACCACCAGCTTCACTAAGGCTGCCTTTTGCTTGATATGATTGTGGCGAATGTCGATTCCGTTGTTTTCCGCATTCGTGTATGCGAGACCGTCCTTAGTTTCATCGAAAAGTGTCGGATGACCGATGCGGATTCCTCCAGCAAAAAATACTAAGAGGTTCCATTTGTGAGTCTGAATTAAAAGGGACATCAATATCACCAAGCAACTAGCAGTGTTCCGATTTGGGGTGATTTCTATATCTATCTTTCCTAACGCGTCCACTTCGATTTCAAAAAAAAAATGGAAAAGTACAATTTTTCCAAAACACTATTGACAATTTTATTATATAAAGATATTCTTATATTAAGAATATATTAACAGTTGATGTTTCGACAACATAAGGAGGCTGAAAATGATTGCTCCGACGAAGGAAAAACTCCATTCGCTGAAACCGCATAAAGCGGCTCGACCGATGAAAGTGGTGACGGATAAGAAAGGAGACCGATGGTTGTGCGATGACAGCGTCGATCCTAAAAAAGACCTGTCTCAGCAGGGATGTTGGAATTGTGGTGAATTGGCTTTTACACGCAACGATTAACGCCGCGTGGATTGTAGGATGCAGAAAGTGAATTCGCCAAATTTTCCAATTGTCAGAGATTGGGAATCATGCGTATCATAAACCATGGTTCTCGGAAGAAATAAGGGGACTGAGTTTTTGTTCCTCTTTATTATGTCCGATGCAAGGTCGTTACCAGTGTTGTCTTTGCGCCGGGTAATCCGGTAATTAGGAGGCGCGATTGAGAGCGCGCACCATAGTTTGTTAATTGTATTAATTCTAAAGGTGATCCATGAAATCATCCTCCGAATATGCCGATTGGAAAATGATGGCTTCTATCCTGCGTTCCATGAGCCATCCTATCCGCCTCATGATTTTGAATGAATTGATTCAGGGCGCGAAATGCGTGCGCGACGTGCAGGAATTGTTCGACATTTCTCAGCCCAATTTATCTCAACACTTGAACGCCTTGAAGAACGCCGGTCTGATCGGCAACCACTCGAACGGCCCGTTGCGGTGTTATTACCTGATCCGGCCCACGTTGGTTAAGAAACTGTTGGAAGAATTTGCCAAACCTCATCCACTTAAATTAAGGCCTAAGGAGACCGTCGTCCTGGAAGTACAAGAAAACCAAAAGAGAAAAACTCTTTCCGTCTAATATCACGTTTCAATAAAGGAAAACAATATGAAACGCCGAAACGTCTTCAGCGTTGCAGGAACCTTATTGTTTGGTTCCGGAAAAGCGAAAGCAGGCGAGAACAAAGAAAACTACCTTCCTCGTAATAATGACGAATACGGTTGTCTTGTTGATACCACTCTCTGCGTCGGCTGCCGGGAATGCGAGAAGGCTTGCAATCAGGCGAATGATCTTCCACCCAAACCAACGGAGTTTTCCGATCGGTCAGTATTTGAAAACAATCGAAGACCGAATTCTAACCATTTTACTGTCGTTAATCGTTACCCCGGACCACCATCCTTGTCACAAAAAGAACGCAAGGAGACGTTTATTAAGACGCAATGCATGCATTGCCTGGAACCTGCTTGCGTGTCGGCATGTATCGTGGGCGCATTGCAAAAGACCCCGGAAGGGCCTGTGACTTACAATGCGGATCGATGCATCGGGTGCCGTTATTGTCTTGTGGCCTGTCCCTTTCAGATTCCCGCCTACGAATACAACGATCCGATCGCTCCTCGTGTGCGAAAATGCAATTTCTGTTTCGAACGAGTAAAAGAAGGGCGGCGCCCCGCATGCGTGGAAGCCTGTCCAAGAGAAGCGATTGTTTTCGGTAAACGTGAAGAACTCATCGAACTGGCCCGAAAGAAAATTCATGCAAAACCTGCCCGTTACAACGATCATATTTATGGAGAAAAGGAGGTTGGCGGAACGTCGTGGCTGTATCTGACCGGCCAGCCAGTGGAAGAACTGGGGATGCCCGCGCTTGATGAGAAAGTCCCTCCACAATTAACCGAGAGTATTCAGCATGGAGTATTTAAATACGGTTTGCCTCCCTTGGCGCTCTACGGATTATTGGGAGGAATCATGTGGTTTACGAATAGAAAAAATGACGCCGTTAATGAAGATCAAAAGATCCAATCGGAGGGACAGGAATGAACGATACATCTTTGCATGCGCCTTTGAATCGTCCGTTCTTCACCGCCGGTGTATTCGTTTTAATCGCGTTCATGGTCATCGGCGCATGTTTCGCCGCCGCACGGTTCGTTTTTGGGCTGGGAGCAATCACCAACTTGGACAACCAACATCCCTGGGGAATTTGGATCGCGATTGATGTGGCCTCCGGCGTCGCGTTGGCGGCGGGCGGCTTCACAACGGCCGCGTTGGTATATGTTTTTAACCGCAGACATTTTCATCGGGTGGTCCGTCCTGCTCTTTTAACGGCTTTTTTAGGCTACCTCTTTGTGTCGATCGGTTTGCTGGCTGATCTGGGCCGGTATTACAGTATTTGGCATCCCATGATTTTCTGGCAAGGCGACTCGGTGTTGTTTGAAGTCGGAATTTGTGTGATGACCTATTTAACCGTTCTTTCTATCGAGTTTTTACCGGCTGTCTTGGAAGGCGTACGCCAGCATGTCGATCGTGGAAGCATTTGGGCGCCGTTCGTGGAATCGATGAAAAAGCCTGCCGGTATTCTCCATCAAAAACTGGAAAAAGTTATGCCGGCGTTCATTTTGGCGGGCGTTGTGTTATCGTGCATGCATCAATCATCCCTGGGCGCGTTGTTATTGATCGCGCCGTCAAAACTCAATCCGTTGTGGTTCACCCCAATTCTTCCTTTACTGTTTCTCGCATCGGCTGTGATGGTGGGGTTTCCCATGGTGATCTTCGAATCCCTGATCGCGTCCCATTCGTTTCGCCAGAAACCGGAATTGGACGTTCTGAGTCCACTCGCCCGTTTTATTCCTTATTTGTTAGGAGTCTATTTCATTCTAAAAATGGGCGATCTGTTTGTTTGTCAAGCATGGTCATCCATGCGTTTTGATATGGATAGTGTCTCCTTTATCGTTGAGATTGTTATGGGCGCCGCCGTTCCCTTGATTCTTTTTACTATTCCCAAAATATACAAATCGGCTACTGGACTTTTCATTGCGTCATCCTTGGTTATATTCGGCGTGGTTCTCAATCGCATTAACGTATTTCTCGTGGGTTACCATCCCCCTTACGCGAAAACATCGTATTCCCCTTCAATCGGTGAAATCGCCATTACAGCCGGATTGATTTCAGCCATCGTTTTCTTTTATCGGCTGTTTGTTACCTTGTTTCCAGTGCTTCCAGCGATTCAACCTTCAAAAGAAGGTTCAAAAATAACTGATCATTCCAACTTGCAGAGAACGGGCGCCGTTTCTTCGTGTGTAAAAAGCATAGCAATTTTTACATTTTTGCTGGCTATCCATTTCGCTCACCCGTTCTCTGCGTTTTCTGATCAGGCGTACAAAATGGATTCCATGCCCTCGCTATTGTTGCTTGACCGCTCTTCGGAGAAATGGGAGACCGATCGTTTTGGAACCGTGCGATTCATGCACAAAAAACACGCTTCCCTCGAAAGTGGAGACTGCACGGTCTGTCATCATCGCGCGTCCGCAACAGAAAACGACCGCGTTGGGAATCCCATCTCGCGCAACGATCTTTCCCACATCGAACCGGTTGTATGTCACGCTTGTCATTCTTCCCCAGCGCAACCGGACGCGATTACGCGTCCCGGGCTCAAAGGCGCCTTTCATCAACGATGCATCGACTGCCACGCCGAGAGAAATTCCGGCCCGCAGACATGTACCTCATGCCACCGGCGTAATATTCCCGGCCACCAATCCTTCATTCAACTTTCGGATGACGCGGCGCCGCAGGAGATTACGATGGAGTGTCTTTCGTGTCATTCTTCGGTTGGTCAATCGATCTTGCGTTCCGCGCATTGGAATTGGGAAGGTCTTTCTCCGGACACGCGCGGATACGAACATCACAACGATCTTGGAAAAAAGCAGGTTTTGAATAACTACTGTATTCACGTCGGTTCAAACCTGGAACGGTGTACGATGTGTCACATCGGTTACGGTTGGAAAGACGATTCATTTGATTTCAGCGATGCGAGAAATATTGACTGCCTTGTTTGCCACGACACAACCGGAACCTATAAAAAAGCGCCTCCTGGAGCTGGGTACCCTGTCGAAGGGATCGATCTGATCGCTGTGGCGAAGAACGTTGGTCATCCCAGGCGGGATAATTGTGGCGCTTGTCATTTCTACGGAGGGGGCGGTGATGGGGTCAAGCATGGTGATATGGATTCATCGTTAAGCCAACCGGCGCCCGAACTAGACGTTCATATGGGTAAATATGGATTTTTGTGTCAGGACTGTCACGTTACGGAAGACCATCTGATTGCTGGAGCCTGTCAAGCGATTCCCGCGCGAGAGGGGCGGATTTCTTGTGAGGATTGCCATACAGCAAACCCGCACACCGGATCGAATATGCTGAATCACCACTTAAACGTTCATTCCGAGGCGTTAGCCTGTCAGACCTGCCATATCCCTCAATTCGCTCGTGGAAATCCCACTAAGATGGAGTGGGATTGGTCTCAGGCCGGTTTGGATCATCCCGAAGAAACCGATGCGTATGGAAAGCCTCGTTTCGCGAAAAAGAAGGGATCGTTTGTTTGGGAGAAAGACGTTTCTCCCGCCTTCGCATGGGATAACGATAAAAACGAACGATATGTATTGGGCGGCCGAATTGTGGACAATGGGGTCACAATCTTGAATAGGCCTCTCGGAGAGATCGAGGATCCAACCGCCAAGATCGCGCCTTTTAAAATTCACAAAGCGACGCAGATTAGCGATACGGTTTACAAATACCTGATCGTTCCCAATCTCTGGAAAGGTTATTGGAAACATTACGATTGGGATCGCGCGTCCAAAGACGGAATGAAGAGCGTTGGATTAGACTATTCTGGCCAGTACGAATTTGTGCAAACATCCATGTATTGGAAGATCAACCACCAGGTCGCGCCGAAGGAAAAAACTCTATCCTGTTATCAATGCCACGATTCCTCCTCCACCTGTGTCTCCTGTCACCATTCTCGATCCAATGAGAGCCAAGAAAGAATGAGATCTGTTGACGAGGATCTACATCGCCAAGCGGCTCAGGGGATCGATTTCCCCTTTGAGAAATTGGGGTATCATGGTGATCCGATTGATTACGGTTCCCGATTCAAGATCCATCAACAACTACAGGCATCGCTTAGAAATACTCATGAAAACATTGGAAAGATTATTAAGAAAGGGCAATAAAATCATGAAACACATCCTCGTCCTTGGAGGAGGTTTTGCGGGAGTTGAAAGCGCCATCCAATTGCGTAAAAAGAATCAAAACGTTACTTTGATCTCGAACCGGGAATTTTTATTTATATACCCTCTTTCGATCTGGATACCTGTGAACCTTCGGAGATATGAGAAGACGTGTCTACCTTTGCGCGACGTCGCCGCGCGGCATGGATTTCATTTCATCGTCGACGAAGTAAGGAGGATTGACGCCGCCAATTCAAAAGTGTTACTGAGCAATTCGGAAATAACATACGACTATTTAGTCGTCACTCTTGGGGGAGAAAAATTGCCGTTACCTGGTATTGAACATACGCGCTCCATCGCTGATGAACCAGAGAAATGTCTCTCTCTTGGGAAAGAAATCAATCAGTTGATGAATCAAGGATCCGGACGAATTGCCATAGGTTTTGGAGGAAATCCACAGGATCCATCCGCCGTTCGCGGTGGGCCTGCGTTCGAATTGATATTCAATATTCATGAGCATTTAAAGAAGCGCAATCTGCGTGATCGTTTCGAATTGAATTTCTTTGCTCCTATGCCAAATCCCGGGATTCGTTTGGGAGAAAAGGCGGCGGGTGAAGTTTTTCGCATGTTAGACCGCCTGAGTATAACCTGTCACTTTGGAAAAAAAATCAATTCGTTTTCGGAGAACTCTGTTTGTTTCGAGGACGGGAGCGAACTGGAATCCGACCTAATTGTGTTTATCTCAGCCCGGAGTGGACATCGAGTGTTAAAAGACTCCGATCTTCCTTTGTCGGCAGCTGGATTTATTCAAATAGATGATCATTGTCAAGTTCAAGGATTTCCTCGCGTTTATGCGGCCGGAGACTCCGCCGCGCTGCAGGGGCCGAACTGGAAAGCGAAACAAGGCCATCTAGCTGAAATTATGGCAAAAACAGCCGCTCACAATATCGTCATCCATATTCAAAAAGGAAACGGCAAGAAAAACTATGTTGACGATTTATCTATCATTTGCCTGATGGATACAGGGAAGGGAGGAGTATTTGTTTATCGGGATCATCGACGCCAATGGTTAATTCCTTTGCCTATCGTTGGCCATTGGTTGAAACGCTTATGGGGAAAATATTACATTCGATCAAAACTTCGCCACGTTCCCAGATTACTGGGAATGTGATCGACTTGTTCTCTTTAAGCGCCCGATCTTTATGTGTAGGTGTCATGCTCGGATCGGTCCACGGAATATTGATCGAATAAAAGAGATTGGACGAAGTGGCTCCGACGTAGAATTTCGTATGCCGGATTATCGGGTTGGACAATCCCCTTGCAATATTTCCTAAGTTGTCCTGTATTTCTTCTGAGAAGGCAGTGACCGTAAGACTGCCTACAATCCAATACATTTAGGAGGAAGATGATGAATTCATTACGAAAACGAATGATCAAAGACATGACTTTAGCAGGACTGAGCGAAGGCGCACAACAAGAATACATCTGTGCCGTCGCCTCATTCGTCCAAGAATTTGATTGCTCACCAGAATGCATTAGCGAGGAACTCGTCCGGATTTTGTAATTGCCGGATACGATCCCTATCCGCCCAACGTGCATACAATATTAGCGCCTTCAGGAGCAATGGAATAACTGCTTGTATTATTTCCACAGTGGTCTCTTATACAAGTATGAATTGAAAAGAGACATCAATATTGTCAACTGTATAACAGTGGTCCGATTAGGCCTGGATACAGTTGTTTCGGATAGGATGTATTGACACTCGTCAAATTGGGGGAAAAACGGAAATCGAATGATTATTTCCAAATTTTATAAGCCACTTCGGCGACTCTAAGCCCCACGTTTCTCGCCAATTTCCGGCCGAACTGATCCGGCTCTAATCCTTGATCTTTCGCATTCCACAATGTTCCACCAAAATGAGCCGTTTCGTTACCATCGCCTACAATGATCATATCATGGCCGAGCATGGAGGCTTGGACGGCTTGAATCGTGAGTTCTTGCCCTCCATTCCGTACACCGCCAACCGCCAAGACACCACCTACACGGTTGCGGAAAAGAAATCCATTCCGGCGAAAAGAACAACTTCGATCTAAAAATGCCTTGCATTGAGATGTCATTGTCCCGAGATAGACTGGTGTACCGATGACTATACCAACAATGTCTTGCTCGGCAAGTTTTGGAATGAGTGGTATAAAATCATCCTTGATGTCACACGTTAATTCATCTTTACATGTTCCACAACCATTACAACCCCGAATATTCAATTCTCCTAATTCAAGAATCTCTGTTTCCATTTCGGGATAGCTTTCCCGCACACTCTCCAGACAAATGGTGAGAGCGTGGTACGTACTTTTCCCTTTTCTCGGACTACAATTAACACCAATAATTTTCATAGTTACTCCCTTCAAAACAGTAATTTCAGCATGCGTGCGATGTAAACATCGTTTGATTTTGTATTTTATAATAGATTTTGCCATTCAGGAAAGAATGAATAATCATTTGCTCTTTGATCAGTTCTTCAATATGTTTTAAGATCTCATTTCGATTCACTCCCAGACCATTCACGATATCCTCCAATGAACAAGGACGCCGTTGTAACATATTGAGTATCTCTTCACGGCTGGCTTCAAATTCGACTTGCTGATGAATTTTTCGATAATCGGCGATGACTTCGGCAGACGGATTAAAAAAATCGGCGATTTGTTTTAGCCGTATTAGGGGGACACCATCGGCGAAGTATTCGGCTGGGGGTCGTGTTACTGTATTCAGTTGAAGACGGTCCGGCTGGATTTTTTCTACACACTGTTTCAATTTTATGAGTTCCGATTCGATGGCGGTATGGCCGCCCAATAGAAATATTTCCAGCCAAAACTGGCCGCGAAATTCCTGTTGAAAATCGATCAGACCTTGTAGCATTTTTTCATGTGTGATATGAGGATGAGGGCGATTGACAATCTGAAACATAGCTTCATCTCCCGCATCCAACGATGGAATAACCAAGTCGGCGTTCAACAACTGATCCCGCACCTCTTGTTTCCAAAGCAACGATCCATTTGTCAACACGGCAATAGGAATATCTGTCATTAGCCGTATCCGGTCGATGAGTTCATGGTTTCGAGCATAAAGAGTCGGCTCTCCGGAGCCACTCAAGGTTATATAATCCGGATTGCTATTGAGTTTTCTTTGCAGATCTTCCTGCACATGATCCAGTGATACCCATTCTTTTCGAGTAGTTGTTTTGCAAGTGGTTTTCCCCAATTGGCAATAAATGCAATTATAGGAACAGGTTTTGAATGGAACCAGATCAATTCCTAGAGAACGTCCCAGCCGCCGGGAAGGGACGGGACCGAAAACATATTGTCTTTTTTCACTATTCATGATTCACAATCCTCTCTACTTTTTTAATCGTCACAAGGACGGGTTACGCATTGCGTTTCCCGTCCACAACAAAGAACTTTGTGGTTACAACGGGTAGAGGATTGTTTATAATCCGTGTTATAAAAACCGGAACTTTTGAACAGGAATCCTCCACAATTCCAATTACGCGGATTATTTCGCTCTAACATTTAGAACATGTGTTCAGAGGCTCTTCCGTCATACGTTGAAAACATACAAACCGATAGCCACATTGCTGGCGCTCATATTCATATGTTGGCATTTTGTTCCTCCATGAAAAACAGATTCAATAATCGACGAAAATTAAGGACCGAATCGTGCGATATCTCCAGCACTGATCAGTCCATTGGATGCGGCATAGGGAATCAATCCTCCATCTCCCCAAGTATCAGGTCCATGACTGAATGAAAACCATTCATAGTGAGTTCCTCCGCCTGGAGATTTTTGATAATAGGCTTCTTCTCGACTTGCAACAATTTCAGGACTTTGACGGCGATTGAAATAGTGAAACTCATGCTCCTGTGGAATTCCCTCTGGGGCATTTCGCGCTGGGAATATCTCAGGGAAGAGCGAAGACAAATAAACCACAGGCGTTGTAAGAGACAGGGGAAGAAAATGCGGAGCAGGATTAATATCTTTGGGATTGTTGTATATCGGATAATAGCCGTGATCCAAACGATAAGCCTCTACGGCGGAAGAACACGTTCGTAGTTCCGCCTCTACTCGAGCGACTTTTGCTCGAATCTGAGCTTGTAAAAAGTTGGGAACCGCAATAGCGGCCAAAATACCGATAATGGCTACGACGATTAACAATTCTATCAACGTAAATGAACCATGCATATTTTTCTTTCCTATGATGAAGAAATATCAATCTTCTTCAAATGGCTAAAAGAAGACTGACCTGTTTCATCCTCAAGAGAATTGCATCCTCATGCTGGCGCCTCATTTTTTTTTTAATCATATTAATGTCATGCGCAGCCAAAATCTGTTGAACAATTTGTTAAAATTGTACGATCTACTATTCTTTGGCATCACTAACGGTAATTTTGTAGCAGTGTCAAAAAAAGGAAATATTCTTTGATTCCAAACCGCAATCACTATCCTTGTTAAATCAAAAATTATGCCAAAACCGAGATAGAGGAAAAATTTTATAACCAATTGAATTAATAGAGGATACAAATGCAGAAGGAAAATTGCGTGAAGTGATACAATCGCATTTTGCGATTGTAGGGATATTGTTTCTATCGCAATTCACAATACTAAATTGGTACCGAATATGGGGGGCAGGCTTGGATCGGACCACGAAAGATAGATCGAAAAAGATTTTTACAGTTTTCCAGGTTGTGCGTTTCACTTGTCTCTCACTGGATGATGGATTTCATCGCTGTGTCGGCTACCAGAGTTGTTGCGTCAATCCCTAGTGTTTCCCTTTTTTCGAAACGCCTTCCTTTGTCAAAATGGGTAGTTTTTTGATAATTTCGACGTGAGTCTCCACTGTGGTCAAGCGCCGAGTATGGGATATAGTCGAATAATTCGGATGCGATTCCACCAAGTCGTATTCGAAGGTTCGTAATGATAATGATTCTTGATAACGCCCAGCAATATTTCATTCGTAATCAAGCCCTTCATATTATCCCCGATTGGCAAGCGGGAATAGATCCCGGGGAGAGAACTGGGATGATCGAGTTTTCCACGTAGAAAGGCTTACTTTCCTTTTGACAGAACGAATCAAAATTATGTGCCGCTAACAACGTATTCATACACTGGTAAAAGGGATGGTCTGAGTATTTTAGCAGTTCCTCCCAGGTGACCTACAATTTCTGTTGTTTCACCGGTTTCCATTTTTCTGCGCAATGATCGCTCTCCCTCAAGTTGTTTTCTTCATAGAATAACTGGTATATATTAAAGGCTATCTCTCCGGTATTCATCACGGGTTGCCAAAGTTCTTTTTTCTTGATTTTTCCTTCGAGTTCGATTACTTTCTTTATGAGTGTTCCTCCCTTTCTGGCGCTTTTTTTCGTAGTGGTTGGCAGACGCATTTGGTGTCTATCACTGTTGAAAGGTAAAATTGTGAAATCTATTCATTTTTCTATTTTCTCCTCAAATTATATGAATCACAAAAAAATAAAATTCCTGAATCGATATTACTGGAAATGGTTTGTCTTCGCATGTTCTCTATGTTTCACCGCAACAAGCCTGGCAGCAACCACTGTCCCCGGTGGGTGGGTGGAAGGAACATGGACGAAAGAGGGGAGTCCGTATTTGGTCGAAGGAAGAATTACGGTTTCAAGCAATAAAACCTTGATTTTGGAAGCGGGCACCATCATTCGATTTGCAACTCAAAGCGCGCTTCATGTGTATGGGAATTTGAAATGTGACGGGACCGAAAATGAACCGGTTATAATGACGTCAAACCTTGATACTGAATGGTATACTGACTCATTACCATTCAGCGAAGCGCCTTATCCGGGCAGCTGGGGAGGCGTGTATCTAGCGGCCGCGGAAAATGAGATTTATCTTCACCATCTCAAAATCCATTACGGCGGTTATTCGTCATCGGGAGCGCTATGGTTGAAAGAAGGGTTATTTACAGTCCAGGATTGCGTCATCACTCAAAGTCAAGGAGCTTCGATGGTTGTATCCACGACTGCTGATATCCAATTCAATGACCTCGAACGGTCACGCGATGGAATTCATGTTTTAGGACCTGTCAATGGTGAGATTATCATCAAAAACAACAGAATAGCGGAACAGGCTCAATTTCCATTTCTTATCGAAAATCCATTTCCTTTTCCTCATATTGGCGATAATGAGCTTGTCGATAATGGTCTTCGAAGTATCGGATTAACGGGAGTTCCGTTTTTTCTACGGACGACTTTCAAAAGTGTATGCCGACGATTTACTCCTTCCATATACTCCCTTCGATTTTTCTATTACGGAAGGACACGAACTGACAATTCCATCCGGAATGGTTTTTAAGTTAGGAGACTTGCCGGTCACGGCCAATGCTAAAAGTATGTTGATCGTCGTTGAAGGAAAACTTGTTTTTTCTATCTAATGAATCAGATCCGGTTATTTTCACATCGCTTTGCGACGATCAGATCATAGGCGATACCAATCATGACGAGGATGCGTCTTCACCAAAACCAGGAGATTGGGGAAGAATTTTGATCGATGGCAATCAGGATGAAATTTCTATCGCGCACGTGATCTTTAAATATGGAGGCAAAAACTATGGCGTGAAAAAAGATTACGTTCTAATCGTTCAAAATGCGCGATCTTGTACTATGACTGATGTTGTGTTTGAAAATTCCATGAATGGCTTATTGGCGATCAACAGCGAAATCGAATGCGACGAGTGCCGCTTCGCGAATAATCTGCAATTTCCTATCACATTGGAAGAATGGAGCGCCGTAAGGTTTCCCTCTCATAACGAAATCACCGCCAACGGCGTTCAAGGAATCGGATTGCGGGGAGGAATTTACGACTATTCAAGCGCCACAAACGTGGAATTTCTTCTCGAGCCGGCAAGAATTGATTCCGTTGATTATCCCTATATCCCCATGGGATGGACCATTCACGAAAATATTCATTTACGTGTCATGCCAGGTGTAATCTTCAAAGAATTTCCCGATTCCGGGAATATCCTCGTGCAAGGATCGATCGCCTGTGAAGGTTCTTTATCCAGTCCAATCATCTTTTCTTCGATTGACGATGACGAATTCGGTGGAGATACGGAAAATAATGGCCCCCCGCAGGGAAAACCAGCAATAAGCGAAGGTAAAATCTATCTCGATCATCACCAAAACGAAGAGTCCCGATTCCGTCATGTAATTTTTCAATATCGGCGAGAGGGAGTCACGACGTCGGTTACCAATACGTCATCGCTTATCTTTGAGTCATGCCAATGGTGGAACTGTGATTTTGGTTTGAGAGTGTCGTCTTTTTCGCAATTGTCAATTCAGGATTGTCATTGGAGTCATTGCGTTAAAGAAGCGCTGAATGTGGGGGGAAAAGGAATAACAACGATTTCAGCAAGTTCTTTTTATCAGCAGGAAGGTACCTGTGTTCATGCATACAATACGCCATTTACTATGTCCGGCTGCTCGTTCGAACTGGCGTCGAGTGGGGAGGGAATGACGCTTTACGATATCCAAGCTAGTATAAACCATTGCTCGTTTGAAGGTGGAAAGACAGGGATTCAAATATCTGGAATATCGGACGTGCAAGGTTCCAATCTTAATTTTCGTAATCAAACCGATGGAATCCACTTGCAATCGGGGGAAACGTCGATTACTCACTCTACTTTTCTCGGAAATCAAAATCGTGCGATTTGGATCGAAGATAAGGCTTCATCAACAATACAAAATAATTTATTCGCTTACAATTATGTTGGCGTCTATCTTAATATCAATATAACGCGCTATCCAAATTTAACTGCTATTGTTCATCAAAATGATTTCTTTGGCAACTCGTACGCTGTGTCGGAATCCTCTTCGCAATTTGAGTTGGACGCAATCAATAATTATTGGGGACACGCGTCAGGACCCACTGTCGACGCAGATTCTATTTATGGGGACCGAATCCAAGGAGATATTCTTTACGAGCCTTTTCTGACGCGCCAATATACGGAGATAACACAGCCGATCGCTTCCTTTCAGGCTCCCGAAATCGTAAACACGGGTGATCTTGTCCAGATGGATGGTTCGGCTAGTCATGACCCGGACGGACTTGCAATTGAGTATCATTGGCTGTTGATGGATCGTCCATCGAGTAGCCGGGCGTCGTTGATTCATGACATATCCCCTATCTGTTTTTTCGTCCCTGATGTAGCCGGAACATATCGAGTACGTCTTTATGTCGACAATGGCGCGACGCCAAGTTTTTACCAAGACCTGGAGATACTTGCCGAAGGAACATTTAGTCTTGATGACCAAGACGGGGATGGAATCATTTATGCAATGGAATTGGCGTTGGGAACGAATCCCAATCAAGGCGATTCAGACCACGATGGTTTGTTAGATGGAGAAGAGGTGTATGACCACAAGACCGATCCAGCGTCGAGTGACACGGATGGAGACGGACTCGACGATGGACTTGAAATCGCTCTCGGATTAAATCCGCTCGAAACGGATAGTGACGGTGATGGTATTCCCGATGGACAGGCGTATCAAAACCTGGATCATCAACGTATATTCGGAAAATTGCTCATTGAAGCGGATACATTTTCAAATTTGTCTAACGGCTGTGTTCTCGCCTCGGGCAATGTGACCATTAATCAAGCTCTTCGATGCGCGAACGATATCGTGTTGAATCCTGAAACGCTGACAATCGAACCGATTGAACCTAACGATTTATCGGTCCTATATCGAGAAATCTCAATTCCTGTAATTTCCGGATTCTTTCAACTCGACGCTGGTCAGCTGGCCATGAATTTTTCGTTAGAAGGAATTACCAGCCATTTGGAGATTGCAGGATTGCCGGTCGACATCAATCAAATTTCATTAATCATGGGAAACGATTCTGGAATCCGGGGTGGATGGAACACTGACGTTTCCACCTGTTTTAGGTGGATTGAAATTCCAGATTAATACGATACAAATCACGCGGCTGAACGGATTGGATGTGGCGGCGGATTTTACTCTTGAAAAGTTGGAACTTGGCGCAAGCGGTTGGTCGCTGAAAGACATCGAATTTTCTTTTGATACGATCGAGGATGCTTTACGGGGAAGTGGGACACTTGCCGTTCCCACTTTCGATCTTACCGCGTCCGCCGAATTGATCGAGCAGAAATTGGATACTGTAGAGTTTGAACTCAGTGGGATCAAAATTCCGATCGGAAATACCCCATTTTATCTCATTCGTATTTTGGGAGGATTGGAAAATTTAACGACTCCTTCAGAACTTATTATTAAAGCTGGTATCGGTATCGCCGGAGGGGCGGTTATTCCGATTTCTCCTGATAATGAACTGTATTTGATATCGGCCGATCCTTTGTTGTTGGTTGTCGATCTCGGGGGGAAAGTACGGCTGGGAGGCGCATTGAATTTAATGGTCCCCAAAGAAGACATAACAATCGAAATTCCCGATCTTCTCACCTATAACTACTCAGGATTTCCATTGGCCAAAGCAGCGGCGGAGATTGATTTAAAGGATATGGCGTTTCGGGCGGCGGCGGAAATTCACCTTAATCTAATCATCCTTTCATTTGATGGAGAATTTGGCCATGTATCGGATGCCGAAGACGAATTTTCCATCGAGAATCCAGGATTTACTGTCTCGATGGACGGTATCTTGAGTGGAGAAGCTCGAGGATCTCTACAAGTCGGAAATAATGTTCCTTTTATTGGATTTCTATTTGATTTATTGGGCTCGAACAAGATTGACTGTTCGCTGTTCTTTCAAAATGAGGGAGCAGGAACCGAACTCTCCGTTTTTGGTTATACGGCGGCGGTTTATATTGAAAATACTGGTTCTATTCATTTTGGAGATAATTTAAGTTCGATCACGCCCTCGACTTTATCAGGTAAAATCGCTCGAGTACAAGCCCTATCTCCCTCTGCGTATCAAGTTGTGATTCATGAACCTGTCGATTGGGCCGTGATCCAATTGACATGGAATGAAAGTAATACTCACTTCGATGTCCGAACGCCTGACGGAAGTGTGTTGACTCCTGCGATTGGGATCGATCCGGCGGCCACTCGACACTATGTGCGCAATACATCGGCTAAAAGAGCGTTGTATGCGATGAAACAACCGAAACCTGGAATTTACGAAATTCAAATCGAGAATCCGGAGCGGATAGGCGATCATGAGGTCAATTTACTAATTCCGAATCGTCCTCCTCGAATCAGTCGTCTCGATGCGCTCATTGATCCGGAGCAGGAGCAAACGGTTGATATTGAATGGGAAGCGTTTGATGAAGACGATGATGCAATCGTAGATCTCTTTTATGATATTGATTCTGAAGGTGTTGACGGTCTTCCCATCGTGCAAGGCCTTTTAGAAAAAGATGGTCTCGGGAAATATCAGTGGAGCATAGATTCTCATGTCGCCGCAGGAATTTATTTTATCTATGCGCGAATTCGAGATGGGAAGAATGCAAGCCAATTTTACTATTGTTCCAAGCCGATCATGCTGGAGCCAACCAGCCTGCCTCCCACGCCACAGCATTTTCAAGCTTATATTCAGAATGGTACAGTGGTTACTCAATGGGAGCCTGTATCCAATCCAACTCATGGAGGGTACCGAATTTATTATTCAACAAGCGAGGATTCTTCGCATTTTCCCAAATCCACTGCTGTGGGGAATGAAATCCATTTCACTATGACAGAAATAAAACCTGGAATCGCGTACCGAATGGTGGTGGTTTCCTATGATCAAACTGGTCGAGAAAGCCTTCCTTCTTCACCTCAATGGACCATGTTGAAAGAGAGTGGTGATTCCAATGCTCTTCGAATTATTTCGCATCCTGCTGATGTTGTGATCGCCGGTCAAGAGTATCGTTATTTACCAATCTCCGATACTATTGATACGTCCGAGCTGATTTGGTCATTACTCGATAAACCATCCGGAATGAAAATCGATAGGAATACAGGGCAAATCACATGGAAACCAAGTAAGAATCAAACCGGTACGCATTCCATTACACTGCAAGTTCAAAATCAAGGAATGCAAAGAGAAACGCAATCTTATTCTCTTTTTGTCCGTTTGCCTTCGTCCGGTAATAATCCTCCTCAAATCCTCTCAAATCCTAATAGATTTTTCCGAGAAAACGTCCTGTACGAATATCAAGTCATTGCCTTTGATCCAGATGATGATCCCTTTCAATTTGAATTGATCGCGGGTCCGGAAGGGATGAGCATCAATGAAAATGGATTGCTGCAATGGCCGGTCTCAGCGTTCACGGTGGATCAAGTATTTGTACAATTAATAGTGCGCGATGAACACGATGCGGTTAATCAATGGTTCACTCTCGAAAAAGAACCTTTGCTGAATATACGCCGTGGAGATTTCAATCAAGATGGAGTGATCAACTGGTTGGATTATTTCCTTTTTGGGCAATCATTTTATACAACCAACTCCCACTATGATTTCAATTTTGATCAACGGGTAGATCATAACGATCTAATTGAAATGATGACTGCTCATTGACTCGAAATTTGAACACTGGAAAAGATAATCTTCTTCGGTGAACTGTCACTGTAAAAAAAGAATCTCAACTTCGCGATCCTTTATTTCAGTCAAAGAAGTTTCGTATTCTTTGGATTGTTTAACCCGCCCAGCGAGAATACAGTTTAGACGTCTTGAGAATTAACGGAATGGCTGTATGGATTACGTGTATATCGTTAACAATATTCATTAATATCAGTGATCACATCTATTGTTATGCTTGAATCAGGCCACATAATAGCGATTGAAAGAGTGTTATTTGCAGTTTTTTCAGATTTGATGAAAGGCAGTTTGATGTTTTTATTAAATTTATTAATCAAATCTTGAAATTCATGTCCTGTAAATACAACTTTCTCTGATTGATCGATAATTCACGATACGATTAAACAGATTCTATACCGCTTTGGAAGAAGAAAAGCCATTGTATTTGTTACTATGAAACTGAAAAAATATATTGAACAAGAGTGGCAGCTCATCAAAATGGATTTGAAGGCATGATTTCCCACGCCTTGACTGATTTGACATGAGCAGGCGCGCCATTCGAGAATAGAGTCACGCCTACACTGTCTTTACGTGTTGGATAAATCCGCCTCATAACTGCTTGCCGGCTATTGGCGAAGACTTCGACAACCGATTTATCAATAAAAACACGCAGTGTGAGAGATTCGTTTTCTTTTAATTCGAATGGACCCGCTTCGATCCCTTTTGGACTATTCGTTAATCCTGATTTGTTGGTATCAATTTTCAGTTTATTGTCAGTTGCGTCATAATAAACTAACGTCTCCTCTTCACGATCCGGCGCCACGTAGACCTTGAGACCATACTGTTTTGCTTCAGTCCGTTCAAATTGAATGGTAAGTTCTAGACTATTGCCATGAATTTCATTGAGACGCAATTCTGAATTTGCATCCACGACCAGATTGTTTATCCGCTTTGGATTATACCGGAGGAGTTCGATTTCTTTGGGGACATCCATGCGGAGAGAGCCATCTTCCGCGAGTGACAATACACGTGGCAGACTCATTGTGCCCGACCAGCCGAAATCCTTGCGTACCCCAAATCCGGGCGTATCAAATATCCACGCCCACATGATTCGGCGCCCTCGATCGTCAAGCAGACTCTCCGGTGCGAAGAATGAATTATCCACCCAACTCATTTTCTCATGAAATTCTGGATGGAACTGTTCATTCTCCCAACGGCCAAGATAGTAGCGGCATCCGAGTTTATGACTGATGCAAAGAAGCATACGCCGATTGCCGATTTTGAAAAAGTCCGCGCAGGACACATCCTCATCGATCGAAACGCCATCAACGGGATTGGCCATCAAATCGCCAACGTATTTCCATTCCCCTGCCATACTGAGACTCTTCACAACGGCGGGGCGGTTCCCGCCAAAGATCGCATAATAGGAATCATCCTCAACCCAGCCATAGGGATCCCACGACCGGTATTTGCCATGATGTGGATCCCCCTCGATTGTCTTCGGAGTAATCGGATTTGAGTCGAGTTTTTTCCATTGATTCAAATCATCATCAAGCGCAACCGCTAACGCATTCCCTTGACCCACCTGGTGATAACACATCGTAGGAACGCCGTCTTTATTGAGAAAACAGTTTCCGCTGAACATCCCACCAATCAAGTTGGTCTCATGAAAACGCCAGTGGAACAGATCTGTGCTGGATACATGCCCCCAATGATGATCCTGTTGGCCATTACGATCGTCCTGGAAAATATAGAAAAGGTGATACCGGCCCTTCCAGAATATAGCGCCATTCGGATCGAAAGGCATACAAACGCCTTCCGGAATTACAAAGTGATAGCCAGGCCGGTGAGGATCGTGGAGGAGTTTCTCACGAAAGGCGCGGGAACTATCAGCGGACGTTCTTTGCGCGATCGCTGCATTTTCGAGTGGCTCCGCGGAATTCGAAGCCATCATATACGCGCCTCCCTCTTCAAGTATGAGTTTCCCATCCTTCACGCTTGCTTTACCAAAGAGCATACTCGATGAATAGGTTTTCATCGAATCAAAGAGAGTTCCATCCTCAAAATGCCACCATGCCAGAGGCTTGGGATCTGATTGCGCGTTTGGTTTTAATGCGGCGATCGTCTCTTCGTTAAGCGCTTCATCATAAATCCTGGCGTCATCGATTTGACCAGTAAAAAAGCGATTATTTGGATTGGCGTCGAGATGCCGCAAACCGAGTATGACTTTGCTATCCGTTCCGAACGATTCCACGCCAGCCGTGTCATACTCCGCATA
>CAXXSM010000128.1:0-15077 GCA_963663405.2 bacterium | reverse complement strand
CCGTGTGATCTTGATCGTTCCATTGGGAAACGGGGCGGAGAATGAAAAGGATGGATCGATATGACATTGAAGATAAAGATCGTATTGGCGGACGATCATAGTATTATCCGCGATGGGCTGCGTCCGTTGTTGGAAAAAGAATCGGGGATGTGTGTCGCTGGGGAAGCGGAGAACGGGCGGCGGGCGATAGAACTCGTTCGTGAGTTGCAGCCGGATGTTGTGATTATGGATATCACGATGCCGGATATGAACGGCATCGAGGCCACCCGTCAAATCCTTGGTGAATCGAAGACGGTGAAAGTAATCGCTCTATCCGTCCATACCGACACGCAATATGTGGCGGAGATGATCAAAGCGGGCGCGTCGGTTATCTGCCGAAAAGCTGCGCGTTCAAGGAACTCGCGGCGGCGATCCGGACCGTGATGAACGATCAAACGTATCTGAGTCGAAAGTGATCGATTCGGTCGTCAAGTATATGCAAACCGCTTCCACCGGGGAATCCGTCTCATCGGCGCTGACAGCGCGGGAGCGGGAAGTGCTGCAACTGTTGGCTGAAGGGAAGACAACGAAAGAGATCTCTTCCCATCTTAACGTAAGCGAACGCACAGTGGACGCGCATCGTCAGCATATCATGAGCAAACTAAACATCCATTCGATCGCCGAACTGACAAAATACGCGATCCGCCAGGGATTACATCGGTTGAATGAATTCCTCCGTGTGGATTCTTTCAGGTGGGTCAAATTTTTCTTTTGTGATTTCCCTTTGGCTCATCGTAGGAGTGAGTATGGAAGAGAGGGTGGCCAGGGCAAGGTTTTTCATCTGCCCTGGATCTACATCCGGATATTATACAAGGGGAGAAAAAAGCCTTCCCCTTGCTACCCCGCTGATTGACTCAGTATAATTATCGAGCAGGATAAACCTTTTTCAATCCTCTATAAGTGATTTCCGCAGTGTAAAATCGGTAATATCGCGAATACTCAATTCACCTTTCCAAACCTACAATCCAAAGTAAGAGATCAACAAATTGTCTGAACCGTGATTTGAAATCGTGGAGGTCTTGTCTCATGCAAACCTATCCGCATATCAACCGCAAGGACTTTCTCGGTTCGCTTTTTTCGTTCCCCGATCGTATATCCGATCCGGCTGCGGTTTGCGAAGGATCGCATACCGCTGGGAGTGAATCCTTCTTATATCCGTGTGAAGCGGGAAGCGATGTATACGGATTTTGAAGTGATCTTCGGCTCGAATGAGAACAGTGAAGCGCGGCGGATCGCTTTTGCAGTTCTCAATGAAATCGACCGGATTGAACGCCTGCTCACAATTTGGCGCGGGTGGTCGGAACTAATGGAATTGAACCGCCGGGCGGCGATTAAGCCGGTCAAAGTGAGCGGGAGATTTTTTCGTTGGTGAAACTGGCCCGTCAAATTTACTTGGCTACCAATGGCGCATATGACATTTCCAGCACACCGCTTTCCCGCTGTTGGGGATTCTTTCAACGGAGGGGCGTATCCCTTCGGATAAAGAATTGAGAAATGCGAAAAAACGCGGTGGGGATGGAGTTTGTTGAACTCGATGAAGAGAAACGGACTGTGTTCTTTCGAAAGCAAGGAATTGAATTGAGTCCCGCCAGCTTGGGGAAAGGATTCGCGCTGGATCGAGCGATCCTTATCTCGCGGAAAAGGGGATTACGCAATGTAATGTTGAGCGGCGGATTCAGCAGTGTCTTCGCCAGCGGCGCGCCTGCCTGGAAAGACCGGTGGAATCTATCGATCCGCAATCCAATGGATCGAAACCGGCCATATGCGCGGATCGGGCTTGTAAACCAAGGTATTCCTCATCGGGGGCGGAATTCCAGCGTTTTACTCATAACGGTCGCGTTTATGGGCATATCCTCGATCCACGCACAGGGCGTCCTGTTCATCATATGGAGAACGTCAATGTCATCGCTCCCACAGCGGCGGAAGCGGAAGCGCTGTCAACGGCGTTCTACGTCATGGGAGTGGAGAAAACGCTCCAATTCTGTGATAAGCATCCAACAATCGGCGTGGCGATCGTAACGCTTCCGAATTCGCGGGGCAAAAGTGAGATCGTCACGGCGAATATCGATGAAACGAGAATGGAGGTGTTAGAACAATGAAAACGAATCGATTTAAAATCAACGAGTTCGATCGTCAAACGATAGCGCTGACAGTTTTACGCGTCGTGGTGGGCTGGCATTTCCTGTGGGAAGGCTGGATCAAATTATCGCAACCGGCTTGGAGCGCGAAGGGGTATCTATTGGGGACGTGGGGGCCTTTCGCTCCCGTGTTTCAATTCGTGGCGGAGACGCCTTGGCTGCTCGCTATGAATGATTTCTAGTTCCCTGGCTTTTATTCTTATCGGGATTGGGTTTGATGCTGGGTCTGTATACGCGATACGCCACAGGAACCGCGATGGTTTTATGGCAATGTTTATCGCGGCGATGCGTCGTTTGAATGGGTTCCCACTTTAGGGGCGGTGGATTGGCAGGGATTCGACAGCGCCATTCAACACGCGCAATGGGCGGGCAAACAGATGGCCGGGGCGGAAGGCAGCTATTTCCTGGTGAACAAGAATGTTGTTGAACTGCTGGCGTTAGCCGTTCTCTTCACTGTCAATCCCAACCGGCTCTATGGGATTGACAGCCTTCTCGCGCCAATCCAGTCAAATGAAGCACGGAGGTGACTGCGCCGGAAGCGTCATGAATGACGCTAGCGCCGATTTTTATTCATAAAAACCAAGATAACAACCAATTTTGGAGGTGACGATCATGACACTTACAGCCGAACAAAAAATCATTGGACGCCGAAATTTCATTAAAGCCGCTGGAGTCTTGCCTGTCGCAGGGGCCGTCGCAATCAAAGCGAACGCCGTGGGGCCGGTCAAGACGGGAATCGTTGGAACGGGGATGGAAGGACGGGTTCTAATCAGTGTGGCCAATCCAAATTATCTCTACATTACAGCCTCGTGCGATATTCGTCCGACAACCGGGAATTGGGGCAATCCATGATCCGGGATAAGAAACTGGGACACGATCCACACGCCAAAGCATATGAGAATTTTGAGGAGATGCTGCGTGACGCGGATATCGAAGCGGTGATCATCGCCACACCTCTCCATACCCACGCGCCCTTGGCCATGCAGGCGCTGCGGGCGGGCAAGCATGTGTTTGTTGAGAAAACGATGGCGTACTCGATCGAGGAATGCCAAGAGATGACTCAATTGGCGGAACGCAAAGGGCTCAATCTTCAGATTGGCCATCAACGGTTTTACAATCCGCTCTATTGGGACGCCTACAAGATGATGAAAGAAGGATTGTTGGGCAATGTCTATCATGTCGCGCCCTTTGGCACCGCAACAGCGATTGGAATTACTGGACCCATGTGTGGAACAGTTCTGATAAGGGGCAGCAGGCCCAGTTGATGAAAATGAATACACAATCTTGCGGGTATTCCGACGTCCAGCATTTGGTCAATTGGCGTTGGTATAAGGAGATGTCGCATGGGCTGTGGACGGAATTGTGCAGCCACCAGATCGCGATCACCAACTGGCTCTTCGATTCAATGCCCTCAGCGGTTTACGCCAGCGGTGGACGATTCAAAACCGAAGAAGATCAGTGTGATCTCTACGAAAAAGAACGGGAGGAATACAAAATCGCCACCAAGTTACAATGGAAACGTGGCCGGGACATTTGAAGAATTCCGCCGGTCACTGCAGGGATACGCCCGCGATGATCGCACCATCTCCGATCATATTTACGCCATCTTTGAGTATCCCGAAAACCGCACGGTGACCTACTCCTCAATTCAAAGCAGCGGAGTGGATAAATATTATGAGGAGATCATGGGCACACGTGGGACGATTATCCTGAGCAATGAGAACGAATCGTATCTCTTCTGGGAACCGGGGTGGAGTGAGGACAGAGCGCTGGAGGCGGCGGAAGAGGAGAAAACCACAACAACGGAAGTGACGAGTGAAGATATCAGCGAAGCAGCGTTCGCGGGTCATGTGTCGGAAGAAGCGAAAGGAAGCGGCGGCGCCAGCGACATGTCACCGTACGATCCATATAAGTGGGAACTGCAGGGTTTCGCGCATACGATCCGTTCGGGCTATCCCAATCTCTGCGATGGGAAACGGGGCGCGATGGCCGCAACCGCCTGTCTCTATGGGAAACAATCGCTGGAGATTAAAAAACGGTTGGAGATTCCAGAACTCTTTACGTCGTGAATGAATGTACTTGGATGGGCGGGCGCATGACCCGCCCCACAGTTTATTCAAGACCAAGATCCTGTAACATCTGAATATCGAGTTCTGGATCTCTCCTGTGGTTGTCAAATAGTTACCGATCATTACGCCGTCAGCGCCAGAATAGAAGATCATGCATTGCATATCCGCAGATTTTTTTTCACGCCCGCCGCAGATTTGATTTCCCGGTCAGGCAGAAGAAATCGGAACATCGCGATGGTGCGAAGGATGGTCAATGGAGTTAACGACTCGATCTGTTCCAGCGGGGTGCCTTTTATCGGGTGTAGAAAATTCATAGGGATCGTTTGCACGTTTAAATCCCGCAAGGTTAACGCCAAATCGATGCGATCCTCCACAGTTTCCCCATGCCGAAAATACCGCCCGCACAGACCTTCATCCCACTGGCTTGGATGTTCCTTAACGTCTCCACACGGTCTTGAAAGGAATGGGTTGTGCAGATTTGAGGAAAAAAGCGTTCGGATGTTTCTAGGTTGTGATTGATCTCGGTAATGCCGCAATCCTTCAGATACACCAATTGTTCTTTTGTCAAAAGACCGAGTGAGCCGTGCACATCGATATCTACTTCGAGGCGGATGGCTTTGACTAATTCCCCAATTTCCCGCAGTTCATCTTTATCCTGAATCCCTTGTCCGCTGGTAACGATACCGAACGAGTGCGCGCCATCTTTTTTTGCGTTCTTCGCCGCTTCCACAATCTGGCTGGTTTCCAGCATTGGATAGACCGCCGCGCCGGTGTTGTAATGGGCGGATTGCGCGCAGAACGAACAGTCTTCGGGACAAACTCCCGATTTGGCGTTGACGATAGAACAGAGGCTCACCTTGTCTCCCCGGAAACGCTGCTTTAGTTTCCCCGCGTAGTGGAACAAAAGCAATATGTCATCATCCGGGACGTCAGCGATCCGAAGCGCTTCTTCTTTCGTGGCGCCGGTGTTTGTTTGGATGATCCGATCGGTGAGTTTCGATAGGAAAGCGGAGAGTTCAGAAGACTCTCCGGCATTGGTCTTTTTATTAGACATACGTTAATCTCTTTCGAATGGATTTGATCTCAATTTAACCGTGACCTCTATAGGGATCGGCGTAATTCTGTAAAATCAGCCAAGGATCTTTCGTGCGTTCGCGAAACGCTTGGGTTTTACTCCGCATTTCATCCAGAACGGTTTTGTACGCTGGATTATCCGCTAGGTTTATGCTTTCATCCGGATCGTTTTGCAGATCGTACAGCTCTTCCGGGGGCCGATGTAGATAAGCGTCGACGGTCCTCTTTCCATACATTGTATCCCCCCGCGTTAACACTCCCTGCCATGTCTTCGAAGCGAAAAGATCGCTCGCGAACGGATAGGGAAGCTGATGAGCGAGGTTGTTGATGTAGCGGTAACGTCTCGTGCGCACGCCCCGCATGGGATAATACATCGTAATCTCATGGAAAGTATGGGAAAAATAGACTTCATCCCACCCGGCTGGATCTTCCTCTTCTAGAACGGGTAGAAACGAGCGGCCGTCCAATTCATAGTCTGGACCGGGCGCGCCTGTCCATTCGAGAATCGTGGGGACAAGATCGGGAAACGCGATCATCGCGTTGTTGACGCCGCCACGCTTGGTTTGATCTGGAGAGCGCACGATCGTCGGCATGTGGAGACTGGGATCGTAGCAGTTCGTCTTCGCGCCCGGCCAAGGGATGCCGTTGTCGCTGATATAAATGATTAATGTGTCTTTGTCTCTGCCTGTATCTTTCAAGGCTTTGAGAATCTTCCCAATCCCTTGATCCATCCGGCTGACCGCCTGGTAGTATTCCGCTAGTTCCTCGCGGCATTCCGGTGTGTCCGGTAAGAAGGGAGGTACGATCACGTCTTCCGGTTTATAGGTGACCGGCTCAATTTCCGGATACGCGTTCTCATTCGCGAATCCCTTTCCCGCGCGGTGGGGATCGGCGAAACCGATGTGTAGATAGAAAGGGGCGCCCTGTGTGGCTTCGAAGAATTCTTTCGCCCGTTCGGCCATCCGGGCGCCATTGCGGCTGCTGCCGATCGCCCGTTGTCCCGTATAGTTAGCGTCGAAGGGATATAAATCTTCCGGGCTGACGTGGAACTTGCCGATGATTCCCGTCGTGTATCCGTGATCCTTTAACAAGCGAGGGAGCGTTTGCACCCAGGGCAGAGTTGAGAAATGATTGTACGAATGAACGTGGCCGTATTGTCCGTTCCGGTGATTGAACAGCCCCGTCATGATGACGGAGCGGCTGGCGCTGCAGCTGGCTGTGGTGCAGAACGCGTTGGTGAACCGGATCCCTTCAGCGGCCGAGGCGTTCTAGATTAGGCGTTTTGATGACGGAATTTCCATAGCAGGGCATATCCAATCCATGATCGTCAGCGATAATCAAAAGCACATTACGCAGCGGTTTATTTTCCTGCGCGGCTGACCGGTTTTGGATCGCGGGGAGGGCGCCCGCGGCGAGGGCCGCCGTCAACATCTCCCGCCGGTTGATTGTATGTTGTGACATAATTCTACCTCGATTCTAGTTATTACGGTCTCACTATGGTTCCGTCGCGGCGGCGCACATTGCCCCAGAATCGATCGAAGCTGGGTGATTCGGGGAAGGGGTATTGCTTGGCTTTTTCCTCATCCAGATCGATGCCCCAGCCAGGCGCTTCGTTCGCGTACATATAGCCGTTCTCGATTTTTAAACAACCGGGAAACACCTCGTGAGCCGCGTCATTAAAGATGTGCTGTTCTTGAATACCGAAATTATAACATGATAAATCGAGCGCCACATTGGCCGCTTGCCCGAAGGGGGAAAGGTCGCCCGGACCGTGCCAGGCGGTTTTGACGCCGAACCACTCGGCGAGGGCGGCGATTTTTCTTCCGACGCTCATGCCACCCGCTTGAGAGAGGTGCACGCGGATGAAATCAATCAGGCGCTCGGAAATCAATCCAGTCCACTCGTGGGGATTGTTGTAGAGTTCTCCCATCGCAATCGGCGTCGCGCATTGTTGGCGGATCAGCCGGAAATGATCGATCTCTTCCGGTGGGACGGGATCTTCGAGGAAAAACAGGCGGTAAGGTTCCAAGTCTTTCGCCAGTTGAACCGCCTGCGCGGGGGAAACTCGTTCGTGAATGTCATGAAGCAGTTCAATTTCATCGCCCAGGTTGGTTCGTATATGTTCGAAGAGTTTCGGCACAATGCGGACATACGCCGCCGGTTCGAAGACGGAAGTTTCGGGGGGTAAATTTTCAGCGATATTTCTTCGCGCGGAGGCGGCTCCATAAGCGCTGTATCCCGGCACAGAACACTGAATGCGGACGTGCCGGTATCCTTTTTCCATCCATTGCCGTACCCGGTCCTCCACTTGGTTGAAATCCCGTCCCGACGCGTGCGCGTAGAGATCGGCGGCGAAGCGGCACTTGCCCCCTAAAAGCTGATAGACCGGCATGTCCGCCATTTTGCCTTTGATGTCCCACAACGCCATCTCTACGCCACTGATCGCGTTATTGAGCACAGGGCCGTTGCGCCAATAGCTGCTTACGTAACAGGACTGCCAGATGTCTTCGATGTTGGATGGATCTTTGCCGATAAGAAACGGCCGGAGATATTCTTCGACGGCGGTTTTTACAGTGAGGGGCCGCTGGGTGAATGTCGCGCATCCCCACCCATAAAGGCCTGGTTCGCTGGTTTCGACTTTGACAACGACTAGGCGTATCCGCTCCGGCGCTGTCAGCACGACTTTGATATCGGTGATTTTAACTCCTGATGAATTCCAATTCGAGGCGCTTTTCTCTTCAGCGCGGCTTTGCAGCGCCCCCATTCCGATTCCCCCGGCGGCGAATAGGCTCATCCATTCACGGCGTTTCACGATCGAGTCCTCCTTCAATCCGTTTGTTAATCCACGATTTTCCGTATTTCTCTATGGTATATAGATCTTCACCATCTCGCTAGCGGTCAGCGAGTTAAATGATTGGTTTTTGAGCGGTCAGCATGGCGCGTTCACTTTCGACATGATAGGCTTCCCCGCGAAAATTCCCGTAGATTCCATTCACCGTAAGCCCGGCCTTCGCCGCGTGCCATGACAGTTCCCATCCATTGAACAGCCACGGTTTGTAAATATACCGCCGTTTGTTTCCATTGGTGTCTTTCACGGTGATCTGATTGCGCAGACGGCGTTTGTTTTGACTCAGTGTCCGCTCTTCGATCACAGACAGGCCCTCCCGCACCGATTCGTAGACTTTATTCAATCGCGGCACGATGTAATGCCGGTTCATGACATCGATCAATACTTTGCCGCCGGGCCGCAGAACCCGCGCGAATTCATTCATTACTATTTGGTTCTCCTCTTCGGACTCGCCGTAACCGAAACTGCTGAAAAGGCAGATGATGAATTTAAACCGGCCGGTTTGAAAGGGAAGTCGCTGCATCAATCCCCGGACAAACACGGGCCGCTGCTGTTCCGCTTCGAATGTATCGTGGCATTGCCGTTTCGCTTGGCTTAATAGGTAGGGGGAGAGATCCAGGCCTGTAACGGTGTGTCCCCGCTTGGCTAATTCGATCGCATGGCGCCCCGCGCCGGTCGGCGCGTCAAGGATGGAGTCCCCTGTTTCCCAGCCCAGGGTTCGATCGCAGAATCCCAATTCCAACTGCGTCCGCGAGGGCGCGGTCATATCGCTGTAAAGGGCGAGGTAGTCGGGATGATTGAAAAATTGAAGACGCCAATCTGGATTATTTCTCATCTTTATGATTTTCTTGGTTGCGGTATAGTAAGCATAATTAGTATATTAAGGATTCATTATAGTCTATGGAGAAAACGATGAGTGATTGTTCCAATACCGTCCGCTGTACCTGCACTTACTCCGGTTGTTCCCATCGGGATAAATGCTGTGAGTGCCTTGACTATCATTTGAAAATGGATCAACTGCCCGCATGCTGCTTTCCTCCCGAAGTGGAAAAAACCTACGATCGTTCGTTCCGGAAATTCGTGCAAATTCATAAGGATTTACTATAAGCGCTGATGAAAAGTTGGATGGAATTACACCTGGGCGGAAAAAAGTAAAGGCTCCGGCGCAAGCGCCGGTACTTACCCAGGGCGCCCAATTAGAAAATCCGCCTGATTTTTTCAATCGTGCAGTTCCCAATTTTGCACGGCGACGTTTCGATTAAAGTCGTCTGAGAAAACCACGTTCCCATCGACGATGACTTCAAAGTTATCGAATTGCGCCGTTAATCCATCGAGTGAGGGACCGGTCAATCCAGGATAACCCGGCGCGCGTGACGTATTGCGTGATTCATTCCATGTTATGGGATAGGGATTTTCCGCCGTTCCGGTTTTTTTAATGCTTCCTTTTAGAACGGTTCCAACCAATTGGAGTGTCATTGTATACCATTCTCCGATCTCCCAGGAATACGACTCTCTTGTTCCCCACATCACGTGATCGTTCAACAGGTCGACGCTGCCCAAATCCTCATGAAGGACGATGTTCAACGCGTTCTCATTATCCGCTGGATTGACGCACACAGCGGCGCCGGACCGGGCATAATCCGTATCCACCCAATTCATCATGCGCACATCGGCTTTGACGATATAATCACTCACGCCAAAGTCCCGCTCGATCCAAACGTGTTTGGGATCATCGGATGTGTTCGACCGGCAGTTCAAGACACCGTCAATCACCGTCCATTCGCCGGCGCCGATCGTCCAATCGGCGCCGAGTTCATCTTCGTTTTCAGGCAGATAGTTCAGTTCGACCATACCCGTGGAGTAACTCACTTCATCTTCGAGAATTGTTCCTGTGATTTGGGTGGTCAGCGGAGGATTGGAAGCGTGCGCGGTGATGTCATATGTCAGAACCGCCGCGCCGGTTACATCCGTTAACTCCCAGACGATTGAACCATTTATAACCTGGAACGTCCCTGTGTCTGTATGAACATAAGTCACTGAAAAACCGTTTGGAATATTTTCTGCCACCGTCAGGTGAATGGGATTCCCCTCCCGTGAGGTTACTTCCAGTTCATTCCCCGCGAGTGTTTCACCCGCATGGAAGGATTGGCGCGGCGTCTTCCGCGTAAACGTGAACGAAGTGGGCAACTGCGAACGCAGATATTCATGGCGCCGGTATAGGAACGTTCGCATGGTATCATAGGATTCCTTGATTTGATTGCGGCGGCTGCTGCGCGTCATTCCTGTATAACTCTCGATTAGATCCAAATCCTCATTCAGTAAATCTTCGGCCTCTTGGATCATTCCCTCAACACGTTCGATCGAGAATAAGCCTGATAACGCTTCCTCGACACGTTTTTTGTATTCCTGGTGCAATTCTGAATCCATATGGAAGGGGCGTCCAATCGGACCGACTAGATTTCTGCTGATGAGTTCAGGAGAGCCGGGCGCGTCTCCCGTCAAAGGAAAATCAATCGGCATCTTCCAAAACATCGGATCGGAGTCGGTATACCCAAAGGTTTTATCCACATCCCAAGGGATGATCTCCCATCGATCGATCGGCTCCGGATTGTGATAGAGAAAGATGTTGTTCTTGATCCCATCCCAATGGCTCAATAGATTTAACGCCACTTCATAGCCCATCACTTCTTCAATCGCTAAATATTTCCGCAAGGATTCGGCCAAGTTTCTATTGTTATTGATATTGACATATTGAAAGAGTTCTTGATAGTCGCTGTGGTCTTCATAGATGTTTGTTTTCTTAGAATAACCGCCCGGCTCGTTGTATGCGATTTTGTATATATTTCCATCGCTGTCCCGGCCGTTCATTTTTATAAATTGTTCATTTGGCTGCTGTACGGCGATCCGCTGTTCGTGACCGCCTCTTGCAATCACCCGATACCAATCACAACGCAGGGTCAAAACGCCGAAATCACCAAATAAGCGGTAGGATATATGTTCCACATGTGGGGATTGAGGGCCGGCGGTGGTTCCTTCAAGGGGGGATTCGAGACTGATATTTAGCGTCCGGTCCCCCCGGTGTTCTTCCCCTTTTAAGAATTTTACTTTTTGTCCATTGCGGGAATCGGTGATCGCCGCGCAGTCGTATACGGAAACAAAATCTTGATCCAGCGGTTTGATCGCAACGCCCGTTACAATTTTCAACTGACTGGATAGTTTGGTCGTCCGCGGCGGGAACATCCATAGTATCGGCAATTTAGATGGGATGTCGTTGTCGTAAACGAAAAACGACTCAAAAGGACGAGGCTCGGAAACGTGCGGCAGGCGCAGGTGGTTTCCATTGACAAGCGTTACATCAATGCTGAACCGAACCAGCGTTTGCGAAGGTTGCGCGGTTATATCCGCGTTGTACTTTACGATATCAACGCTCTCTTCCATTCGTGTCATCGGCGCCGTGAAAGAAGAGGCGTCTCTGCTATTTGTAGTTACGGTTTCAATGCGTAACTCCGCGTCTTGGATATCCTCCGCCCCATCAAGAAAGACTTGAATTTGAATAGGCTTCTTGGACGTGGGAAACGCGGGGATCGTCTGGTAACTTAAGAGGACCGGCTTGTGAGGAACATTAATGACCGAGTTCTGTTTACCCGGTGTCCCTCCTTCTTCGAGAGAGGCGCGCCAGGAATGATAGTCATTCGAATTTAGATCGGGATCAATGCGTTCAAGAGATGAACCATATCCATCCGCGCCTCGCGGCCAGGGGGAATAGTCGCTATAGGAAAAACTATCGATCGTACGCCCATCCGGCGCGCGGAGAACAATCTCTTCACCTTGATTCGATAGTTTACCGATGTAGGGCCCTGTTTTTGATAAGCCGCGCCATTCATTGCTGGATGGGTCTTGAACGACGAGCAAAAAGCCTTTGGATGGGATGACTGTCCCGCCGGGAATTGTAAATGAGATACCGTCAATAAAGGCATAATTGGATACATCAACCGGCGCCGTGGTTGGATTGTAGAGTTCTATAAATTCCGTTGGCGCGTCATCGATTGGATGATAGTGTATTTCATTGATAACTACGTTATCAGCCGCGGGCGCCATTGATACAACAACAAAGAGATACCATAGTAAAGCGAAACTGTTTTTTTTAATCATAAGGACGAAAGATTTGCTCCTGACGAATTTCTGTATCTATGTATATATCACAAAACGGTTTGGACAGTAACCGAATTCTCTCTTTTTCTGTCTTTATTTGACGCCCAACAATAAATTCGGCAGGAACAGCGAAAGAGGGGGAATGAATGCGGCGACAAACAAAGCAGCCGCTTCCGCGAAGACAAACGGCAGCACCGCCCAGCCGATCGTTCCGACGTCCAGTTTGGAAAAGGTTGACGCGACGAAAAGGTTCACGCCCACCGGCGGCGTAATTTGACCAATGGCTAGATTGATCGTTAACACAATCCCAAAGTGAACCGGATCGATCCCGGCGTGCGTTAATACCGGTAAAAAAATGGGTGTGAAAATATAGATGATTGATATCGCGTCGATGAAACACCCCACCATCAGCAGGAATGCGTTGATCAATAGCAGCAGGACGATCCAGTTCTCGCTGATCCGTAGAATCATTTGTCCCAAATGTTCTGTTAATTGGGTATGATGCAGGACCCAGGAGAACAGCGACGCCCCGGCGATGATAAAGAGAATTTGGGCCGCTCCCCGCCCCGCGCGGATCAATAAATCGAATAGAACGCCCTTTTTCAACAAACGCCGGTAGAAGAGCGTGTCGGCCAGCAAGATATATAATACCGCCGCCCCGGCTGATTCCGTCGGCGTAAAAATTCCCCAATAGATCCCTCCCAGGATAATTACCGGCGCGACAAACGCCAGCGCCGCTCCACCGATCACAGGGAACGTTAAGGGCGGTTTGTCTTTCGGTGGCTGCGTTCCCCGCGCGAGGATCAACACGGCGCCAATCAAGGAAAGACTGACGAGGATTCCCGGAACAATGCCCGCGATGAATAAATGATTGATTGATGTCTCCGCGACGACGCCATACACAATCAGCGCGATACTGGGTGGGACGATGATTCCAATCCCTCCCCCAGCGGCGATCAATGCGGCGGACCGGCGCGCGGGAAATCCGGATTCTTTGAGGAGTGGGAACAACAGCGTACCCAGCGCGGCGACGTCAGCCGGTCCGGAGCCGCTGATACCCGCGAAGAGAAGCGAAACGATTACGGTGACGATCGCGACGCCTCCCCGCAAACCGCCAACGCAGACCATGACTAAATCCAAAAGCCGCGGCGCGAGACCGCTCTCTCCCAATAAATGACCGGCGAAGAGAAAGAGTGGAATCGCGAGCAACGTAAAAGAATCGAACGCGGAAAAAATCTGCTGAGCGATGATAACCGGGTCTTCCAATTGAAAGAAGAAAATCGTGGAGACGGCGGACAATCCCAGGCTCACCGCCACAGGAACTTCGAGAAACAGAAATAGAAAAAAAAGTCCGAATAAGGTCAACGCGATTTCCAACATCCAATGATTCTCCTAGGAATTTCATAACGGAATGACAATGTTCAATAGTATAATTACTAAGGGAACCGCGTCGGAGTGGGAGTCAACACAATCTCATTCCCCAACCAAAATGTGTCAATCCGGTGAACGGCGCGTAGAGGGCCGATTGTCCAACCGTCCATAATCGCATAGATCCGGAACGAATAGGTCTCATCACGCTTTGGCCCATCGATGAAACGGCGGGAAAGAAATCCACTGTCCGCTTTCCAGACAAATGTCCGGCTGTCCGGATTTCCCGTCCGTCCAAGATACTCAAAGACACCGCTTTCATTGACTTCAACATAAAGATGAGAATCTTTCAGAACACTGGGTTCTACATTCGACCAGGTGTAATCCCAATAAATCACCATCGCCGGATCTGTGGAAGGCGGTTTCCCTGAAGGCGTTAGAGAGGGTGTTGGGGTATGTGAAGGCACAGGCGTAGGGGTATACGTCGCCGTAGGCGCCGGCCAGACGGTCCGAACCGGTGTGGGTGTGTCAATCACCGCGTCACCTGGTGGAAACTGGTCAATTCGATGAATGATAGTGGTCAGTGGCCCATAATAAGAAGGATTCCCGCTGAGCGTGATCGCATAGATCTGGAATCGGTAAACCTGTTGAAGGTCCGGCCCCGCTTTGTATTTCGCGGATAGAAATCCTGCGTCTTTTTTCCATAAAAACGCGCGTTTATTTCCCCCACCGGCGCGGCCTAGATATTCATACGGGCCTTTATTATTTGTTTGCACATAAATATGCGAATCTCGTAAATCGTTCGTATTTACGAGCGTTCGTTGATAATCCCAATACAACACAATCGCTGGAAGGGATGTGGGGGAAGGGGTGGGAGTTACGGTCGCCGCGTCTCCGGATGGAAAGCGGTCGACACGGTAGACGATATCCAAGGGGCCTAACCAACTTGGATTCTGACCATTGAAGATCGCATAAATCTTGAACTGATAGTTGTTTTGAAGATCCGGTCCCGCCTTGTATTTTGACGAGAGAATCCCTTCACCATGTTTCCAGACAAATGAGCGATCCGTTTTATTCCCCACACGTCCGAGATACTCATAGGCGCCGCTCTGATTGACCTGCACGAAAACATGCGAGTCAATCAAGAGGTTTTCATTCACACTCGTTCCCTGATAATCCCAATAGATCACGATTGCGGAATTCGAAGAGGAGCCAGGCGTAGCCGTGCGCGTGGCGGTAGGAGTGAATGTCCGGCTGGGCGTGGGCGTCAATCCCATCGTGGGTGTGTGGGACGGCGTGGGCGCGATTGTCGGAAATTGGAAGGGCGTACGGGTGTTCGTCGGAGACGGGAGGGGAAGAAGCGTCGGTGATGGTGTTCTCTTCGGCGTC
>CAXXSM010000127.1:0-12077 GCA_963663405.2 bacterium | reverse complement strand
CGTGCGAATGTGGACGAACCATCCGCCGTATGAAACGCATCGGCCGCCGGAGCGATGATATGTTCATCATCCGTGCGTCAACGTCTTTCCTTCTCAGGTTGAATCGGCGCTGCTCTCGGTCGAGGGCACGCTGCCGCATTACCAGATTGTCCTGAGCCGGGAAAAAGATCTCGATTCAATGGAAGTGCAAGTGGAGGTGACGCACGAAGTGTTCAGTGACAAGATGCGGGCGATGGAGGAGTTGCACAAGAAACTGGCTCGCGCTATTGAACATACGTTGGGAATCCGGGTTTTGGTCCGGCTGGTTGAACCATTTACAATCAAACGCAGTGAGGGCAAAGCCAAACGCGTGATCGATAACCGGCAAATATAATGGTCCAAGAGTAGGGACGGCGTAACATAAGTTGAGTATAATGAAGTTGGGTAATCAATACTCGAAGGGAGACTGGAATCAATGAAACTGCATCAGCTTTCACTTTTCGTGGAGAATCAAGTCGGTCATCTGACAGGGCCCTGCACACAGCTGGCCGAAGCGGGGATCAGCATCCTCACGCTGACGCTAGCGGATGCGCAGCAATTCGGTATTCTCCGATTGATCGTCTCCGATTGGCGGAAGGCGTTGGAAGTCCTGGAGGACGCTGAGTATGTCGTGGATGTAACCGAAGTGTTGGCGATCGAGGTTCCCGACCGGCCGGGTGGATTGAATGAAATTTTGAAAATTGTTGACGAGAGCGGATTGAACGTTGAATATATGTACGCTTTTACCTTGGCCGCGATACAAAGGCGATTCTCATATTCCGGTTCGAAGATGTGAACCGCGTGATCGAGACGCTGCAATTTAAAGGTGTCAGTATTGTGAGTGAAGACGAACTCTATAAACGGGTCAGCCAGGAATAGCGGTATACGATTTTTTATTTCTCCATTGGGCTCGATATGTTGAATGGAATTCCATTAATTCTTCACACGATTCGAATTTTCCACTCCTAAAAACCATCCTCATTTCTCTCACTCTGTACAATAAATCCCGGACCGATTATGCTTCATTTAGATAGATTTACGAATGCGAGATAGAGGAATCATGGCGGAACACGAACGATTTAACTATAAGTCTATGGAGGAATTGCGGCGAAGATTGATGAATTGGGGCTTGATTTGCCTTCAATGGATGACGTGGGAATATTGGCGGAGCCAGTGGCGTTTGGGAAGAAAATGGTTCCCAACCGGCTGGCCTGTCACCCGATGGAAGGCTGTGATGGGCTGGTCAATGGAGCGCCATCGGATTTAACTCTTCGCCGCTATAAGCGATTCGGCGCGGGGGGGGGGGCTGGATTGATCTGGTTTGAAGCGTGCGCGATGCTGAAAGAGAGCCGCGCCAATCCGCTTCAACTTTGGATTCATGAGAAGGTTCTTGGCGATTTTAAAGATATGGTCGCGATGACCCGCGAGGCCGCGCAGGAGTCAATGGGGCACGATCCGTTCCTGGTTCTGCAGCTGACGCACTCTGGACGTTACAGCCGTCCTGTGAAAAAGCCGCAGCCCATCATCGCTCATCACAGTGAAATCCTTGATCCAATTCATAAACTGCCGCCGGATTATCCACTCATAACAGATGAAGAATTGGATCGCTTACAGGATGTCTATGTCGCTGCAACGCAGATGGCGAAGGACGTGGGATTTGACGCGGTTGATATTAAAAGTTGTCACCGCTATCTCATGAGCGAACTCTTCGCTTCTTTTACCCGTGAAAACAGCCGGTATGGTGGAGCGTATGAAAACCGGGTTCGGCTGCTTTTAGAGACCGTTTCGAAAATCCGCAAACTGATTCCTGATTTTGAAGTGACCTCGCGCTTAAACGTTTACGACGCGATCTCCCATCCCTATGGTTGGGGTGTGGATCAAGAGGACTATCAAAACAAGATTTAACGGAACCCCTGCGCTTGATTGGGCAACTGCGGGATTTAGGATATCACGGTCTCAATATCTCAATCGCCAATCCCTATTACAATCCACATTACGGGCGTCCATTTGATTGGCCTGTCCAAGGGGGCAAGGTTCCAACAAGAGCATCCCTTAGAGGGAGTGGAGCGGCTTCTTCATTGCGCGAAGCGGACGCAGGAGACGTATCCGGAATTGACCATTGTCGGCACGGGATACACATGGCTGCGGGAGTATGTGCCGTATTTCGCCGCCGCCGCCGTGAAGAATGGATGGAACAAGATTGTTGGTTTGGGACGTGGTGGATTCGCGTATCCTGATTTCGCTAAAGACATCGTCAAGACCGGCCGGATGGATCCGGGCAAGGTCTGCGTCAGTTGTTCTTCCTGCACGCAGATCATGCGTGACAAGGGGCGGACCGGGTGTGTGCCCCGCGATCCGGAGATTTATGCGCCGATCTATCGCGAAGGACGGTGGAGAGATCCAGCGTATGTGCGAAGGATGGCCGCGCAATGCCGGGATTGTTTCGATCCAGGATGTGTGGAGATGTGTCCCGCGAAGATCGATATCCCCGGTTTTCTAAAAGAGATGGCGGATGGAAACGAGCGGGAGGCCTACCGGATTTTACGGCGGACAAACTTGCTGTCGGAGATCTGTGGGTGTGTTTGTCCAGTGGAGACGTTGTGTGAGGGGAATTGCATTGAACGGCTTCTTGGAGAAGGTCCCGTGCATATCGCGCGCATACAGCGCTATATTTCTGAACGGGCGGTGGATGAAGGGTGGACCACGCTTGAAGTTCCGGTGAAGGATACGGGCAAGCGGGTGGCGATCGCCGGCGCTGGACCGGCGGGGCTTGCCTGCGCCGCCGCGCTTCTGGAAGAAGGGCATCAGGTTGTACTCATCGAACGCAGCGCGCGCGCCGGTGGGAAAGCCATCACTGTGATTCCGGATGAACGCATGCCGCTCGAACGCGCCACCGCCGAGATTCATTCCATCTTCAAATCGATCGGTCCAAACCGGCTTGCATGGCGCTGGAACACGTCTCTCGGTCCGAACTATACCGTACGCGATATCATGGATGAGGGATTCGACGCGATCGCGCTTACCTTTGGTTTAGGGAACACCGCCAGCCTTGTCAGTGATGAATCCCGGCCGGAAGGTGTGATCGACGCGCTCGGATTTCTTACCCAGATGAACCGGAACACCCAGCATCGCATTGAAGGCAAAGTGGCCGTAATCGGTGGAGGGAACACCGCTTTTGACGCCGCGACAATCGCGAAAGAACGCGGCGCGCCGGATGTCTATCTGATCTATCGCCGCAGTTATCAAGAAATGCCCGCCTGGCCATATGAACGGGAAAAAGCGTTGGAATTGGGTATTCATATTATTCTATTAACGCAGCCCATCGCGTGGGTTACCGATTCGGATGGCATTCTAATCGGTGTGCGCGTCGAACGGACAGAACTAAGCGAGCCGGATGAATCCGGCCGCCGCCGCCCTGTCGCGATTGAGGGGACGGAGCATGTGATCCCCGTAAGCATGGGCGATTGAAGCGATCGGCGACAAAATCTTTCCGAAAGCGGCGGAAGTTCTCAATCCTGTTCAGCTGACAAAGAATCTTTTGGTGGAGGTTGATCCGAAAACCTGGATGACATCGCAGAAAGGCATATTCGCCGCAGGGGACCTGGTTAACGGCGGCACAACGGTGGTTCAAGCGATCGCGGAGGGCCAGGAAGCGGGGGAGAGTATTTGCCGGTTTCTTGCGAATGGCGCAGGGTGAGGTGGACGTCGTTTTATCACATTGCTCGCATGTAGTTTGGAATTTAGCAAGGGCAGATGAAAAACCTTGCCCTTGCCACTCTCTCCTATCTTTTCAATAATTGAAAAAGGTCTGTATTGTACTTATTTATTGAGTAACTCGTTCTTTCTACTCCTCTCCGAGCATTGATTCGAATACTTTTCGGGCTTTTTGCAGGTTTTGAATTCGTTCTTTCCGGACCGCTTCTTCGGGGATTAATTCGGGATTGTCCTGTTCTTTGATTCGTTGATCGAGCCAATCAATGAAGAAGCGGACATCTTCTGGATGCGAAGCGGCGGGATTTGTCCCTTCGATGTAGAAGGGGCTGGTGTGAGCGAACCGCGCGATCTTATCGTTCGATTCTCCAAATACCCGCGCCGCCAGCCAGTGGACGCCGCCTGAAACGGTTTGGTCTTGGATGCGCACTTCGCGGCGGGGTGGATCGATTTGATAGGAGGCGAGAATCTGTCCATCGGCGATCCATTCGATCTTCGTGATTCCATTCATGCTGATCGCTGTGATGTCCAGCTGGAGATCGATTCCTTGTTTGAACGAAGCGCCGGGGTGTTTTCCGTTCACTTTGGCAAATAGCATTGGGCCGTTGCCGGCGAAATTTCTTCCTTCTTTCAAGGCTTTGTACCAAGCGCCGTAAGAGAATGTATCGCCCTAGGTAGACGTAGGTCCGGTTTTGCCCTATTGGATTATCCAATACACCTGACGCCGAACCACCCACCGCCGCGAGCCTATATCCGCAGTTGAGCGCTTTGTAATAGAGATCCATCACGTAATGCGCTAAGCCAACCGGTTTTTTGGAGTACCAGGGATCACGCTTTCTTCCCCAGGCTTCGTTGTTCATGGTGTCCAGTTCGTAAAAGTGATTGTGGACGATACCCGTGGAATGCGCGTTTCCAAGCGCGAGCCATAAAGGCGTATCGGGCCAGAATGGTTTTTCGATTTCCACCCAGGCTCCTTGTTTGTGTGTCTCTTGGATGAGCGCGAGAGCGTCCGGCGCATGGGGGCCATATCCAGCGACTTTGAGGAACGATTCTAGATTGAAGATCATCACCGCGCCGTCCCGTTTTTCGTGTTCTTCGTTCATTACGCTGTAGATGTGATGTGGGTCGGCGGCGTACGTGGGCGCTGAAGGTGTTTCGCCGTCTTTATACATCGACGTATCGTTCCAATACGTCAGCACGGGCGCGATGTTGAGGTCTTCCGCAAGGATCAAATCGGCGATGATGTGAAGTGGGCGGTGGATGTGGGTATCGCCCGACCACCAGCCGCGTTCGTTCATGTTGATCCAGCGGCCAATGGACGCGGTGAGTGTCTGCCCATCTTGTGTGATCTCCACTTCGCGTCGTGTGGGAATGGATTCAATTCCGCGTGACGCGCGTAAAATATAGCGTCCCGGTTCGATCGTGATCTCTTTCTCGCCCCGGATGGGGAACCATTTGCGGTAGTCGTATTCCCCTTCAGGAAGGATGGGCGTTCCGTCTAATTTCTCTAGACGGATTTTGCAGGGGATACACTGTTGATTATCCAATGAGATCGCGCGGATTGTTATGTTAACCGGTTCGGCTCCGTTGGTTTCGGCTGGCAGGCATAGCGCCATGAGAATTCCTATGGCAAGAATCGTTTGTAAACGCATCGTCACCTCTCCCATTCCATTTTTTCATTTGTAGATCGCGAAGACAGCAGTCTCTCCCTCCTGATTATTTTTCATAGAATTGTGGGAAAGCCAAGGGTGGTGTTTTTGAAATATTGATACTGGATAGGATAATAATCAATGTGTTTTTGTCAGAATCAGGATAGACAGGATTAAAGGATGAACAGGATGAAGTTCCTAGAAAAAATCCTGAATATCCTTCGCTACTCTGCCACAAGGGTAGAAAAAACCTTGCCCTTGCCATCCGTATTAGTATTTTTTTAAAGGTATGAATGTAAGTTATTTGAGACGCTCTATGAATTCTTGAATCGCTTTTCGGAGTGTTTCGCGTTTTGATAATTCTTCTTTGCTCATGGATTGTTTCAGTTTATTCAACGCTTCGGCCGCGGTTTGACGTACTCGATCGCTGTCCTTGTTTTTGGCTTGAGTTAATACGCGCAGGGTCGTTTCGTTTTTGACGCCGATTTCGCCCAGCGCTCGCGCGGACTGGGCTCGAACGGATTCGGATTGATCTTTCATTGCGTTGACAAGTGTGTCGATGGTTGGTTCTGCTTCAGGGCCGATTAAGCTGATATAGTAGGCTCCATTGGCCCGGTCGTAATCCGTTGTTCCCTCTGTTAATTGGCGCAAGATTTTATCCATGTTGTATGTTACGTAGAGAGGATGGATTTTCTTGAGCGGATCGATTGTTTCCAGCCGCTTCAGCATTTCGAGGGAATCAATGTAAATGGTTAGTTGAGGAATGGTTGTATAGAATCCCTTGTGTTGGTTCTCTTTCGCGTGATGGAGGTACAATCCGCTTGGATTCATGACTGTGAGATTAAATGGGATTCGTTTGTTTTCGAATGTTATCGCTATCCCTTTCTCAGGCCGGAAGATGACTTCATGCCGTTCAATTTCCATGTTTACAAATTGATTAATTATCTCCACTATTTCTTTTTCATCGCACTGATAATAAAACCGTTCATTGCCGTTTACCCATTGCGTATACACACGGGAGGGATGGGGGATGAAATCGCGTTCCCAGTTCTTTGAACCGACGGTCTCGGTTCCCATTCCATAACAGGGAATGGTGATGGAGAGGCTAATCAGAATTATGAAGAGTAAATAGGGCGTTTCGTGTTTTTGAATGCGAGGTGTCATGACAGTCTCCTATGGCGATATGGCATAGCGCTAACATGTTTGGAATGTAATTATGGTTTATCCGGGAATTGAGTACATAAATAATCTTGAGAAATTGCGATCTTTGTTCAGGATGGTTTAATCGTCTGAACTCTGATTTAAAAGCCAGCCAGCTGGCGCTGTCTTAAAAGGATTATAGGATTACCCTGATTTAAAAATCAAGAAAATCATGCAAATCAAATAAATCAAGGTTCAGACGATAAGGATTCTGACAAAGCAACGCTGGACTTCTAAATTTCCTACAAAAAAAGAATGGATTGTTGAGAAACGTACTCACTTGCCGGAAGAGCCGTAATTATTAATGAATTTTGATTTGACTCTACATGAATTAAACGTATTGATTGCTTGAAGGTTTTATTGAAAACGTGATGATGGCTGATTATTTGTGAGATTTTATGGGAGCGTTATTTGGTGGGGATTTTTTTTAGTACCGTTTTAGCAGTTCCAGCATTTTTCGATCGAGGGAATGTCCGTGGAATGTTTCGTATTTCACATCATCCCGTTGAGAATCCACCGGGCCGAACGCGCCGCGCAGGTTCCACATCGACCAGCCCCAATCCGCTTCATTCCACAGCGAGAGGAAATCTTCCATCCAGGCCAGCGCGACGGTGTGCGGTGTGTATCGGTACGCTCCCCATTCACCCACATGGACGCCCGCGCCTTTCGCTTCCAGTTCCTTCCACGGTTGGATTTTCTCTTTTTTCAATCTTTCTTTATCCCATATGCCGTCGTTTTGTTTCAATGGCCAGGTGGGTTCCGGCCAGTTATCGGAATCGTTGATCCATGAGGCTTTGTGGTGGCTGATTCGCATCGGATCGTAGCCGCGTGTGCTCTGCGCGACTTTCAAATCCACAAGGGAGAGAACCGGTTCGCGGCCCCACCGGAGACCGTCTACGATGATCAAGCGGTCTGGATCCGCTTCGCGGATCGCTTGCGTGGCGCATCGCATGACGTGTCCGTACGTCTCTTCCAGAATCGAAGCGTTCGGCTCGTTGAGCAGGTCGAAACTGACGCGTTCGTTGGGAATTCCTTTGTACCGTTGCGCGAATTGGTTCCATTGGAAGCGGAACTGATCCAGCGCTTCTTGCGAGGTCCAAAGATCGAGTTTTTCTTTGGGGGGATTGACGCAGTAACCCGGCGCGCGGTGCAGGTTCAAGTTTATGTGAATCGAATACTGTTTTCCCCATTCGACAACCTGATCGATATGCTTGAGAACGCTCTCATCCAATTTTTGGGGATCGTCCGGATCAATCCAGCAGCGGTAATCCATAGGGAGGCGGACAAAGTCGAATCCCCATTCCGCCATCCATTCAAAATCCCGCTCCACATAGGGGCTGTTGCGGCGTTGGGTGAATTTTTCGAGTAAATTGAATCCACGCCAGCGGGGCAGCTTCGCGGCGGAGACGGATGGGCTTTTCGCCGCTGCGCTGGATTTTGTGAGGGACACGCCTCCAGCCACGATCGCTGCGGTTTGAAGAAATTGACGCCGTTTCATTGTTTTTCTCCTTCTTCTATACTGAGCGCGGGCATAATCTGAGCTTTTCAATCCATATTTAACTTTCAACGGGCTTGTTTCTAGTAATGAGAAACGAAGATAACGATCGCACAGAATATATATATAATTAGCTGGGTAGCAAGGGGAAGGCTTTTTTCTCCCCTTGCATAATTTTCGGAACGTAGCCAGGGCAGAAAAACGCCTTGCCCTGGGCACCCTTGATTTTTTTTGTTCCAATTCTAAAACAAGTGTCATAATTAGATCTTATCGATTCATGTATATGCTATCAATGGACTGGTTTTAGGTGAACGAGAAACGCAGATTATGACCGCGTTCAGTATATTATGATAGGAAGGCGGATTCTTTATGAGATTTAATGTTTTGTTTAATCCAAAGAGAATTTAGGAAGCGCGACGGGTTTTCCGCCCTGGTGTTTGCTTTCGTCGGCGGTTTGCATGAACGCGTAGATTTCGACAATCTCTTCGGGGGTAATAGGCGCTTTTTTCGTTTGGAAGAATTTGACGATCTGTTCAACGAGCCCTTTGTAACTATGGCCTTCGACCGTTGTGATTCCCTTGGTTCCGAAAATTGTCGCGCCGTAGCCGTGTTTGCCTTTGCGTGTGCCCCGGAATGTGCCGATGCGTCCATCTTCCCAAACGCCGGTGACGAATTCAGAATCGGGCGTTGAGGCGCGCTGGACGGTCTTGCAACCAGGTCCCATCGCGGCGTATAAGATCGCCATCCCATGTACGCCGTACCAGAACAAGTCGGGATGATGAGGTTCAAGGCTGCAGGGGGAATACGCGTCGCAGCCGAGGATGTCCCCCACTTTTTCGGGATCGATCGCTTCCCGCATTCCGCTCCACCAGCGCAGGCTGGAGCCGCCGAACCAAGGCACGCCGGCGCGTTTCGCCAGCCGCGCGATTTCGAGCACGTCTTCGAAACTCCCGCCGACCGGTTTGTCAACAAAGAAGGGCAGTCCCGCTTCAATGACGGGCCGGGCTTGTTCAAGGTGCGGGCGCCCGTCCACGCTTTCAATAAGGATACCGTCGACTTTCTTGCACAATTCTGGAATTGTATCGACGATTTCGACGCCCCAATCGTTTTGGAGTTGTTCGGTGTAGCCATCCACGCGGTCGGCGCTGGATGGAATATCCGCGCTTCCCCCTTTGAACGCCGCCACCACTTTCGCGCCGGGCACGTGATCCTGGTTTTGGGGATCGTTCAAGATTCTTGTGAAGGCTATGACGTGCGAGGTGTCGAGTCCAATCATCCCCAGACGAATTACTTTTTCTCCACCTTGTTCGCTCGCAGAAGCGGCCATGCCCGCGCAGCATAGTAGGCCGATACACAAACAAAGGGCAGTGTGTTTTGCGAAATTATTTACCATTTGAACGTCTCCTTTTACCGAAAGTTTTTCTGCCTAAATGAACTCTACAGATTTATCCCCCTCTGTCAATCACACCAGGCGCCGTGTTTCTGTTTTTAAACGTTTACTGGAACGGGGACGCTATGGTATTTTGTAGACGCGGATGAAATTGAATTTGGTTTGAAAGGATGATGGTTATGAATTATCTCGTTCGGCGTAATTGGTTTAGAGAATGGATTGGACGCGTTGATTTACTCTTATACAGCGCGATCGCCGCGCTGTTGATGGGTCCTCATTGTGGAGCGGACGCTCCGAGAACTGTTTGTGATTATGGAGCGGTGGGCGATGGGAAGAGTGATGACACCGCCGCGATTCAACGGGCGGTGGATGAGGGGGCCGGGGATATCCGTTTTCCCCGTGGAACCTATCTCATCACCCAGCCCATAGTCGTCGAACTGGACCGCGTGGGACCCATAGCAATCACAGGAGATGGGTCTGCGACGATCCGGATGGCCGGTTCCGGACCCGCGATTCAGTTGATCGGAACGCATGAGGGAACCGCCGATCCGGAGACGGTGAAGGAAAATGTATGGCTGAGGCAGCGCACGCCAATGGTTACCGGGTTGGAAATCGTCGGCGCGCATCCAGACGCGGTTGGAATCGAGGCGATGGGAACGATGCAACTGACTGTTTCCCGCGTTACGATCCGCCGGGCGTCGCATGGAATTCACCTGACCCGCCGCAACCGCAATGTGATTCTTTCGGATTGCCATATCTATGGGAACCGGGGTGTGGGGATCTATCTCGATCGACTCAATCTCCATCAGATCAATATCACGAACTGCCACATTAGTTATAACAAGGGTGGGGGGATCGTGATTCGCGAAAGTGAGATACGAAATCTTCAAATTGGTGTTTGTGATATTGAAGCCAATATGGATGCTGACGGGGCTCCCACGGCTAATATCTTGATTGACACAGCGGTTGGCTCTGTGCGGGAGGGGGCCATTGTGGGGTGTACGATACAGCATTCTCATCTCGCTCCCCATTCCGCTAATATCCGTTTCCTAGGCCGCAGCGCCGAAGAACCGCAGAAAGTGGGTAACTTTGTGATTGCGGATAATGTATTGAGCGACGTGGGTACGAACGTGCATCTGAAACATGCGCGTGGCGTGTCGATCGTCAGTAATACAATATGGAAGGGATTCGAGCGGGATTTGTTCGTGGAAGAAAGTTCGAATATTGTTGTAGGGCCTAATCTATTCGACCGGAATCCTGATTATCAACCTTATGATTCACATAATGGGATTCTTTTCCGGGATTGCGCCGATTGTACGTTGACCGGTCTTCATCTCAATGGAACATTGCAACCACAGGCCGGTTTGATACTCGAACGATGCCGCCGGTTCAATATCACCAATTGTACGATTCTCAATTGCAAGGATGGTGGAATTATCCTGGATGACGTTCATCTCTCGCGCATCGCTGGTTGCTTGATTCATCATGATAAACCGATGGTGGAACCCTATCCCGCGCTGCGATTGACGAAAGGGACAAACAATATGATTACCGGCAATCTTCTGCGTGGAGAGTGTATCATTTCTCCCGGCGCAGCGTCCGTTGAAAACAATCAGCGCGTTGAATGATTCGCCTTTGCCACCGTTTGAACCTATGATTTAATGATCGAACAGCGCTGGTAAAAACTTTTTATGGAAGGATCGAACAATGCGCGCGCAAAAACGAAGGAATGGGATCGCGTATACCGTAATCGTGTTTTTCTTCGCGGTGGGGACGCTTTTCTTCACGATGTGGGACGTGATGGCGTCTTCGCAAGGGGAAAACGGGACCGTCTGGGGTGAATTGAAGAAATGGCATCGGATTACCATCACATTCAACGGGCCGGAGACGAGTGAATCGGCGAATCCGAATCCATTTTTAAATTACCGGCTTAATGTAACTTTCTCGAAAGGCGATCGTGAGATCACTGTTCCCGGGTATTATGCGGCGGATGGATACGCCGCCGATTCGAGCGCCGATCAAGGGAACGTATGGCGTGTTCATTTCTGTCCGAATGAAGAGGGGATCTGGAAATACCGCGCCTCGTTCCGGACCGGGGAACGGATCGCTACCAGTCTTGATCCCCTCGCTGGCGTATCAACCGCTTTTGACGGCGCGCGGGGATCGTTCGCTGTTGATCCATCCGATAAAGAGGGCCGTGACTTCCGTGCGAAAGGTTTGCTTCGTTTTATCGGCTCCCGCTACCTTCAATTCAGTGAGACAAAGGATTTCTATCTCAAAGGCGGAGCGGACAGCCCGGAAAATCTTTTAGCCTATGTTGATTTCGATCAGACAGAATTTGGTGGGCGGAATCAAGACAAGAAGGAAGGCGAAGCGGATCACAATCAATCACTACACCGCTATGAGCCTCATGCGAAGGATTGGAAGCGGGGGTGATCCCTCTTGGAAAGGCGCTAAAGGCAAGAATCTGATAGGCGCGTTGAATTATCTCGCCGGTAAAGGAATGAACAGCGTTTATTTTCTTACGATGAACGTCAACGGTGATGGAAAAGACGTCTGGCCCTGGACCGGTTATGATGAGCGCCTCCGTTTTGACTGCAGCAAGTTGGATCAA
>CAXXSM010000126.1:0-16545 GCA_963663405.2 bacterium | reverse complement strand
TCCATTTTTGTATTCCGGTCAATATTCTGATTGGAAAGTTACAGATTCACCAGAGCAAGCGGAAATCTCTTTATCCATCCGGGTGGAGCCGGAGGATCCCCTTCCTCTGGATAATGAGATGACGGTCACCATCCCATGTTTGAAATCGTTTACCTTTGCCCTGTTTTGCGATCCACGTGACGAGTATCCAGAGTTATCCGCATTGCGAGCGGTTATCGATCCACTGGCGGGGGAATCCGCAGCGGCGCCGGTCCGGCCGGTTTATGTGTTTCCATCGGAGATGAATCTCCCTGATAGTCCCGCTCTGGCGATTCTCTCACCCCGCCTTTCTCCCTGGTGGTCACCGGCGGAGACGTCTTGGATGATGGATGCGATCAAAAACGGGGGATCCGCCATCGTTTTCACGGGTTCGGCAGAACAGAGACAAGGCGCATGGGGCGCGTTTCTGCAGGAATTGGGCTGGTCCCAGTGGGAAACGGTGGATGAAAACGCTATCCCTGGGGCGGTTCATGTGGCCAATTCCGGTTTGTTAGGGCAAGCCTTGGCCGAGTGGGATCCATTGATGTGGAACACGTGGATTCCATCGGAACACGGGGCGTTGGAAGGCGTTCCGGGACGCGGAGTGGTTACCTATTCGATTGGAGAGCGGACGGCTCATCTGATCGCGGAAATTCGTTTGGGAGAAGGACGCGTTTGGATTGTGAATACTTCATTGTCTCCTGAGGCGGAGATCTTGCTTTCTCCCTTGTTTCCGGTCTTTTTATGGGAAACCGCGAAAGAAGTGATCCGTTCAGACGAGGCGTACGATGTCCATCCGCCTTCCGTCCGGGACGAATCTGACCTAACTCTTTTGACCGAAGAGGAGAAGGCGATTCTAACCGAACGCTATGGAATTCGGTTTGCGGAACTGGAAACGATGCGGGAAGCGATTTCGGCGATGAAAGGGGGAACCGATCTCCGCATGGCGGTATTGTTTTTATGTTTAATTGTGGCGTTGGCGGAATCTTGGCTGGCGAATCGGCTGGCTTCGTTGTAAGGCGTCCTCTTAGTGACCGGCGATGATTGCTTGGAAGCGGGGATCGTCATAGAACTGGGGGAAGCAAGGATCTTGTTTCAGCCTGTCCCATTGATTGAATCCATTTTCTACAGCGAGTTCTAAAGAGGAAAGCGCCTGTTCTTTATCCAAGCGGCTTTGCTCTTCGTTTTGTGAAGCAAGAGCCCGAAGGGCGTAGGCGCGGGCGAGTAGGTAATGGATGTGTTTCCCGCCATATTCGATGGCTTGCGTTAAGTCTTCAATGGCGTGATTGTATTCTTGAATGGAGAAGTATGCGAGTCCACGATTGCGGTATCCGACCGTCTGTTTTGGGAAGTACGTGATATATTTGCTGAAATCGGGAATGGCGCGTTGGAATTGATTTGTCCGGATGTAACTGAGCCCACGGTCTAAATAATAGGAGGTAAAGACGGGATTTAATTGAATGGCCTTTGAAAGATCCGCGTCCGTTTGATCTTCGACTTGTTGGAGATTGTACGTGTACCCGCGCATTTTATACGCGCACGCTTCGTTCGGATCGAGCTCGATGGCGCGTGTGAAATCGGCGATTGCGGGCAGGTATTTTTTCAAGTTAAGGGAGGTTTTCCCACGCATGTAGTAGAACAGAAATTCATCCGCATTCAGTTGGATCGCACGGTTAAAATCTTCTAACGCGGCGTCATAGTTTTTCCTCAAATAATAGTAGACAATTCCTCTTCCCCCATACGCATAGGATTCCATTGGATCGAGTTGAATCGCTTGGGTAAACGTATCGATGGCTTTTTGGTCTCTTTGAGCGCCGAAATAAATCAAACCAAGGTCGCAAAGTATTTGTTCATTGTCCGGATCGAGTTGATGGGCTTTCTCAAAAGCGGCGATTGTGTCGGCGGGGTCTTCTCCTTTGAGGAAGAGAATCTTTCCATAGTTGCGATAGGCGGCCGCGTTTTGATTATTTAAGCGCAGCGCTTTTTTATAGTCTTTCAAAGCGAGGGTTAAGTTTCCCGCTTGGGCGTGTAATTCAGCGCGTTCTATGTAGAGATTATGATTCTCTGGATCGCTGGCGATGGCTTCGCAGAAAGACGCATTTTGTATTTCGTAGGGTGTGCGGTATTTTGGATTGTCCGTGATTGGTTCAATGTTAGGTTGATCATTAGAACCGGCGGTGATCTGAAACGCGAATAATGACGCTTTCTGAAGGAAGAATCGAATTGCGATGGGATTGCGCGCAGGCGCGTCCTGAATGGATTTGGATTGATTTCCGGTAACCCACTGGACATTGTACCGCAGGACTCCGTTTTTTTCGAGACGTGAATGAGATCGCTCAAAACCGGGGAGGGGGCGTTCTTTCGTGTCAAGGAGTTCGACTTCTATGTTTCCTTCGCCAATCTCCGCATTGATCGTCAACTCGGCGCCGGACAGGAGAAGCGGTTTTGTTTGAAGAACGCCTTCGAAGTTGAATGAATCCGGGCGCATCGCGGCGAATCGATCCTTGGGTAATGTCGCAAGGCCGATACTGGTTTGACCCCAGCCTTCACCGTGCCGTGTATCGCTTCCCGTGTAATAAATGTAGATGAGATCGTCTTTGACAATCATTGTTGTGCTGGGATAGATTCTTCCTTTATCCCAGGCGTCATCTGAGGGTGATAGAAATGTCTCTCGATTTGCAACGCGGTTCCAGCGGCGGCCGTCACGGCTGACGGCGAGTTGCGTGTCGAACACGCCGATCTTTTCATTGTTCTTGATGGGATCGAGACGCAGGAACCAGACAACTCCAATCAATATGTCTCCATAGGGTGTAACCGCCATTCCATAGGGCTGCGCCCAGGGATAGCCGTCTTGTAAATCGGTTTTAAGAATGGTTTCTTTTGGAGTCCAGTGTTGATAATCAGGGCTGGCCGAGAAAGCGGCTTCGCGGATGGTTTGTTTTAAAAACGGCTTTTCGCATAAATACGCGCGGAAATTATCCTGTACAGAACCTTTCCAAGATTCTTGGTTGCGGATGTAGGCCAGGTATTCCCCTTTCCATTGTACAACGCAGGAGCTGGTGTCGTTCTCTCCCGCGGAAGGAAATGGTTCTGTGGCCCATTGAATACCATCCGGGGAGAACGCCAGGATTTCCCCTCCCAGACCCTTATATCGTTTGGAGGGATCGCTTTCGTTTGTATCTTTGAATACGCAAAGGCCATGGCCTCCCGCCAGGACGGCGTTGTGGCTGGGGTGTCCTTGTAATTCGATGCGGCCGACAGAGGGTTTGATCCATTTGATTCCATCCTGGGATTCCGCGTAACAAATGTATGTATTCGGTGTTTTTTGGTCATCTTCACTCGCCATGTACCATGCTCTGAAACGGTTGGTTTCTTCGTCATAGAGAACGGTTCCATACATTTGCATATACCGGCGTTCCCAAGGGCGGTCTTGGATGATCAGGGGATTGCTGGGGTGCTTTGTGGGACGCTGCAAGACTCTCTTGAGGTTTTGTTTTTTGGCGATCAGGTAATCGTCAAGAAACAATTGAGGATGGTTGGAGAGTTGGATCACAGAGGTTGAACTGGGCGCCGGAGTTTGTCCTTGACAGGAGAAGAAAAGAACGAAATAGCAGCAAGACAAAATCATAATCGTAAAACTGTGTAGAATTTTCATTTTATTAAAATCTGGATTCCTTTTCTGAAGTGTTTGATACTTTGGACATCGGTTATCGATTTTCGATTAATTGTTGGAAACGGGATTCCTGGCGTAAGGGTATGAATTGTGGTTCCCTCTTCATTTTGTTCCAATCGTTGAATCCGGATTGAACCGCTTTTTCCAGGCAATCGAGAGCAAGAAGGACATCTTGTTTTTTCTTCTGTGATTCCGTCTGTTTACTGGCGCGATGACTATATACCTTCGCGATTTCATAATAAGCCCATGACGGTTCGGAGGGAATGACCCGTTTGTAATCCTCGATAGCGGAATCATAATTTCCCGCCGACGCGTGAATAACGCCACGGGATTTGTAATTATCTAGATCGTCTGGATCCAACTCGATAGACCGGTTTATATCCGCGATCGCCCGAGGGAAGTCATTTAACCGGAGATAAGAGAAAGCGCGTGTTTTATAAAGCATGGGATTGTTGGCGTCAAAAGCGATGACTTTAGATAAATCCTTCAAAGCCAATTCATATTGATTGGTCAGAAAATAGATCATGGCGCGGGATTTGACAGGATGTGTTTCGGATGGTTTTAGGGAAATGGCTTTTGTCAGGTCAGCGATCGCCTGTTTGTATTTTTTTTGTTCAAAGTAAATATTGCTTCGGCCATAATATGCGTCGTGACACGTTTCATCCAATTTTATGGCTTTATTGAAATCAACCAAGGCGCGTTCGGGTTGCTCTTTAAGCTGATAGGAAAAGCCACGGTAACAGTAGGCGATGGGATCGTCTGGAGTAATTTCAAGGATTTTACCAAAGAGCTCCGCCGCTTTTTCGAGGTTATTCACGACTAAATTCGTCCATGTCAAATCTTTTAAAGCTGGGAAATTCTTCGGATTGAGTTCGACAGCCTTGTCGAAGTCATCAAGGGCCAGGGGGTATTCTGTTAAGAAAAAATTAACAACACCTCTGTGATGGTAAAATTCTGAACGGTTGGGTTCGAGTTCTATGGCTTTCGTGTAATCGGCTAGAGCGAGTTTTTCATTGCCCTTTTTATAGTGCAATTCCGCGCGTTTGAAATACAAAGACGCGTTGGCGCTCTCCTGCTCGATGGCTTCAGATAATCGTCTATTCTCGCGCTCGTATTCGGTTCGTTCTTCTTGACTCAGAGCCGCCGGAATCGAATTCTCGATTTGAGGGGTGGCGGATTGGATCTGGAAAGCATAGAACGCTCCACTTTTAATAAAGAAACGGATGGCGATTGGTTTCTCGCCACCGATCGTTTTCAATGATTTTACATTTTCCCCCATTTCCCCATGTTACACAGTACCGGGAAAGGCCATGTTTTTCCAAATGGGAGCGGCGCCGGTCAAATCCAGGGATGACGGTTCCATTCGAGTCGAGAAGTTCCACTTGGAGGCCGTCTTCGGGCGCCTCCGCGTTTACGAGAAGATCGTCTCCGGAAAAGTAGAGCGGCCTCGTTTCCAAGACGCCTTCTACGCCCGTTTTTTCTGGACGCAGAGCGAGGAAACGATCCACGGGCAGCGTGGCGAGACCGATTCCCATGTTTCCCCATCCTTCGCCGTGGCGGGCGCCGCTTCCCGAATAGTAAATGTAAATCCGATCGTCTTTTACAATCATTGTTGTCGATGGATAGACGCGTTCGCGATCCCATGTGTTTGCTGTGGATTCAAGGAATACAGCGCGATCGGCCACTCGTTTCCATCTTCGTCCATCCCGGCTGACAGCGAGTTGAACGTCCTGGTCTCCGATCTTGGTGTTTCCTTTGACCCGGTCGAGATGGATGAACCAGACGAGGGCGATCAACTGATCGCCATACGGTGTGACCGCCATTCCATAGGGCTGAGTCCAAGGGTGTCCATCTTTTGAATCCGCGGCGAAAATGGTTTCCTTGGGTGTCCAATGGAGAAAATCCGGACTGGCCGTAAAGGCCACTTCTCGAATGGTTCTTTTAGAGATGGATTGATCGACGCTGAATCTGCGAACGAATTCGTCCAGGGATTGTTTCCACGGTTCTTGATTGCGGATATACGCCAAATAGTCTCCTCTCCACCAAACGGCGGAGGAACTGGTGTCATTCTGTTCGGCGGATTGAAACGTCTCCGTAGTCCAATGGATTCCGTCCGGAGAGAAGGCGAGGACTTCGCCACCCACTCCTTTATACCGTTTCGCGGGATCGGATTCGCGCGTGTCCTTCATCACACAGAGGCCGTGAGCGCCCGCTAGGACCGCGTTGTGCCGTGTGTGACCGGGAAGAGCGATCGAGCCGACCGGTGGCTTGATCCAGTGAATGCCATCAAGGGATTCGGCGTAGCAGATGTAGGTTTCGGGTTTTAATTCTTGACTTTCGCTGGCCATGTACCACGCGCGGAAGTGATTGGTTTCTTCATCGTAGAGAACGGTTCCATACATTTGCATGTACCGTTGTTCCCACGGAGCGTCCTGAACGATTACAGGATTGGCCGGATGTTTTTCGGGGCGTTGGAGTTCCCGCTTCAGGTTGCTCATCTTGGCGATCAGGTGATCGTCCAGAAAAAGTTGGGAATGATTGGAGATCGAGATCACTGGGAGTGAACGATGTGTGTTCTTGTTGGAATTATCCTGTTGTTGACAAGAACCAAATACGACAATGAGTAGACATAAAAAGACTGAATAGAATAATCTCCATTTTGTGTCTGACGTTCGAACAATCATTTGTTTTCCCATGTATGCTGATGGAATCATTTTTATTCGTTGCTTTGCAGTAACTTCTGGAAACGTTCTTCTTTCTGTAAAACGATGAACTCGGGCCGTCTGCTTATCTGTTTCCAATCCTTCAATCCGGCTTTGACGCTTTGTTCTAGATGATCGAGCGCGGAGGCGAGATCCCGCCGTTGTGTTGTTTCTTCTTGGTGTGTGACAGCGCGAAGGCTGTACGCTCTCGCGAGAGAGTAATGAATCGAAATGGGATCGTGTTGTATGATGGGGGATAGTATTTCGATCGCGGTTGTGTAGTTTTTGTTTTCTAAGTGTGATTGACCAAGGAGCGTCGTATACACTGGATTGCCGGGATCGAGTTGAAGCGCCTGATTGAAATCTTGAATGGATCGATCATAGTTACACATGTCCACATAGAGGGCGCCGCGAGTTTCAAAAGCGGAAACGTGAAATGGATTCTGCGTGATCGCGGAAGTTAGATCCTCAATGGCGCGTTTGGGTTGCTGAAGCAGCGCATACATTACGCCTCGATTGTATAAGGCCCAATCGTCGTACGGCCTGAGCGCAAGGGCTTTTGTAAAATCTTGAACGGCGGATTGCAAGTTTCCTAAATAGTAATATGTGACGCCGCGCTCGAAATAGAAATCATAATCCGCCGGATTCAATGCAATCGCGTGGTTGTAATCAAGCAGAGCTTTTTCGAATTTATTCATAAGGAGATAAAGGTAGGCTCGATCGCAGTACAAGATGGCATTGTCTGGAAGCCGGTTAATGCCTTCGGATAGAATCTGTAGGGCTTGATCGTCGGAATGCGTCGCATGGAAGAATAATCCAAACCAAGAATAAGCGTCTGTGTGGAATGGATCGAGCGCAATGGTTTTTGCGAAATCCTTATGGGCGGGTGTGACCTGAGTCAGGAAAAAATGGTGTTTTCCTCTTTCGAAGCAGGCCTCCGCGTTGGAGGGATCCAGTTCAATGCAACGTGAATAATCCTCGATCGCAAGAGTTCGATTGCCTGCTTGCGCATGGAGTTTTCCCCGTTCGAAATACAAGGACGCTTGGTTTGGATTGGTCTTAATCGCTTGAGATAATGTCACCCGGTCCCGCTCGTATTGCGTTCGATAGTCACTCCATGGATTGTTAGGTTTGAGTGTTGGCGTATTTTCGTCGAGTGGTTCGGATTGGAATGCAAAGAGAGAGCCTTTTTTCAAGTAAAAACGAATGGATAGGGGGTAATTTATAGGCGCGTCTGGGAGTGTTTTACTCTCACCGTTCCTTTCCCATACGATCCGGTATCGTAAAGAATCGTGTTGGATCAGGCGCGTGTTCCGCCGGCCGAATCCAGCAATCACGTTTCCTTCCACATCGATAAGTTCGGCTTGCAGGTCATTTTCAGAGATCTCCGCGTTGACGATCAGATTCTTTCCCTTTATATGGAGCGGACGTGTTTCAAGAATACCTTCGGTGGATTCATCTTGAAGTGTCAGAGCCACGAAGCGGTCCGCGGGTAGTGTGGCCAGTCCAATTCCCATTTTTCCCCAATCTTCACCGTGCCGTGTATCGCTTCCCGAATAGTAGATATAGATTTGATCGTTTTTGAGGACCAATGAGGTAGAAGGATAGACGCGGCCTTGGTCCCAGTTCGCTGTGGAGGATTCCAGAAACACGGCGCGGTCCGCGACATGGGTCCACCGGCGTCCATCCCGGCTGGTCACGAGTTGGATGTTTAGTGTTCCTTGCTTATTGTTTTTAAGTACGTGATCAAGATGAAGGAACCAGACCAATCCGACGAGCTGGTCTCCATAGGGCGTGACGGCGAGTCCATAGGGCTGTGTCCAGGGATATCCATCTTGCAGATCGGTGGTGAAGATGGTTTCTTTTGGCGTCCAGGTTAAAAAATCTGGGCTGGCGGTAAAGGCGATTTGACGGATCGTGTCATTAAGAAAAGGTTTCTTTTTTGAATCTAGGCGGGTGTATTCCCGGTACGAGCCGCGAAAACGCTCCTGGTTCCGGATGAAAGCCAAATATTCCCCATTCCACCAGACCACTGATGAACTGGTGTCATTCTGTCCGGCGGATTGAAACGTTTCCATAGTCCAATGGATTCCATCCGGTGAGAAGGCGAGGACTTCGCCGCCCAATCCTTTATAGCGTTTCGTGGGATCGGATTCATGGGTGTCCTTCATCACACAGAGACCGTGCGCGCCGGCTAGGACTGCGTTATGCCGCGTGTAGCCGGGAAGAGTAATCGAACCAACCAGTGGTTTATTCCAATGAACGCCATCAAGGGATTCGGCGTAGCAGATGTAGTTTTCGGGTGTTGTCTCCTCATTTTCACTCGCCATGTACCAAGCGCGGAAGTGGTTGATTTCTTCATCGTAAAGAACGGTTCCATACATCTGCAGGTATCGTTGTTCCCACGGTGAATCTTGGACAATGATAGGATTAGCGGGGTGTTTTTTCGGGCGCTGGAGAACGCGCTTCAGGTTGCTCCTTTTCTCGATTAGGGAATCGTCGAGAAAGAGCTGGGGCGCGTTGGAGATGGAGATCGTCTGAGAAGACGAACGCGGATCGTTTTCGTTACTATTATTTTGTTGACAAGAACCGGTCACAAAACAGAGGAAACAAATTAAAACCGGGTAGAATAATCTCCGGTTTGTGTCGAGTGTACGAGCAATCATTTTTTGTTTCTGTTTTCCCATGTATGACGCAGGAATCATTTTTTTATTCGTTGCTTTGCAGTAGCTTCTGGAAACGTTCTTCTTTCTGTAAAACGATGAACTCGGGCCGTGCGCTTATTTGTTTCCAATCTTTCAATCCGGCTTTGACGCTTTGTTCAAGATGATCGAGCGCAGAGGCGATGTCCCGCCGCCGTTCCGTTTCTTCTTGACGTGTGACAGAACGGAGGCTGTACGCTCTCGCCAGGGAATAATGAATCCCGCTGGGATCACTCTCTATGATAGAAGAGAGAGTGTCAATCGCGGAGCTATACTTTTTGTTCAAAAGGTAGGAGTGACCAAGTAATTTTGTATATGTTGCATTGTCAGGATCGAATTCGAGCGCGCGGGAGAAATCAGCAATGGCGCGTTCATAATTTCCTGAATAATAGGAGGAGTGTCCACGGTAGTAATAATACGTTGGTTTTTTAGGTTCGAGTTGAATCGCTTTGTCAAAGTCTTGTATAGCGAGGCTGTGTTTTCCTTCCTTTGCATACAGACAGCCCCGATTTCTAAAAGCAGAGGAATTATAGGGATTGATCGCGATCGCTTTGGTAAAATCGGCGATAGCGCGTTCCGGTTGATCGAAATAGACATACGAAGCGCCGCGATTGGACAAAAAGCAATCCTCATTCGGATTGAGTTCAAGGGCTTTCGTAAAATCTTGGATAGCGAGTTGATAGTTCTTCATATAGTGATGCGTGATACCGCGATCGAAATAGGAGTCAACGTCCTCCGGATCGAGTTCAATGGCGCGGCTGTAATCGAGCAAGGCTTCTTCGGATTGGTTTAAAATGAGATGAAGATAGCCACGATCGGAATACAGCGCTGAATTCCTCGGAAGTTTTTCGATTCCCTCGGATAGTATATTTAAAGATTTTTCATCTTGACCTGTTTCGTAAAGGAATAAACCAAGCTCGGAATAGGCTCTGGGGTGCGAGGGATTGAGTTCGAGAATCTTTTTAAAATCGAAATACGAAGGGGTGAATTGTGTGAGGAAGAATTGATTTATACCCCTTTCCAGATAGGCTTCTGTGTTGCTGGGATCGAATTCAATGACTTTTGTGAAGTCGTCGATTCCAAGCTGTCGGTTCCCTGCATGAACGTGGAGTTTTCCTCGTTCGAGGTAGAGTGACGCTGCGTTTGGATTGGTCTGGATCGCTTCCGTCAAGATTGCGCGGTCTCGTTCGTATTGCGTTCGATAGTCACTCCATGGATTGCTTGGTTTGGGTGTTTGTGAATCTCCCTCGAGTGGTTCGGTTTGGAATGCGAAGAGAGAGCCTTTTCGAAGATAAAAACGAATAGAGAAAGGAGAATCTGCAGGCGCGTCTTGAAGTGTTTTATTTGTATTCCAGGTCATTCTATATCGTAATGGGTCCTGTTGGGTTAGGTGTGAACGATTCCGGTTAAATCCAGGAATTATTTTTCCTTTCGCATTCAAGAGTTCGGCTTGCAAGTCATTTTCGGAGATCTCCGCATTAATCACAAGATTCTTTCCCGTTATATGAAGTAAGCGGGTTTCGAGAATGCCTTCAGTGGATTCATCGCAGGGTGCAAGAGCCACGAAGCGATCCGCGGGTAGTGTGGCCAGACCGATTCCCATTTTTCCCCAATCTTCACCGTGCCTTGTATCGCTTCCCGTGTAGTAGATATAGATTTGATCGTCTTTGAGAACCAATGATGTCGATGGATAGACACGGCCTTGGTCCCATTTACTTGGGGAGGATTCTAAAAACACGGCGCGGTCCGCTACGCGGGTCCATCGTCGTCCATCCCGGCTGATGGCGAGTTGGATGTTCTGCGCGCCTTGCTTCGTGTTCCCAATGACGTGGTCTAGATGAAGAAACCAGACCAATCCAATAAGTTGATCTCCATAGGAGGTAACGGCCAGGCCATAGGGCTGCGTCCAGGGATAGCCGTCTTGCAGATCGGAGGTGAAGATCGTTTCTTTTGGCGCCCAAGTTAAAAAATCCAGGCTGGTGGAGAAGGCGATTTCCCGGATCGTGTCATTAATGAATGGTTTTGCTCTGACGTTTTGGCGAGTGTATTGCCGGATCGAGCCGCGAAAACATTCCTGGTTCCGAATGAAAGCCAGGTATTCCCCATTCCATTTGGCGAAAGAGGAGCTGGTGTCATTCTGCCCGGAGGATTGGAAGGTTTCAGTAGTCCAATGAATCCCATCCGGAGAGAAAGCAAGAACTTCGCCGCCCAATCCTTTATAGCGTTTCGCGGGATCGGGTTCTTCGCGGTCTTTCATCACACAAAGACCGTGCGCGCCTGCCAAGACCGCGTTGTGCCGCGTATGGCCGGGGAGAATGATTGTGCCGACCGTTGGCTTGATCCAGTGGACGCCATCGAGAGATTCGGCGTAGCAGATGTAGGTTTCGGGTGTTTTCTCTTCGCTTTCACTGGCCATATACCAGGCGCGGAAGTGGTTGATTTCTTCGTCGTAGAGAACGGTTCCATACATCTGCAGGTATCGTTGTTCCCACGGGGTGTCCTGGACAATGATGGGATTCGCGGGATGTTTCTTGGGGCGTTGGAGGACACGTTTAATGTTGCTCATTTTCGTGATTATAGAATCGTCGAGAAAGAGCTGAGGCGCATTGGAGATGGTAACCGCCGGGGAAGACGAATAAGACTCGTCATCGTTCATGTTGTTTTGTTGGCATGAACCGGTTATAAAAAATAAGAGACAAATGAAAACCGGATAGAATAATTTCCGTCTTGGATCTAGCGTTCGAGCAATCATTTATTTTAGTTTTCCCATGCGCGCCGCTGGTTTCATTCTTATTCGGCGCCTTGTACGAACTTCTGGAAACGTTCTTCTTTTTGTAAGACGATGAACTCGGGCCGTGTGAGTAATTGTTTCCAATCCTTCAATCCGGCTTTGACGCTTTGCTCTACATGATCGAGGGCGGAATCAATGTCTTGCCGCCGTTCGGTTTGTTTTTGGCGTAAAACGGCGCGTTGGCTGTACGCTCTCGCGAGAGAGTAATGAATCGAAATAGGATCGCTTTGTATGATGGGGGAAAGTATTTCAATTGCGGTTGTATAGTTTGTATTTTCAATATATGAATGACCGAGGAGTAATGTGTATACTGGATTGCCGGGATCAAGTTGAAGCGCCTGGTTGAAGTCCTGGATGGCGCGATCGAAATTTCCAGAGAGGATGTATGAATTCCCGCGGGAGTGGTAAAGTGTTGGATCATTTGGATCGAGTTGAATCGCTTGGGTAAAATCTTGAATGGATAAGTCATAGTAGCTCATCTTCGCATAGAGCGCGCCACGATTTTTGAAAGCAAGAACTTGATAAGGATTCAGCGTGATCGCCAAGGAAAAATCCTCAATGGCGCGTTGTGGTAGATTAAGCAATCCATACGAAACACCGCGTATACATAAAACCGCGTCGTCATTCGGATTAAGTTGGAGGGCTTTCGTGAAATCCTGGATGGCGCGTTGATGATTCAATAAGACACGGTGCGCGCTGCCGCGTTCGAAATAGGCGTCCGGTTCCGCCGGATTGAGTTCGATGGCGCGGTTATAATCGATAAGGGCTTTTTCGGGTTGATCGGTGAAGAGATAAATATACCCGCGATCGCAATACAAATCCGAATGGTTAGGAAGCTGTTTGATACCATTTGAGAGCGCGCGCAGGGCTTCTTCCTCTTTTTCCATATGGTAGAGGAAAATACCTAATCGCGAATAGACATTGGGATGGCGCGGATTGAGTTTTATGACTTGATTGAAATCGGCTAGTGCGGAAGGGTATTGTGTAAGGAAGAACCGGTTATTCCCTCTTTCAAAGTAGGCTTCCACGTGATTTGGGCTAAGTTCAATGCATTTTGTGAAGTCCTTGATTGCAAGGGCTCTATTTCCGTATTGGGCGTGAAGAACTCCACGTTTATAGTATAAAGAAGACTGGTTTGGATTGGAGTGAATCGCTTGGGTTAAATCTTCGCGATCCCGTTCGTATTGCGTTCGATAATCACGCCAGGGAGTGTTGAGTTTTTGAATTGGCGTGTCCTCATCGTGTGATTCCGCTTGGAACGCGAAGAGAGAACCTTTTCGAAGATAGAAACGAATGGACAAAGGCGCCTCACGTGGCGCGTCAAGAAGGCTTTTTTCCTTCTCATTCTTTTCCCATACGATTTTATATCGCAATGGATCGCGCTGGATTAGGCGGGAACAGCTCCGGTCAAATCCTTGAATGACTGTTCCATTCGCATTGATGAGTTCGGCTTGCAGATCATTTTCAGAGATTTCCGCGTTGACGATCAGATTCTTTCCCGTTATTTGAAGCAATCGTGTTTCAAGAACGCCTTCGGTGGATTCATTTTGAAGAGTCAGAGCCACGAAACGGTCCGCGGGCAGCGTGGCCAGACCGATTCCCATTGTTCCCCAATCTTCACCGTGCCGTGTATCGCTTCCCGTGTAGTAAATGTAGATTTGATCGTCTTTGAGAACCAATGACACCGATGGATACACACGGCCTCGATCCCATTTCCCTGCGGATGTTTCGAGAAATATAGCGCGATCCGCTACGCGGTTCCATCGCCGTCCATCCCGGCTGGCGATTAATTGGACGTTTTGCGCGCCTTGATTATTGTTCCCAATGACGCGGTCAAGATGAAGAAACCAGATCAATCCAATGAGTTGATCTCCGTAAGGGGATACGGCAACACCATAGGGTTGTGTCCAAGGATATCCATCATGTAAGTCCGAAGTGAAAATCGTTTCTTTTGGCGCCCAGGTGGAAAAATCCGAGCTGGCGGAGAAGGCGATTTCACGGATGGTTTCCTTGAAAAAAAGTTTTTTTCTCGCTTTCTGTCTCGTGTAATCCCGGATCGAGCCGCGAAACCGTTCCTGGTTTCTGATGAAGGCAAGGTATTCCCCATTCCATTTTACAAAAGAGGAACTGGTGTCATTTTGTCCGGCGGATTGAAATGTATCTGTAGTCCAATGGATTCCATCCGGTGAGAAGGCGAGGACTTCGCCACCCAATCCTTTATAACGTTTCGTAGGATCTGTTTCCTCGCGATCTTTCATCACACAAAGACCATGCGCGCCCGCTAGGACCGCGTTGTGCTGTGTATGACCGGGGAGAGTGATTGCGCCAACCGGTGGTTTATTCCAATGAACGCCATCGAGAGATTCAGCGTAACAAATATAGGTTTCAGGGATTTTCTCTTCACTTTCGCTGGCCATATACCAGGCGCGGAAACGATTGGTGTCCTCGTCGTAGAGAACCGTTCCATACATCTGCATGTATCGCTGTTCCCACGGGGTGCCCTGGACGATAACGGGATTGGCGGGATGTTTTTTCGGGCGCTGGAGAACACGCTTCAGGTTACTCGTTTTCGCGATTAAGGAATCGTCGAGAAAGAGCTGGGGCGCGTTTGAGATGGAGATCGCCTGAGAAGACGAACGCGGATCGTCTTTGGAAGCGTTGTTTTGTTGACAGGAATGGAATAATAGCAGAAGTATTGCAAGCTGAATGATAGTTATGCGCATATTGAATCCATGTATCAAATAGCGTATTTATTTACGATCATACAGCTTCATTCGTAAACGAAGAAGGAGTTAGGGTTCAACCGCGCGGCCGATCGCGCGCATGAGACGCCGGTAGATTTTAAAACTGGTTCGTTGTTCGAGGGTATTGCGCCAGCGATGCGCCTCTAGGGTCGCGTTCTGCGCTTCCCGGTAGGCCTCTTCCCATAATTGGATGCTTGTTTCAAGGCGTGTGACATATTCCGATAGACAGGGATCTACGACAGGTTCCGGGGCGCTGGGAGGCTCAGGTTCAGGGAGGCGCTTCCACGCTTTTTCCCTCTTCGGGTTCAGGAGGAACGGGCGCCGGTTCGGTGTCTTCTGTTGGATTCGGTATCGATTTTCTCATCGTCTATTGGAGTGTCTTCCGGTTCGGCTTCTTCCGGAGGCGCAGTTTCATCCTCCGGTTCGGTTTTTAGTTCTTCGTCTTCATCCGGAAGGTCTTCGGATTTAGCGTCTTCTGTGAGTTCTGCGTCATCCACCGGTTCGGTTTTGAGCGCTTCGCCTTCTACTGGGGTGTCTTCAGGCTTAGAGTCATCCGGGAGTTCAGTATCAATCTCCGGTTCGGTTTCGATCTCTTCTGTTATGGGTGAGACGTCTTCAGGTTTCGTTTCTTTTGGGGGAACCGTATCATCCGGCGTTTCGGTTTTGGTTTCTTCGTCTTCTATTGGAATGTCTTCAGGCTTAGAGTCATCCGGGAGTTCAGTGTCAATCTCCGGTTCGGATTTAAGTTTCTTCGTCTTCGGCTTCATCCGGGAGTTCAGTCATCTTTCCGGAATGGTTCTTCGGGGATTATTTTTTCTTCGGCTTTGATGGGGGGGCTTTCAATGCGGGTGTCTTTCACCTTTTGAATGACTTGAGAGAGTGACGGGATAATGATATCCGTTAATCCCATCATAATTTCCCGTTGGAATTCCATCTCGACCGGGATTTCTTCTTCGATGGGAGGTTGAATCAATTCCAAGGGAATCGGTTCTTGGGCGTGGAGAAGGTGAAGAATGATTTTCCGATAGGAAGTTGATTTGAATTCATAGGGGAAAATCTTGTCTTGGTAGAATCGATCGAGTTCCTTTGCGAGATCCAACGTTCCAGGCGTTTCTTCGAGCAGCATGTCGAAGAATTGTAATTTCATCCACCGTAAAACTCCCCCCACATCGAAGACACCGGTCTCACCTCCAAAGGATTGGAGCTGCTCAAGGATTTGTACAAGGTCTGGGAGGGGATACAGGGCGTGTTCCGCTAACCAGGGGTGTTCTTTGCCATCATTCAGGTGGGAATACACTTCGCGGACGTGACTTTCCGCCGCTTCCACAAGGGGATTCTGATAAGGGAAGCTGAGAAGAAGGCCATATTTTGAGACCCGCGTCATTTCCTGCAGAACGTGTGGGCGTTTCTCTTCGGGAATGTGTTCCAATACGTCAAGAGCGACGCAGAGATCAAAGGAATCGTCTTTAAAAGGGAGCGCTTCGGCGCCGCCGCGCAGTTGATCGCCGGGCGCGTCAACGAGGGGATCACAAAGGATCCAGTCGTGTTGAGGCATCATCGCCCGCATACGGCCTGGATAGCCTCCAACATCCAGGAGAGTTGCTTTTTCCTCTCCAAGGGACCAGTTAAGGAGATGTTTGACGGTTTCGCACCGCTGCCATGAGTCGAATTCGAGCATTCTGTTAATCCTGAAAATGTCCGCAGCGAGATTATCCCGCCGGCGCCGCGTTCCACCCAAATCTCTCTGAACGGATCGAGTTCCCGTTTCAGTATTCTGAAACTATATATTAGAACCGTATTTCTATTTTATCCAACAACGGCGTAAGGAATTTCATATTATTTCTTGATCATAGGCTCAAGGGGATAGAGAAATCCGCGTAATGATACACAATTCTATTCTGTATGGTAACTCTAT
>CAXXSM010000125.1:0-51373 GCA_963663405.2 bacterium | reverse complement strand
GTTAAGAACGAAACTATTCTACATCTGGAGAAAAGGCTTTCATGAAACGATTCATCAAGATGGCTGTTTGCGCAGTATTTGTATGTTCCTCCCTCCCTGTTTCTGCGCATAAATTTGGAACATTTACTTATGTTGAGACTGAACTTCACTATAACTATTGGGTGTATTTACCAGATGAATATGGTAAAGACGACCGTAAATGGCCACTGCTTATGTATTTGCATGGCAAAGGAAGCCGTGGAACCGATCCTTACGAAGTGATATCCGATGGACTGCCGATGTACATTTCGAATCCTTTTTTAATAGAGCATCTATTGGGGGAATTTAATTTTATTCTTATTTCACCTCAAGTGCCGATAGATGAATGGTATATTAATCAATTCCTAAAAGACGTTTACGATGAGGTGATGTCTTCCTATCTGTTGGTTGATGATTCGCGTATTTATTTAACGGGATTTAGCATGGGAGGATTCGGCGTCTATTCGTTTGCTACCGAATATCCAGAACTCTTTACCGCAATAGCGCCTGTTGCGGGAGCAGGAGACGCGTATGGATTGTATGGGGAAGTTTTAGGAATCACGGAAGATACTGTGCCCGCCGATCCAGAAGTCCTGGCTGGGATTCCCATCTGGGCGTTTCACGGGATGAAGATGAATCCGTTGATATCGAAAGCGATATCGAGATTGTGAACGCGATCAAAGAATGGGGAGGGGATATAACGTTCACTATTTATCCCGGCGTCCACCACAATTCCTGGAAACGCGCCTATAGTGATCCGGCTCTCTTCGACTGGTTTTTACAGCATCAAAAAGAAAAACCAGAAGCAAAAACAATCTTGGAGATAGAACGATAGAATCATCGAATAGGGAGATCGAAGGTTTACGGCGCCAGTCCCAGCACTGTTTTGAATGGTTTGATTGAGCGGCGTTCGTGGTGTGTGATGAATGTCGTGGCTTTCCCAGCGGCGCCAGCGCGAGCGGTTCGGCCGATGCGGTGTAAATGATCTTCAGGAGCCATGGGAAGATCGTAATTCACGACGTGCGCGATACCCTCGATATGCAATCCGCGCGATGCGACATCCGTCGCCACGAGAATATCATATCGTCCCGTACGAAACGCTTCCACTGCTTTCATCCGATCCCGTTGTTCAATGTCACCGTGAATTCGAGTCGCATGGTAACCGAGTTTCTTCAATCGTAACGCCAGTTTCTCCGTGTCGCGTTTCGTTTTCAAAAAAACGAGAATGGGACCATCCTCGTGATCCAGCAGATCGAGCAGACGCTTCTCTTTCTCCTCTGGAGAAACATAGTAAACCTTCTGTGTTACAGCGTCCAATGGAGAGAGATCCGGATCACCCACGTCAACGAACACAGGATTTTTGAGATTGACTCCTGTGAGACTCCGTAATTCGGTGGGGATTGTAGCGGAGAATAACATGGTTTGCGGATGCGCGTGAAAACATTGAAAGACGGCCTTGATTTGCGGTAAAAATCCCATGTCCATCATCCGGTCCGCTTCATCCAGCACGATTATCTCCGCCGCGTCAAATCGCAGCCGCCCTCGCTCCCGCAGATCGAGAAGCCGCCCTGGTGTCGCGATGAGTATATCCACTCCTCCACGCAGTTCCATCATCTGATCGGTGATGCTGTCTCCTCCATAGACTACGACGGTTTTTAAGCCTGTGTTGAGGATCAGTTCCTCGACAACAATTTTAATCTGAACCGCCAGTTCACGAGTGGGCGCCAGAACCAGCGCGCGGACACAGCGGCTCGGATTGGGCAGTAATCGCTCCACTATCGGGATTGAGAAAGCGAGGGTTTTCCCCGTGCCGGTCTGCGCCCGGCCGATTAGATCGCAGCCTTCCATCGCCGGAGGGATCGCCAATGATTGAATCGGGGTCGTGATTTCGAATCCCATTTGCTTCAAGTTTTCCATCACAGGTGGTGAGAGCCCCAGCGAATCAAATGGAGCGCAATGTTCCACTTGATTCTCCATTCGTAAAGTGGAAGAGGTCTTATCTTTCGGTAGCCGGGATGAATTCTTTATATCTGAGGAAGTATCCGGCCACGTTTCTTTTTCTCTCAATTGTTTTTTTGCCTCTTCTTTGAACTGTGTGATAGCTGTTTCATCCGCTTCATTCGCTTCTACAATGCAATCGGCGATTTCACATCCATTCATTGTACGCAGAGCGGATTGTAGCGAGTCACGTCCTTTTAAGAGAACATGGGCTTCTAGCGTGGATTCAGAATCATTAGGCTCCGCGTGTAACGCCACTTGTTTCCATGGCACATGATTCGCGGAAAGGATTTCCTGCAGAAGATATAGATTGACACGGGGGGGTAGATTGCGCAATGTAATCGCGGGTAACATCGAGTGGTTTTCACATTCTCCAAAATGAGTTTAGTTTTGTTCAGATATGGAGACAGGTATCCCTGCCTACTGCCAATAGTAGAAAGAACGTCTCATTTTTCTTTTATATTCTACCCGCTACACAAGTAAAATGCTAGATAGAGACATATAAGTAATCATTTAGCGGATGAATCTCTTTTATTTCGAGACTCGAAAGAGTCTGTTTTTCTCTATTTAATTTTCCATAACGCTTCCCGCTTTTTGTGCCAACGTTCACGGAGCCGGATGGAATCCAGGCCGAAATAGTTACCACTCGACAACGGATTTTGCCCTACACATTCAAAACGGAGTGTATGCTTTCCGGGCGCCAACGTGTAACTGCCGAGATAGATATCCTTTACTATGATCTCTTTTGAATAAAAATCAAAGTCGTGTAATTTCTGTCCAGCCATGTAATCATCCGGTTGGCGTATGTTTTTCCCGTCAAGGAAAATCCGGTAGATTCCGTAATCGTTCGCATACGCGCATCGAAGGAGTAATCCTCGATACTCCTCTTTTTCGATCTGGAATTCCACTTCGAGAACAGGTTCTCCACTCGCGGGCATGAAGAGAATCTGTCCATCACCGGTCCAGTCGTATCCTTTCTGCAAAACGAGAACGCCGGGGGAATGCTGGGCTGAAGGAAGAATAGTTTTTCCTTCAATTACGATATCAAGGTTGGGAAGCATGCGTTCCGCAAGTGGGGGAAGTTCCGTAAACCGCTTCGGTTGGCTGGTCTGATACCAAAACGCGACAGTCGCCATATCATCTTCCCGTTCGACGTGTCCTTCAATTTCTCCGCTTTCTGTTTCGTCGGCGGTGATCCATCCTTTATGTTCGATTTCAAACCGGAGGGATTTCGTAAAACGCACAGGATCAGCGATATGCCAGCGGTAGAGACAATATTCCACCCCCAAGTCTTCAAAATCAGCGCTTATATAGGTGCAGCCGAAATAGGGAAATAACCGTTCGCTCAATCCCCAAGCCATCAAGAAGTAATCTTCCGTTCCGGTTCCTAGAATAGTGGGTTTGGTATCCCCGTCGACATAAAATTTCGCGTCTCCTTCACCAAACCAGAAGGGACTGCGGGAGCGAACAGACATTACTGTACCGACATAATGCCCTTCCCCCTCCGCGTCAAGAATCAAATAATCCTTTCCTAACACTTCCGGGAATTCATTTCTGTACTGCGCGCAGAAGTAGCCGGTTTTTTCTGGGAGGCTTTCCTCTTGGGTATAATCGATATGATAGTAGAAACTGCGGACATTTTTAGCGCCTTCATTGGTCACTGTGATCAGTCCACGTTTATGGAACGGCATAGGCCAATAGCAGTTATAGCCATCGCCGCCTTCCACTTGGACCGGCGCGGAAATGAGTTCGCGGCGAAGTCCAAATCCTGCGCCGAAAAAGTCTCCAAGCGGCGCTTCTACAGCCGGATTTTCACTGTCATCCCAATACATACGCAGAACAATCTCATCAGGCCGGGCGGAACCACCCGCTTCAAGCCAATTCGGCCGCGCATCGTTGAAAGTCAGCCAGATATGACGGATCACCGCCGGCCCTTGTGATATCGGCCAATACTTTTGTTTCACCGGGCTTAATATATTTAATTCGATCCGCGTTGTTGTTTGGATCGGGATGGGCGGATGAAATCGCCTTGGAACAGCCGGATTTTATTTGCGCCAAGCCGGATAAATCCTCCGCCATCAATGGTGAAATTGAAATCACGAGAAGACCAAACAAGAAATAAACGGGAATGGATATACTTCGCATAGTCCTCCTCCATTATCAAAAAATAGAAATTAAGAAACGCCGTATTTGATTAAATCTTAGAGTTTACAAACAGCCTTACATTTATTTAGTACTTGTTGAAAATCGATATGAAAGTATTTTCAAAAAACGATTCCAGCGCTAAACGTATCAAAGAAAAGGCCGATTATTGAATAACCGGCCTTTCCAAATGTGAAAGAAGCTGGTTTGGTTATTCTTTCTTTTCTTTCGTATACGACTTGAGTTCACTGGTTCCTTTTTGATCTTCTCCACCAGGGCCTAGGATCGTAAAGATTTCTTTAACCAATCCATTGACTTTCGGATGATACCATTGTTCGCGTTTTGTTGTGATGGTCATTCCATCTCCCCCATTGGGCGGAGAAAAAGTGATCGCTTCTTCACTTTTTACGCAGATGCAATTCTCGAATTCGCCTGCGGGGACTTTGACAGTTTGGTCTTTGACACGTTTGATCGTGTATTTGATCGGAAACGACATATCCGCGCTAACCTCGAACGTGCATTCAATCGATTTTTCCTCGTCAGGTTTTAGATTCAAGCCGTCAAAAAGGGTGGCGGGTTTGATGGTCATGATCATATCGCCGCCGCCTTCCATCCGGTCGTACATCCGGTCGGCGCAGACGTATCGTTTTCCGGCCCATTGGTCATCATTCCCCCACGCTTCGAGAATCAACCATCGTTTCTCTTTCCCCTCTCCCTTTACACCAACGACTTCACGGATGCGATCGCCTGACATTGTGGTATCAGGTGGCCGCATGGGAATGGCGCCTTCGTGTTTATACGTCCACTTTTCCCCTACAGCGAACGGATCTCCAGCATGGGCTGGACCAGCGAGGCATACAACGGCGAGGATACTGGCAATCATAAGAACGGCGTTTTTCATGACTCGTAATCCTTTCTTTCTTGATTGTCCCGCTTCCCGTATGAAGCGAGCCGTATTTTGTGCCAAACGATGGTCAATCTACCATATTTAATGTTCAAAGGCAATGCAAAGGATCACCAAATGTTTTATTCTTTTCCAGGTTCATCCGGGAAGTGAGTATAAAAAAAATTTTGGGGGAATTGCGATCTTTGTTCAGGATGGCGTAATCGTCTGAACCATGATTCTAATGATTATAGGATTACCATGATTTAAAAATCAAGAAAATCAAGCGAATCAAGTAAATCAAGGTTCAGACAATAAGGATCTCGCATAGAAGCGTTGGACTTCAAAATTTCCCACAAAAAGTGAGTGGATTGTTGAGAAACATACTCACGTATCGGATGAGCCATAAAACACCCTTTTACAATAAATAGATTACGCTCATCACTTTTTTCAACTAATTTAACGTGATTATCCTGGTTTTTAAATGGAATAAGGGATGGGAATATGATTCAATAATCAACTCTTTCAAAATCCAACCCAAAACTTTCTTCTTTCATTTTTGCTTCATATAATTCGATATTCTCATTTTTCTTCTTTAATACTCTTTTAATTTCATCTCTGTGACTTGATTCCATCCTACATCCTAAAATCACTTCATTGATCGTATTCTTTGGAAGAATTTTAATACAATCTGTCCTATCTACCAAAATCAACCTATATTCCTTTTCGTATTCCCATTGGTCGGATTTTGTAGTTATAGGGATAAAAATATTATTTTTATCCCTAATTTCTGCTGGATTGATTACCGGATACTCTTTTTGATATTCTACTTTAAACAGACTGATTACTACATCAATATTACATCGCTTAGGGAATGCTATAGCTTCATAACGCATCCACTTTTCACAACCATCTTTTATATATTTTTTTATCTTCAAATAATCAAAACCTACACAAACTCCTTTATGACAATCTGCATAATGAGACCACATTAATATATTATCTTTACATTCTGCAAGTGAAAAAATACCAACTTTTTTATTCCAAAATTCTCTCTGTTCTCTCATTCTTTCTAAAGATATATTTGGATCAGTAAGTTCTTTCATTTTTGAATTTATTTTTTTCCCCAATTTTTTATGATGTTTTTTAAGATTAGGTTCTTCTCTAATTAACCATCTCGATATAACAGCACGCAATTCGTTTTTTGTTAGTTTATCGTATCGTACAGGAATAGTAGAATCGAAAGGATCATTAAAATGTTTAGGGGAAGAGAAGAAAATTTCGTTATTTGTGAGTAATCGACGATGACACTCTTCACTCCAACAACGATATTTGTACAAGGTTTCCGGCGGCATGATCGTTAGCAATCCACGTTAAATATGCACTCCAAAAAATCCTTTCAACATATACCCAAACGCGATCGACAGGACAAAAAACTGGATTAACCAATTGATCTTCCACCCCCAGATCGGGACGTCTGTATAGGGATAATCGGTCTCGATGGATTCGATCCCTGTTGTGGTATCAATCGGGGATTCGCCGGGATAGAGGAGAAGATCCAACATGCCTTTTCCCGTGCGGAGGGGAGAGAGGATTTGAACCGTTGGACCGGCGATGAGTCTTTTCGTCACCTCCGCGCCGCCATTCTTGACTTTCAGGGTATGAACGCCTTCCTTCTCAACCCGGATCCGCCAGGAGATTTCTTTTTCTGGAGCGATGCGGACACCGGGGGTTTCGACAACGATACCTTCGCAAGGTTCGAGTGAAATATCATTCAGTTTTGACGCGTCCGTCACTTTGACTTTCACGAGCAGTGTCTCACCCGGTTCAAACGAACGCGCGCCGTAACGCCAATTGAGCTGGATTAAAATGAGGATTACGGGAACAATCATAACCAGCATTGGCTTCAACTGGTATTTCATATAGATCAGCGTATCAAGCAAGACACGCCCGAAAATCCGGAAAAACACACCCATATCGTTCTGAAACAAACGAATGGCGATCAAATTCGCCTGAATGATATCCTTGGAGCGCTTGATCTTATCTTGATCGGAGACTTTTCCAAAAATCCATAACATCATGACTCCGACAACAAGAGAAATCACTGTCAGCGACCAGAACGGCCCCAGCGCACTCAATGGCAGATAGAGGATATCGACCGCGAAACCCAAGATGATATTCAGTATATGAACCAGCTGTGTCATAACCTTTCCATATCTTCACAATTGTATGGGAAACGAGAGATCCACCGAATCCGCATAACAAAACAGGCGTGATGGCATCATCGCTCACCCTCTCTCAATGATAAATAAACGGGATTTAAGAAATATACCCCAACCCCTTTAAGCGCTTTTTGATCTCTTCTTCCGATTCAGTGTCATCCAGCTGCGAGAGTTCCTTCTCCAGCGCGTGCGAAACAAATTCATCAACGGAGGAATACCCCGCCAAATCCGCGTACATCTTCACTTTTTGGTACAATTCCTTGTCGAGTTTAACTTTCGTTCCAAACATATTTTTTTCCTTTTACAAATAATAAATCAACAATAATAAATCAATAAGCGGATTCTTGAATCTTGGATTCCAAGCAATCTTTCCCGATCATTTCTGGAAGCGGTTTGACACCGAACTCGTCCAAGATGGCGACTGTCACGTCGTAAAGAGCCGGGTTCTCTAATGTGATCTTTTGATTGGTGACAAGAATCCCAGGAACAACCCGGCTGTCAGCGCAGTGATCGCCGCTCCAGGCTTTGATATTATCCACAAATTCATCTTTCGGAAATTTCCCCAATGGGCTGTCCCAGGAGATCCGGTATCCCCGGTTGAACCCTACAATGATATCCGGCCCATCATCTTTGTATTCTCCATGGAACTCTCTTTGGGGACAAACAACTCTTGAGATTGGATTCTTGCCCGTGCGCGGATCGCGCATGGCCAAAAGATCCGCCTTTAATTGATCCAGCAGTTCGTTGTATTCTTTACCGGGCGATATGATCCCATCCCGCTCCCGCCCTTTCAGATTCACGTACACACCATTCAAACCAAGCGCATAGGCCTTAGTCTTTCTCCAAATGACATACGGGAAAATTTCTGGCGCCCGGCGAGATGTAATATTCCGCGCGATATATCCTTTATCATACAACCACGTATTTAAATTGATTCCCCAATAAAATGGAGCGAATCCATGATCGGACATCGCGATCACAACCGTGTCCTTATCGATGTGATCCAACACATATCCCAATTCCTCATCCATTCTTTTGTAGAGTCCTTTAATTCCAACGGTCATGAAATCTTCATCCACAAAACCGGGATGCTCTTTATCCCCATAGCGCCAAAGCATATGAGACCCTTGATCGAGAGTATTGAAATAATAAAAGAAAAAGCCCTCGTGAAAATCGGCGAGAAGATTTTTTAAAAGTTTGAAATTTTCATCACATATATAAAGAAGATTTTCTAAAAATTCAGGCCCATCAAACACGCCGCATTGGAGCGCGTTTGTATCCGCGGGTAAGCCCTGCGTATAGAAAGGGCCGTTCTTCTCACACAGTTCTTTGGCCCAACCAGCCGGAGCCGAGATCGGCATCGCGGGATTGGCAGGATCGATCTGAAGCGGCGAAACATATAGTTTAAATTCCGGGGCGATCTCCTTCAAATAAAAGCGCGCAATGGAATGAATGGGAACGAAATAGGGCACCCCTTCAAACGTGACAGGAATCCAATCACTCCATTCCTTCTCTTTCAAGATAAATTCTTCACTGCCGACAACAAACTTAGCCACTTTTCTTTCCGGATCCAAATAGACTTGAAAATCAAGTTCACATTCAGGATTTTCATAGGTGACGGTTGTGGAACGTTTGTCTTTTTGGGGAAACCGCCGGAAGGGATTTGTAGGGCCATGCAGTTTCGCCTCAACAGTATTGTCGACAGCTCGCACCTGATAGGCCTTACCTCCGCTGAAATCCTTCGCGTTAGAAGGCATTTTGGTTGTGTAATAGGAGAAAGTGCGGGGGGAGCCGGTAATATCGGGCGTGCCCATCCCCGAAAACGACTTATGCTTCGGCACGTTTTCGGTGGGTGGAAAATTAACGGGAATTCGGAACACAGTCGTTGGAATCCCATATTCTCCCAAAAGTTCCCAAAACGCCCGTCCATGCCGGTGTGACTCCACTTTCCCACTCGTCAAAGGAATCACCCACGATCCAAACGAGAGAGTGCGCTCACTCGGAACCGCCTCAGCCATGGACATTATGGGGAAATATGTTTTGGGATCGCGGTGTACAAAGTCATAGATTCCATGCCCGCCTGGATCCATACCCGTGATGAATGTCGACCAGGCGACCGGACTCTGCGGAGGATCGGATGTCCGAAGAGGCGAAAAATCGCCCGACGAGACCAATCGTGAAAAATTCGGCAGAGCGCCCTCTTCCATAAATTGTTTCAACAAATTCGCGTCTGTGCCGTCAAATCCCAGCACGATCACTTTCTTCGCCTGCGCTGCGCTGCTCATCACAGCGATAGTTAATATAGATAAACAAATCATTCGACAAAAATGATTTTTCAATAACGTATTCATAACGCCAATCCTCCACGTTTCCGAGAAGAAACGAAAACTGTTCTATTCACGTCCCTCTACACTGTCTTCCGATATTTCTTTCTCTGTTTTTATATCAACAGCAATGGACTCACCATCACAATACGCTGGAATGGGAACGCCGAATAAATCCAGCGTCGTCGGACCAATATCTTCAATCCGTGGTTTTTCTTTGGCGAACGGCCGGTTGCAGAAAAACATTCCCGGCACGTCCGGCGGATTCATGTTATGATCGCCCGCCCAAGGCCGCGCATTATCCGTAACAACTCGATCCCCAACACCACCGGTCACGGATTCCCAAGCCACACGATATCCTACACGAAATCCGGCGACCAGTTCCGGCGCGTCTTGGACGTAAGGGCCGCTGTACGCTTCGTTCCGGTCATACACTTGCTTAACGGGGGTTTCTCCGGTTTCTTCATCTTTATAGGCGAGGAGTTTCTCCGCGATTTCTTTTTTCAAGGCTTCCGCTTCCCCAGGTTTAACGATTCCTTTCGCTTCTCTGCCCTCTATATTCAAATAGATCCCTCCAAAACCCACCGCATAGGCTTTTGTCTTGGACCAATCCACATCCTGCAGCATATCCGCGCCGGAAGCGTCTTCTTTCACGGTTAAAAATCCATTGTCTTTCAACCACGTATTCAGATTGAATCCCCGCCGGAAAACCTTAAATCCATGATCCGACATCACCATCAAAATCGTATCGTCATCGATGTAGTCCATAACCCGGCCGACCAAATCATCCATCTGAATATACAGGTTTTTAATTTCATCCTGATATTCATCGATGTTGAGATCACCAATCGCTGGATGATCCTCATCCAGAAAACGCATGAACATGTGCTGCATTCGATCTGTGATATCAAACACACAAACGACAGCGCCTTGCGGCGTTTTATCGATCGCGTCGAAGAACATCGTTTCACGTTCTTGATGAATGCTCATACATTGCTCTTTGAACGCCTCTTCATCGATGATGCGTTCGTTCAACGCGGATGTGTCCTCCGCCACGCCTAACGTCGCGAACGTTCCCTGCAATTTTGCTAAATAGACGGAATATGTGTATGGGTATGAGATAGGCAGCGCTGGATATTCAGGATCAATCTGCAGGGGGGTCATGTAGAGCCGGACGTGCGGTTCTGTATCCAACAGCATAAACCGGCACACGCCCCGGACTTTCATCCCCAGCCCTGGTTTAAATGTAACTTGTATCCAAGGTGTGTATTCCTTCTTTTTAAGTGGATACCGGTCTTTATCAAGAATTAATTCATGATTCCCATTTGAGCCCAGACGGATTTCAAATGGAACCTCTAAGATCCCGCCCTCTTGTACTAAGGAATTCTCCGGCCCGGAGATGGCGCCTTTGACGGTTCCATTTTGCCTAGACAGCGGCAGCTGCTCACCGCTGGTTAAATCCCGTTTTTCGTCCGGATCGCTTGTGTAATAGAAGAACGTTCCCTGGCTGCCTTTCAAATCGGGCAGGCACATGGCGGAGAGAAGAATCCCATTGAACTTCTCCGGCGGAAAAGTTAATGGAACGCGCACGACTGTGCTCGTTACGCCATATTCCCCTAATACCTTCCAAAACGGTTGGCTCTTCCGCCCGACAGTCATCGCCGGTTTTCCCAATGGAATGATATATTTCCCTAGTTTTAAGGTCCGGGACGACGTGCTGACGCTTGACGAAGAAAGTTCCGGAACCATCACCTTGCGATTCGGAACCAGGAAATCGTAAATTCTATGTTTCCCAGGATTGCATCCCGTCTGGAAAGTCGACCACGCGACGGGCGATTCGGCCGGTAACGTAGTCTCTAAACGGCTGAACGCGCCTTGTTCTTTCAGCTTGGTGAAATTCGGCAGAAGCCCTTGATTCATAAATTCTTCGGTGAGTTCAGGATCTTGTCCATCCAATCCAACGATCAATACCCGTTTCACTTTACTCGATTTTAATTTCCTCGAGCGAAAGAGGACGCGGATGACCCATTTAATCGGCCACGTGAGAATCGTCAAGAAAGCCAAGGCGAACGTCATGAAAAAGATAAAAAACGTAGAAACAAAGGCGAATCCCGCTCCCGGCCCAACGTACGCTTCCGCTCGCGCCGCGCAAAAAATAACACTCAGCGCCCCACACCAAAACATCAACGATCGTGAAGAATGATTTGTTTTCATATTGTTCTCAAATGGTGTTTAATATCCAAATTCAACGGTTCCTGCAAAGGTATTACCGGCGGTTTCTATATAATGATTTGTCAACAACACTCGTCATGGCTTCAATATCAAGAGAATCGCCTAAAAAGGCGTGAATCCGTTTCGCCTCAATTTCCGGCTGGTTGAGAATATCCCGGTGTTGAATATACAGCGCATCCATATTGGAGGAATGATTAAGTTGATATCGAACCCGCCATAAGTGATTCTCGTAATTCGATTTCATTTTCTCATCACTCGTTCCATCCGGATCTTCACCGCGCCGATCGAGCATTTTCTTCTGGGATTCGATAATCTCATCAATATCACGCAGGATAAAAAGAACTTTATAGTTTAAATTGGCAGGCAGATCACGCAGTAAAAACGAGATAATTTTCACCGCCTGTCCTTTGTACGCTTCAAGCCAAGATTTATCGCCACCTTTATCCAGATCCTTGACCTGCTCTAACTCATAATACCCCTTCGGATTATCTTCGTCCGCTTTACGAATCGTATCTGTCACAACAGGGACACCACCTCGATCCAGCATTTGCATCAACATCGATGTGCCCGACCGTGGCAGACCGGAGACTAAGACAACCGGTTTTCCATATCGAATACGGCTTAACATTTTTTTAATACTTTTCATTTTACTCCGATGCTTATATAGAAAACGTTCATGTCAACACTCTATAACGAAAAAAACAGCCTACTATTGAGAAAAAAAACAGCGTTTAAAAAGGTTTTCTTTTGAATCCACTCGTCTCTCAATCTTCAAAAGTATAAACTTTTATTATATAACCTGTTATCAAGAAAAGAAATAAATCTTGATATTTTAATGATTTATAGGAAAAATCACATCTATTACTTGGTCAGGTTTGAGTTTTCAATCTTTGGGTAGAAATATAGAAAAACGAAGTACGCGAATTTTAGAAATCAAATGTTTTCAATCATCCATCCCCATCTCATCAGATACGATATACTCAATTGACCCACTCGTTAACAGTCCTTCGAGAGCCGCTAAAGGGAATCAGGGCCGTTTGGAATTGATACGTATGCCCATGTTCAGGGCCATCAGCAAATTCAGTCTTTGTCTTGAATTGATCTGCGGAGGTCCACCAGAAATAGGAGATTGAGCCATCCCAATGTCTGCCCAAGATATTCCCAATCGGGATTTCTGATCCACTCTAATATAAACGTGGTATTCATTCACAAGAGAAGAATCCAGTCCAAAATTCCAGGCGATTTGAAGGGCCCGCCAGCTGGAGGGATCCTCGTCAAATCCGGTTCCTCCTGGAGACGATAGATCATTCCCGCCGAGAATATCATCATAAACAACGATCTCTCCCGTTTCCAAATCGGGCGGCGCAGGTTGTAAAAGAGAGAGTGGAGCGCCGCCTTCCAGATTAAAACCTACAGGTCCCGCTACAGTAAAATAATCATCCGGTCCAAGATCCCCATCCAAACGAATCATACGGAATGAATAGACCGAGTTGAAATCCGGCCCCTTCCGGAATTCCGAACTCAAGAACGAAGTGGATGCGTTCCAATCCAATCGTGGCGTTTCTCCACTCGCCGTACGGCCTAAATACTTGACTCCTCCCAATCCTTTTCTCACATAAACATGCCAGTCTTTCGCGTTCTGAATCGGCGCGAGACATTCGATCGTAAGATTCCTCTCAGACACCGCGTCATAATCCATCCCCCCGGTCAGATCAAGAGATGAAACGGAGTCATCATAGATCACGACATTCGCCGGCGCCGGCGTAGCGTCAGGATTGTCCAATACATGATACTCCAGCGAACCACTGTGAAGTTCCTCCGATGATCCATTCAAAGCAAGTGGATTGATACGAAATTGATAGATATGACTATCCATCGGTCCTTCCGCGAATTTCTCATTTGTTCGAAACTCTCCATTGGGCGTCCATAAAAAATACGTGATCTGGCTGGAGAGCGTCTGCCCCAAAAACTCATAGTCTCCATCATTCACTTTTACATAGACGTGATATTCGCTAATCGTAGAAGAGTCGATTCCAAAGTTCCACGCGATTTGAATCCCACGGGCACTGGAATCATCATAATCAAGCCCACTCTCCCCCATCGGCGCCAGATCGCGCCCACCCAGAAGCCCGTCGTATACGCTCACCTGCCCCGGCTCTAAATTGGGCATGGCGGGACGGGCCAACGAAACGGGATTCCCTCCTTCCAAATTATATCCAACTGGACCGGATTGATCGAAGATATCTGTAGAATCAAGTTGATCGTCGATGCGGATAATCCGAAACGAATACACGGAATTATAGTTAGGACCTGACCGAAATTCGGCGGCCAGAAGGGGAGCGGCTGGATACCAATGGAGCGCATCAGCCGCGCCGGAACCCATCCGTCCCAAATACATCGCCCCACCCAATCCCTGCCGCACATACACATGCCAGTCCTTCGCATCTCCCGTTTCTACATTTCGATAAATGGATAGATTCCTGGAATCCAAGGGATCGTAATCCGTCTCTCCTGTTAAGTCTTCGCACAGGGTTCCCGGTTCATCACAGACAATAACCGATTCAGTCCAAACCGGTGTTGGAGTGGGTTCTGGTTCATCCTGGATTGTCTCAATGAACATTGTAAAGACGCAGTTCCGCCCATATTGTGATTGGAATAACAGTGAGATTTGGATGAGTGGAGACGATGGTTTTTCTGGAACCGTATAGGTATACGAACCATTGATTCTCCCGGTTTTCAAACCAGTCACGAGAAACGAGCCTGTATCCCCTATTTCAGAATGAGTGATCTGTGGCGCCTGAATATTCCCACCCGCTGGATCGTAGACACGAATCGAAACGGTCACCGTTTGACCCGCTGCGAGCGCAGGAATCGTCTCTCCACTGGGAAGCATCCCATAGGAGAAACCATCAACCGAAAACGACGCCACCACATAGAGACCGGGATACTCCACCGTAAGCGTATATTCCCTGACTGTGGTTTTCTGCGGGACGGATTGATCCCGCATCCGGATCGTAAAATTATATTCTCCCACTTGTGTTGGGATACCCGAAAGGATTCCCGTCAATGGATCTAAGTATAAACCGTTCGGAGCGTCCTCGGCCGACTCTATTGTCCAAGTATAGGGGGCGGTTCCTCCCACTCCTTCTAACCAAGCAAAATATGTAACGCCTTTATATGCGCTATCCATTGATTTTGTCACAATTTCAACGTCATCATTGATAGAGATAGAATACTCTTTCTCATCATAAATAGGGGGAAAGCCTGAATCGGTCACCCGCACAGTGAAATCGGAACTTTCCCCGATATCCATTGTCGTTTCCCCTGATATTTCGCCGGTAGAATAATCCATCCGCAATCCATCTGGTAAAGCCCCGCTTGTGATTTTCCAGTAATAAGGGGAAAGACCGCCTTCCGCCTCAATCGAATCGGAATAGGGAAATCCCGCAATCGCATTCAGCAATGATTCCGTTTCAATCTTTACCATGGAAAAGACATTCATAGTAAACGCTTGGGTGGCGGATTGGACGTATTTCCCGCTGTCCTTTACTTGCAGAGTAAAAGAATAGGATCCAGTGTCCGTTGGCGCGCCTTTCAGATACGCGCGATTCCATGTCTGCTCCAAACGGAGTCCTTGAGGCAATACGCCGCTCAGAAGTTTCCATGTATATGGAGACGTCCCCAACGCGGCGCGAATACTTGCGGAATAATCTTGATCCTTCCGTGCGCTGGTAAGGCTTCCCTGTGTAATCACGAGAGAATCCGACACGGTAAGTGTTAGTTTCTGTACGACGGTCTGTTGTTTGTCGCCGCTGTCGTTGACTTCAAGAATAAAAGTACTTGTCTGTTTGCGTTTCGGTGTTCCCGAAATGGTTCCATAATCATTCACCCGAAGTCCCTCCGGCATAACACCGCTTTTAAAACGCCAGATATACGGCGCCACACCTCCTCGAGCGCTCAGCGCCAAACGATATGGAACATCTTTCGCCCCAGCGGGAGCTTTGTTGGTAAGAATCTCCAAAGGACTGGTTACACGCCAGAAGAATTGTTTTTGCGCAGACGTTCCCATCGAATCGGTCACTTGGAGGTGAAATGTATAATCCCCCCGCGAAAGCGTGGTTCCCGTCAAAATCCCATCATTCAATTCGATTCCTTCCGGTAGAAATCCTTTACGCACAGTCCAGTAATAGGGAGAAACGCCTCCCTTTGCGGTTAACAAAATGGGATCAATGGTCTTCCCTTCCCGGCCTTCCGAGATCAATGAACCATCCAAAATCGTGAATTCATCCATTACGGTCAAACCAAAGGTACGTGACACGGATTGTTTAAAAGGATACCGGCTATCCGTCACCTTCACGGTAAATTCACTGGATTCAGAATAAAAAGGGATACCGGTCACGGATCCATTCGATGGATTAAACAACAATCCTTCCGGCAATTCTCCTTGCAGGGTAAATGTATAAGGGCCGATCCCCCCCATGACAAGCACGGGCTCTGAATAGAATTCTCCTTTCATCGCGTTTGGAAGAATGGCGCTCTGGATTGTCAATGGATCGGATACACGCAAGGTATAATCTTGAAAGGCGATCCGGCCTTCTTCATCGTACACCGCGAACGAGACTGGACGAATCGTTTTTTCATCGGGCGCGCCGGAAAGTGTTCCATTCAATGAATTCAATTTCAGCCCATTTGGCAAAACGCCGGAATAGACCTCCCACGTCAGTTCCCCATATCCTCCCTGTGCGGTGATAGAAGCGTCATATGCCTGCCCCAAAACCATATCATCCAATTGTTCCGTTGAAATTGAGACCGGATCGACAATTGAAAATGTAAATTCCTTTTCCGCCGTAAATCCATCTTGATCACGAACTTTTGCAGTGAATGAAAATGTTCCCGTTTGAAGCGGCGCGCCAAAAAGATATCCTAGTGAATTGAAACTCAGCCCTTGAGCCAATGTTCCTCCGGTTCGAGAAAAAATGTATGGCGGCGTTCCATCAGCCGCCTCGAAAGAGACTAAATAATCCTTCCCATATGTGCCCCGTGGGAGAATCGAACTCGTCAAGAACTTCGGTGGAGCCTTAACTAGAATTGTATATTCCCGTGTAACACGATCGTTCACATCATCAACCGCTTCAACAGAGAACGTAAACAAACCCGCTTGCGTTGGAATACCATAAAACGTTCCTGCATCAGCGTTTAAAGTCACTCCAGGCGGCAATTCCCCATTGGCGATAGAAAAGGAGATAGGAGGCGCGCCATCGGCGATATCAATCGCGAACTCGTATATACCCCCCATCAATCCATCCATCAGTGAGGATGTAATGATCTCAAGTGGATCTGTGTTATGGATTATGAATTCATTCGAGTATCCCGTGGATGATGTGGAATACGCGTTAGAGGATGTCATAAAGATAATTAACGCGCTCATTACATAAACGCGAAGTATCGCTGCTCTTCTTTTCGATCCCCGTTTCATTCTTAGAATTCCATTATCGTGAATATATTAATCCATCTCACGTTTAGTAAGCATTTCTATTCATGAGGAGTCATCACGACCCGGAAACCAACGTTATACCGTTGAAATCCCACAGCGCTTGGAATACGTGTCGCGGTATGGATATAATCGGAACCATCAGCCCAGCTGCCCCCCCGCCGCACATGATAGAGAAGATCACCCTCACCTACTGGATCGATTTGAGAATCGCTCGTGTAGTCTTCGTACCAATCCAAACACCATTCCCACACGTTTCCCAACATATCATGCAATCCAAATGCATTGGGGAGAAACGATCCCACTGGCGCTGAGACCACATAACCGTCTTCACATGGAAACATCAATGGGGATGTGATGGAATCATTCTGTGCGGTTAAATCCAATACATTCGCGTACTCACAAGCCGATGCGTCCGGTGCCATCTCTTCCCAAAATCGGTACGACGTTGTTCCTGCGCGTGAAGCGTATTCCCATTCCGCCTCGGTCGGAAGACGGAACCGCATCCCGGTTTCCTCCGTCAACCAATCACAGAACGCGGCAGCCTCGCTCCAACTCACGAGCGCCGCAGGCTGGTTATCGCCATCGAGAGAATTCCCCTCATAATCTCCGCTGGTATGCTGAGAGCGGAACGCGCGGAACTGCGCGTTTGTTACCTCGCATCGCCCCATGAAAAAACTCTTCGCGATCGTCACGTGATGTTCAGGTTTCTCATTTGCGGGCCGGTTTGGATCCGCATGAAAACTTCCCATCAAAAAAGTTCCCGAAGGCACACCTATTAACTCCAACGGCTTGGAGCCTGGAGGAAGTCCGGGAATCGCAATCGTAACAAGTGCATCTTCAGGAGTATACGCGTCTTCCGCCGTCACCGCCGCCCGGTAATGTTTACCATATACACCCGGAAGATCCCGCCCTGAATCCCATACAATATGCCGATTCAGACCGGGCCCAACCAAGCCAAAATCACCCTGAAGAGTAACCGGTATTAAGTCATAAGACGCCCCCCCATTATCGGAAATCTTAACGGTGACAAGAACGTGCTCCGTATCCGAATCTTCAAGGTCATAATAAATATCCACCAGCCGGGATTCATCCCCCCTCTGCGAAGCCCGCACGTTTTTCACCACAGGCCCGCCTGCTTGGACCTCTGAAATGAAGAAAAGAATACTAAAGAATAATGGAGAGATCTCTGCCCATCTCCATGAAAAACCGGTCATACCACGCCTCCGGCAATTCTTCTAGCATAAACGAAATCAAGCGTATAATAACACTATTTTTAATATTATCAGGATGAATGAAGAAGAACTTTACTTGGAATCCAGCCAAACCATCCCCCTTGATTCAATGACTTTTTCATAATCTATTGGTAATAATCAAAATCAAAACACTAAATTAAATCGATTTAATTGGGCAATATGTAAATTGGATTGACAAATTGTCTATTGTTTTATATTCAACTATAACTTTTGAATTTGAAAGGTCTTGAGTCAAGGTATTTTACCAAAAAGGTCCTACATTAACTTCCAAGGATGAAAGTTTTATTCGGCATCTCCTTGTAGCTAGAACGAAATCACTGATACACTCTATCCATAACCTTTTACAATTTCAGGTGATATCCATGAGCAAAAAGCCTACTCAAAGCACATCCTTATTTCACCGGCCCGAAGGGAAAGCGATCCTGATTTCGATTTCTGTAGGGGCAGTTATTATTATTATAAAAATCCTGGCGTATTGGGTGTCAGGGTCTATGTCGGCGATGGTGGATATGTTGGAATCTCTCGTCCATAATCTCGCCGTTCTCTTTGCCGCTTTCAGTTTGTGGTACAGTTATCATCCCCCCGATGACAATCACCTGTATGGACATGGAAAAATCCAATTCTTCTCCGCCGCCGTGGAAGGAGGATTCGTCTGTGGGTCCGCGATTCTCATCTTCGCGCGGATCATTGAAGGATTCCTTTTTTCCTATGAATTAATGGATGTATTCGGCGGCGCGGCGTACGCTATCTTAGCGGCTGCGATCAATGCGGTACTTGGATGGTATTTGATCGCAATCGGGAACAAACACCAGTCGTTAATCGTCCGAGCCAACGGATACCATGTCCTTTCTGATGTCATCACGACAGGCGCGGCCTTAATCGGTATGATCGGCGCCAAACTGACTGGTTTAATAATCATCGACCTTCTCGCCGCAACGCTGGGAGGAATCTATATCTTTCTGACTGGGATGCGCCTCTTGCAACAATCCTTCTCTGGATTGATGGATGAAGCCGACCAGGATGTAGACCGAATTGTGCGGGAAGTGTTAAAGAACGAGTCCAACGAACATCGGTGGCGGTATCACGCGCTCCGGCACCGCTCGGAAGGAAACCGCCATTTCGTCGATCTGCATTTGGTCTTCCAATCAGAGGCGTCACTCCAGGAGGCCCACGATCAAGCGTCTCACTTGGAAACCGAACTCCAGAAAGCCTTCGACGCGCCGGTCACTGTCACGACACATCTCGAACCGGATGGTTTTGACAAAGAAAAAATCGAGTTCATCCGGAACAATCCCTAACGGATATTACGAAAAATTACAAGTCGAGTGATTAATGGAGGGCGGGCGTCCCGCCCGCCATGAAAATCCTAAATCAAAACGTCCAAGGAGAAACACACATGCCCGACAACAAACGCTTCACAATAAAACGATTGGAAAATATCAAAAAAGAAAAGAGCACGTGTGGATATCGCCAGCGCCTCTTCAGCAAAGGAGATGATACACCCGCCTGGTTTCACGTCGTCCGGATCAAGAATTCAACAACGCACTATCACAAACGCGCCACGGAATTCTATTATGTCCTCGAGGGCACAGGAATGATGACGGTGGATGGCGAATCGTTCCCCATCGGTCCTGGAACAATGGTGAAACTCGATCCTAACTCAATCCATTCCTCCACAGGCGATCACTTGGTCCTCGTCGCAGGCGTCCCCGATATAGACGAAAACGATATCTTCTTCCCGGACAAAGAAGAATAACATTCTATAAATGAAGAAGGGGCGCGGTTAAATGCGCCCCTTCTATCTATTTACTATTTATTGCGAAACGATCAGCTGTAGACTAATTCCCGCTCTTTATCCCAATAAAGCCGTTTACCTTCATGATAGGATTGGACCGCCATGGAGGATAGAGCCGATCCATAAAAACCGGTCAGCACGTCGCAATTCGGCGCTTTGCGGGAATGGATGCAGTCAATCCAGTTCGCCAAGTGATCCTTCACTGAAGCAAAGTGCGCGGTCATAAAGTTCGCGGATGTATTATCATCTGGGTAGTAAATACTCTTCGCTTTCAGATTCTTATTACTGCATAAATCCCCCTCTTCCGGAATCACATTCAACACAGCGGACATCAGAATTTCAATGATTCCATCGGTTCCCATAATGCGGATACCGAATTCCTGTTGTTTATTGTTGAAGTGGCTGCGGTAGTTGGCTTGGAAACCTTCTTCGTATTCAAAAACACTGCTCCAGGTATCGCAGGAGGAGCGCCCATCTTTCCACCGGTAGACGCCGCCGGAGGAGACCACGCTCTTCGGCATGGTGGTTCCCATAACCTTGTTGATCACATCCATCTGGTGCACCATAAGATCACTGCCGATCCCATTGGAATATTCCCAATAACAACGCCACTGGAAGTACCGGCCTGTGTCAAATGGCGTGTAGGGCGTATCGCCGATGAACTCTTTCCAGTTGATCGTATCTTCATCGGCGTCTTCGGGGATATCATACCGCCACGCCGCGTTCGACTGGCCTTTGTTGAAATTCCGGTGCCACCAGCCTTCGGTGTAATGAACCTCGCCGATCTCGCCTTTTTTGATCATTTCATACGCGATATCGTACAGTGGCACACTGCGGCGCATGGTTCCACACTGGATGACGCAATCACTCAGTTTAGCCGCTTTCACCACCGCGAGACCTTCTTCAATTGTGTGCACCATCGGCTTTTCGATGTACATATCTTTCCCCGCCGCGATTACGTCCAACATATGCTGGGCGTGAAGGTGTTCGGGTGTGGCGACGAGAACGGCGTCAACGTCTTTGTTTTCCAACAACTTCATGTGGTTGTCATAAGTCTCTATATCGTGTTCGTACTCGACATCCAACTTGCCATTCGTGCGTTCAATTTCCATCACCGCCAGATCCCGCCATCCTTCGAAAATATCCGCCACCGCGATGAATTCGAGCGGTTTGTTTCTCTCTTTCGACATCTGCTGGCACAATCCCATCACCGCGCGTCCCCGGCGGCCTGGACCGATCAAGCCGATAAGCACTTTCTCATTGGCGCCGAGTACATTAATCGCCGGTCCTGTCACGGCGGCGGCCACACCAAGGCCAGCGGCGATTTTCCCCGAACGAGAGATAAATTCTCTGCGGTTCACTTCACTTTTTTTGGACATGCTTCTATCTCCCAACATGGATTTAGTAGTAACAACCGTATCGTTGTTTTTTCTTTTTTGACTAAAAAAACATTATAATGCGGGTTAGGGGAAACGATAAAGGCCGGAGAAAAAGGTATTTCTATTGTTTTCCTAACAATCCCATTCTTTTTCTTTCACGCCCATTTTATCATGAGTATATTGACAAGTTGAAGCAATAATGGCAAGATCAAATTAATTCTAAAAAAACGCCAACCTGAATTTAACAGTCAGAGAGTATGGCAAAACGGCAAATGCCGATACGGAATACGGAGGTTTAAGAGAGTGTACAGTATCCACAAGTTCCAATTCAAACAGCGCGTGAGATCAGGATTGAAGAATTCTTTTTCCCGGCGCGTGAAGAACGGCTTCACCCTGATCGAGTTACTCATCGTGGTCGCCATCATCGGGATTCTAGCCGCCATCGCCGTCCCCAATTTTTTGAACGCACAAATCCGCGCCAAAGTCGCGAAGGCGGAATCCGAGCTCAAATCCATCACGACCGCTCTTGAAAGCTACTACATCGACAACAATATGTACCCCCCATGGCTGGATGAGAGTGGCGTACAAAAAAATCCCGTTAACCGGCGCCTCATCCCCTTAACTACACCGGTCTCTTACATCTCCGCGGTGCCGCAGGATCCCTTCATCTACGGACCACCGGGGGCGCGTATGAATGAAGATCAGGACGCGGCGTACGTAACCTACGACTACACCGAAGCCCGTAGCCGGATTGTCTTCGGCGGTCTAACGATCCTCCCGCCACAAGCCCGTTGCGCCAACTATAAAGTCACCAGCGCGGGGCCTGACTTTACCAACACCTGGGGAAACACGGTAACATACGAAGTAAGCAATGGATTGCAGAGTTTCGGTGACATCATTTTCCTCGGCGCCCGGTCATCCTATCCCTGCGATGATACACTGGTCGGTCTTTAAATCCAATTCTCGTAATTAAAAATCAAACCTTCCTCACATAGAGAAACAACAATACGCACATAACGAGAAAAGCACTACTGGAAGAATTCCTTTCTCCTTTCTATAATAACAGGATGAGGCACACATATAACTATATTATTCTGAAAGGATCTTAAGAGTGAAAAAACAATCCATCTGGGGCGCGGGTCCAATCATTGTGGGGCCTGGATATATAACGTTGGCTCTCATCGCCATCTATACCAATCCCAGTCCTCTATTTAATAGCGATATTGTACGTTATCTCGTCTCTTCTTTCATCGGAATTATAGGAATCGTTTTTATCGTCCTGGGGGCTTATAACATTACAAAAGCAAAACAATCGGGAACACTCATCACAAGTGGAATCTATTCCCTGACGCGAAATCCCCTTTATTGTGGACACATCTTCTTCTTGATTCCCGCCATCGCGCTCTTTTTAAATAATGTATATGGACTGTTTTCGATCCTGCTATCCTACATTTTATTCAAAATCTTAATCGTGAAGGAAGAAATTTTCCTGCAATCTGTCTTTGGAGATCAATACGAGGAGTATTGTAAGTCGGTCAATCAACTTTTTCCTTTTCCCAGGAAACTAACAAAACAAAAATAATAAACTAACATCAATTCTCCATCTTTCCTTTTAACAGAAAAATAACGGTAATACTCATTTCTGACCTTTCTCCATCAGATTAGTATACGCTTTGATGATTATCACTTATTGGAAAATGAATAAACATGAGGAGAAGCAATCCATGCGAAAAAGCGCTTTCACATTAATCGAGCTGCTCATCGTCGTCGCGATTATTGGAATCCTGGCGGCGATCGCGGTTCCAAATTTTCTAAACGCCCAAATCCGCGCGCGGATCGCAAACGCGGAAGCGGGACAAAAAGCATTCGCCGACGCGCAAATGATGTACCGCATTGACCACGGTGAATTTATCCCTCATTTCGGCTCTCATCCCGCTTGGCAGAATAAATATTTAACTACACCGGTCGCCTATATTTCTTCAACCGGCGCGTTGAAAGATCCGTTTCAGATTGAATACGGCGACGCCCAAACGAAAACATGGGCGCATGGTGAACTTCACCAGGATCCTGTCCGTGATCATCCCCATCTCGTTACACAATATTTTAAAAACATAGAAGGCTGGGAAACAACCGCTGGCAAACAATCCCAAAGAAGCCTACGTCATCATTTCCGCCGGGCCGGATCAAGCCTTCAGCCTCTTCCAAAACGGCTTATTTGGTCACCCCCTTTATGATGGGACAAACGGACTGACCAGCTTCGGCGATATTGTCCGGCTTGGGTTTTAGGAAAACTTCAACGGGCTAGTGCATTTTAAAGGAAGGCTTCATTTCACACGGTAAAACGCATAAAACAAAGGCCGAAGACTATAGGAATATCCCTAAGCCTTCGGCCTTTATACTTGCTATTGATTTTATTCTCCACCTAACGACTTAAGCCAAGAGGCGACCAGTTTTGCCCGTTCTTCATCCAAAGCGAACGACGCCATGGCGCCGATCGGTTGTTCTCGAATCCCTAATTCCTTCGCCTTATCCATAGAAGGTTCTTGCAACCAGGCGATCAAGGTTTCCATTTCAAATTCACTGGCTTTTTTAAACGGCCCTCCAATACCGCCACCGGGCGCTCCTTCTTCACCGAGTGAGTGGCAGGCGAGACAGGTCTTCTCCGTCAGGATCGGCTCCACCTGTTCCCACTCAACAGCGAGGCTCGAAGGCGCTTCGATCTTGAAGAGTTCGACTAACGCATCCTTAATCAACTCCGCGTCCTGGGGAGTCAACTGCAAGTTGGCCATTTCTCCGGTAGGATTCTGCCGGATGCCCAATTCGATCGCTTTTTCCGGTGTAGGCTCCTTCAGAAACGCGAGAATCGTATCGGGGGTTCGTCCGCCCGCTGATTCCAATCCGCCTCCTGGATCTGGATAGCCTTCCCCGTTCATGCTGTGGCAGGAAAGACACCCCGGCGCCTTGATCCGGTTTGCAGGCGTCTTGCTGGCTAAATCCAAGGGAGATGAGACAGAGACATACGCGGCAATATTCAAGAGAGCCAAAAGGGGAACAATCCCTGCCGCGATCGTGGCGAGTCCCTGAAACGGTTTTAGTAAATCCTTCAGTTTCAGATGAATAAACACGCAGACTGCGCCGCCTCCGGCCAGGACTCCGAGCCAGACAAGTTTATCCAGCCATGCGGGAATCGGGACATAATGGGGCGTGGGATGCAACAATAGAATGAACCACGTCAACGCCAAGACTACGGCGCCAACCCAGAGTCCTTTAGTGCAATCCTGAAGCGACAGCGCGCCCAACGCTAAACCGCTCCCGGCGATCAATCCCAAACTCCCCAATCCCCAGAGAGAGGATACATCGCCCGACATTAACCGCGCCCAATAGAGGACCGGCCCATTATCAAAAAAGGAATCCTGCGCGATCCAGCAAAACAACAATGTGACTGGCCCCAACAAAGAAAGAGTTAGCAACGATCCCTTCAGAACACTTTGTTTCTGGGTCCAATAAGCCCAAAGAGTAACCACCGCCGCAACACTGAATACGAACGATCCCAGCTGGGCGAGAGTAAGAAATGAAACATTCATGGTTGAACTCCCTCTTAGTAGAAAATATTTATTCCGTGAATCAAAATAAGTTATACACGAATTAGTATAGGGAGATCAATTATGGAAGTTTGGGTTCTTCTACGACTGGATATTCACCGGTCAGGCTCTCGAGAAACGCGGTGATTTTGTCGATCTCATCATCCGTGATCTTCATTCCCTTCAACGCAAGAAACAGAGCGTGCTGATTTGGATTCTGCTTTCCTCCCTTGGCCATAAATGCGACGGCTTCTCTCAGTGTTTTAGCCTCGCCATTATGAAAATAGGGAGCCGTCTCGGCAATATTCCGCAAACTGGATACGCGAAAGGCGCCTTGATCCGAATCCAAATTCGTGACAGCTTTTCGACCTATGGGCGGTTCACCTTTGCCATAGCCGACACCCGTATTATAAAATCCCCAGTTTGAGAAGAGAGGCGGTGTATGGCAGGTCACGCAAAGTTTCTGATTGAATAATTCCATTCCTTTGATCGCATCAGCGCTCATCGCGTTTTTATCGCCACTTTTATACCGGTCGTATGGTGAATTTCCGGAAAGCAAGGTCCGTTCAAAAGCGGCGATCGCTTTCGTGATCGTCTCCTTGCTTGCCGGTTCTCCAAATACGTCCATGAAACGTTTTTTGTATTCAGGTATCGCGTTCAAGTCACCAGCCACATCGCCGATTTTGTGTCCCATTTCAATAGGATTTTCGACAGGCCCCGCCGCTTGCTCTTCCAGCGTGTTCATGCGCCCATCCCAAAACATGGAAGTCGCGTATGCGGAATTGATCACGTGGGGAGAGTTCATCTCACCTTTCTGGTCATCGATTCCAGTAGAGACGTTCCGCGGTTCCGTATACGCGTTTTCCGGCATATGACACGTAGCGCAGGATATCGTTTTATCCTTGCTGAGACGCTTATCGAAATAGAGCATTTTCCCCAGTTCCACCTTTTCCACTGTCATAGGATTGTCCGCGGGAATGGGAACGGGTGGGAGACCCAATGGAGGCTCTACTGCCAACGGCGTTCCCTTCGATGCGGAAAAACCACTCGGTGGTGTGGAAAGACTCATCGACAAATAAACGAATCCAACCGAAAAAGCGAATAATACCAATAATCTCCTTTTCATTCGTCAACACCTCATCCATTAGATAGTTTGAAGTATAAACTATACCCACACACTCGGTCAAATTCAAGTTAAATTTTAGTTTTCATCTATGGATTAAATAGCCATTTTTCAGATACTCCAGGAAAACAAAATATTTCGAAAACTTGGCTAGATATACACCCTTATCTGTAGTATATTTGAAACGGTATGTTGTTTGGGGAGTTTATTTTTATTCAAAAAGGAGAATGGTATGAAACAACTATCGATTATTTTACTCGCTGGAGTAGTGGGAATCCTTCTTGCCTGGGGATGCGCGAGCACAGAGAAAAAACCTGAGGCCACAGGCGCTCATCCACAGTTTGAAGAATTATGTTCCAAATGCCACACGATGGACCGAGTACACGCCGCCCATCAGACGCTAACAAAACAACAAATGCGAACAATCATGGAAAATATGTCGCATAAACCTGGCGCGGACTTTGATTCAGAGGATATTGATAATATATTCATGGAAATCTATTAACCATGAATAAGACGCCGATTGAAGCGTTTCCAATAGCGATATGATAGAGTGAGAACGTTAGAATACTTTTTCAGCGCTTCACCCGCGGTGAAAAACTCAAAACACTCATATGCGGTGTTTTCTCTTGAAAACACCGTTTCTTTTTCCTCCAGCTTAGTAAAAAATATCCATAACCTATTACAAAATCTAATCATACAGATATGTAATTCGAAAATCGTTAAATGAATGCGCCTTTAAAAAACATAGTTACTATCATTATCGGGATCATCACCGAAAAATGAAAGGAGCGAAACCATGAAAACCAAAGTCGAACGTAGAACATTCATGAAAGGCGCGAGTGGATCGTTGGGTATCTGCCTCGCGTCACAAATCCCTCCTGCTATTGGAGCGCTGGGAACGAACGAGAAAGTCAATCTAGGATTCATTGGAGCTGGTGGCAGGAACACCTTTCATATCCGCAATTTCCAAAGTGTTGGCGGTGTCAATATCCTAGCGGTATGCGATGTCGACCGGAACCATCTTGATCGAGGAGCCGAGTTAGCGGGTGGAGCAAAAAAAATCAAGGATTTTCGTAACTTACTGGAAATTAAAGAGATTGACGCTGTTGTGATCGCCCCACCGGATCATTGGCATTGCATCCCTACTATCCAAGCTTGCGAAGCCGGAAAAGATGTCTATGTCGAAAAGCCTCTGGGTCACAATATAAAAGAAGGGCGGATTGCGGTCCAAGCGGCGCGTAAGCACAACCGTATTGTCCAGATTGGCTTACAACAGCGAAGCGGCCCTCATTTCATCGAAGCGGCGGAGATTGTCAGATCTGGTAAGCTGGGGAAAATCACCTCAGTTCACACATTCAACCAATGGGATATGACCGGCATGGGACATAAAGGTCCTGAAGGACTGGGAAATCCACCGGACAGCGATCCACCTGAAGAAGTCGATTATGACATGTGGCTTGGACCCGCTCCAAAGCGTCCATTCAATCCCAACCGTTATCATTTTACCTTCTACTTTAATTGGGACTATTCAGGAGGCATGATGAACGCTTGGGGGGTTCATCTCTTCGATATCGTTCAATGGGTCATGGGGCCGGAGATCTCCCGTGTCGCGGTTTCGGGTGGACAGTACTATTACAAACATAATGTGGATACACCAGACACCGCCGAAGCGATTTTCGACTGCCCTGGCTATACGATGACCTATTCCATGCGCCACGCCAACGGTTTTCCTCTCCATGGAGATATGGATCATGGAATTTATTTCTTCGGCACAGACGGAACTCTCTTCATCAATCGTAAAGTGACTGAATTTTATCCGGAGAAGGATCGTAACAATCCAGTCATTACTCAATCCCAAGGGATGGAAGAACAACACAAAGTCAAGTTTCTTGAAAGTGTTAAATCACGCAAACGAACCGATTCAGATATTGAAACCGGGCATCTTTCCAGCATTCCCGGACATTTGGCGAATATCGCATACCGGACAGGAAGAGCCATTGAATGGGATACGAAGAAAGAAACGATTATCAACGATCCAGAAGCGGCGAAACTCCTTTTCCGTGAACCTCGCGCGCCTTGGAAATTGTAAGATCATACCTATACTTTCGCGGATCATCCAAAAACGCCCGAAGAACAAGCGACCTATGCGCTCGCTTATACAAAAACTATCAATTTAAACGCTCTACAATTTATTAAACTAAAAGAGGCGGTCCACATCGGACCGCCCCTCTTCTTTTCTTATCGTAATTTTCCGGTTATAACATACTAGAAGTGAATCCCGATTCCAAATATATGGGTGATATCTCCACTGCCTGTATCGGTATAGATAAATCCATAATCAAAAGTAAAACGATCGTATTCATAGCCGATACCTGCTGTGTACGCTCCAATGGATGGACTTTCATCGATCAACGCGGGCCGATCTTCAAAATCGATATCCTCGTACTGATATCCAGCGCGTAGGAAGAGGTTTTCAACGACTTCATATTCAGCGCCAAGATGGAGGCCAAACAGATCTTCATCTGTATCAGCGCCGCGCCCATCCAATTCACGATTCTCAAAATTTAAATCCAGCGCCAAAAGCAGGGGAATTTCTTCCAATTCCCATGCGATACCACCTCGAACAGCCCACGAATCGGAATCTATATCCCCGGTCGTGATATTCGAATCCAGATCACCGATCCCATAATACCCATCGAGACCAAGAGTAATCATCTCATTGGCGCGATATTGGAGACCGAAATGATTTTTATGGCCTTCAAAATCCTCACTCACGGTAGGGAAAGCGAGCCCAGGCGCCGCGCGAACCGCATCCCACTTGATATCCTGATCCCAATCAATATAACTGTAGCGGTAACCAATCGCCCATTGCTCATTCACGCGATAGCCGCCTCCGAGAGAAATATATTCTCGTTCAAGGTCACCACCCCGTTTCACACCGAATGGACCTAGATCATACACATCACTGTCATGATCGTCTTCACGGTGATTGTAGTGGATACCCAATCCACCCCATTCAAACGGATAAGAGAATCCGGCGCCGATAGACCAAATATCCGTATCAGCCTCTTCGGCGACGGGGCCAAAACCAGCGTCAACGGAAATATCACTCGCGACGTCCTCCAATTCTCCTTCCAACATTAGAAAGGGGGATTCCGAGAAGCCAAGGCTCGCCGGGTTACCGAGTAATCCGAGCTCTCCTCCACTCAACGCGGAGTAGACACCACCCATACCAGCGGAACGGGCGGATAGGCCAACATGGTGATACTGAAATCGATTATACAAAGCGTAATAATCATCCTGGGCATCAGCGATAGGCGGAACGAACAGAGAGACCGCAGCGACGCCAAGAGCCAAGAGTGTTAGTCGATATCGAGTCATATTCATGAACCCCCAAAATGGTCATTTAGGTGAAAAGACATGGGTTTTTTATTTTAATTTTAATGTTTATTCATTTACGGCGCTGTCGCGACGACTCCCAATTCAGGATCGTAGTACTGATACCGGGCTCCAGTCAGGTAATCGAACGCCGCTGGATCAAACGTCTCCGCAGAGTCCAGACCGTAAATGAATCCAGCCTCATCCAAGATCAGGAAGATATCATCAATCTTAACGAAATCAACCACGTATGTATCTTTTTCATGTCCGAGAACAGGCGCTGTCGGTGTATTGAAGCCAACGCCACTCGTCCATGTTATAATCTGACCGAGATAATTCATGGCGTGATAGCCGGTTACGGCGCCGTTTTCTGTGATCAATTCTACGGCGACGACCGCGCCGAAATCATCGGGAACAGGATCAACGACGGGCACATCACCGAAGTTATACAGATTCCCTTGCATATCAGCGATATAGTAACCAAGCACTGCGCCGGATACATTTGGATCGGGCACAACTTCCAGATCGATCGCCATCGGCTGTATTTCTGTTACGACGATACGGCCGAACCGGATTTCCTGCTCGAATGGATTCGGCGCCAGATCACTGATCGATCCCTTCGATTCCGCCGTGCCATACGCATGGATATTGCCGTAACGATCAAGAATCAAGTAAGCGTCTCCCGCGCCCACAAACTCAAGATCGACAGCGCTTACGATTGTTTCTCCTTCGACAGCCGCATCGCGCCGCGCGTCTTCTGGGTATACCTCACCATTCGTCGTCAGAATAACTGGCAAGCCATAGTACATCTCCAGATCAACCCACTCACCCGGATATGGAGCCTCCACTTCCCGGCCGGTTTCGGAACCACGCGCCATCAAGAAACCTGCGCTTGAGAGCGCCATTAATCCTTCATCCGGACCAATTGGAACGACAACCGGCGGTGTAGCTGTAACTGTCGGCGTTGGGCCGCTGGTTGGCTCAGTTGTAGGCGTCGGCGTTATTTCAACTGTTGGTGTCGGCGTTATTTCTGACGTCGGAGTCGCAGTCACCTCAGGAGTCGGGGTTTCTGTAGGTTCTTCTGTTGGGACTTCCGTCGCCGTTTCTGTCGGCGGCACAGTTGGCGCTTCTGTAGGTACCTCGGTTGGGACTTCCGTCGCCGTTTCTGTTGGAGCCAGAGTCGGCGCCACAGTCGGTACCTCCGTCGCTGTTTCTGTTGGAGCTACTGTCGGCGCTTCCGTAGGAACCTCGGTCGCAGTCTCTGTCGGAGCGAGAGTTGGCGCCACAGTCGGCGCCTCTGTCGCTGTTTCCGTTGGAGCCAAGGTCGGGATTTCAGTCGCTGTTTCTGTTGGCGCCAGTGTCGGCGGCACAGTCGGTACCTCCGTCGCTGTTTCCGTCGGAACCAAGGTCGGGATTTCAGTCGCCGTTTCTGTTGGCGCTACTGTCGGGACTTCCGTCGCGGTCTCTGTTGGAGCCAATGTCGGCGGCACAGTCGGAATTTCCGTCGCTGTTTCCGTTGGCGCTACTGTCGGAACTTCCGTCGCGGTCTCTGTTGGAGCCAATGTCGGCGGCACAGTTGGAACTTCCGTCGCTGTTTCCGTTGGCGCTACTGTCGGAACTTCCGTCGCGGTCTCTGTTGGAGCCAATGTCGGCGGCACAGTTGGAACTTCCGTCGCTGTTTCCGTTGGCGCTACTGTCGGAACTTCCGTCGCTGTTTCCGTTGGCACTACTGTCGGGACTTCCGTCGCTGTTTCTGTTGGAGCGAGGGTTGGCGCCAAAGTTGGAACTTCCGTCGCTGTTTCCGTTGGAGCCAGTGTCGGCGCTTCCGTTGGTGGCGCCTCTGTTGGTGATTCGGTCGGAACGACACTGCTTCCCAGTTGAACCTGCGCCGTTTCTGGAGTCAAATTAATAACACCAAAACTCGTATCAAAAATGTCTGTAATTTCGATATCAATCAGTGTGCTTCGCTGAGTGATCGGCGATTGCACCTGAAACGTCACAAGCGCGAGTTCCACTTCCCCCGTTGGAGAATCGAGACTCGCGGATTGAAATTCGTTCATACTGATAACACCCGCTGCCTGGGTGTTTACGGTAGGCCGCGTAAATTCGGCCGCGGAACCAGTTTCAACGCTAACCACGGAAAGAGCGGCCGCGTCATACGTAATCGTCAAATCATACGCCCCTAAAGGCGATGCGCCCACATTTGCCACCAGGCGCCCTACTACGGTATCCCCTTCCCCATACAATCCATCTTCAATCACAAGAGCGAGAACTAAATCTCCCACTTGAAGAGGAATCACGCGTTTGGCCGCCTTCGTGTTAATTTTTGCGATTTTCGCGGCGGGATTATTTGGATTTTCGATCAACCCAGCCAACACCTGCGAAATCCCCAACGCGTCACCGATATCTACGCGGCCGTTTCCATTAAAATCGGCGGCGAGTTCATTCGGAACGACTGAAATCAAACCCGCCAGCGCTTGGGAGATCGCCAGCGCGTCACCAATATCCAATCGTCCATTGTCATTGGCGTCACCAATCACTCCAGGTCCCGCCTGGATGCTGACGCTTTCTGGATTGGAGGCGGTAATTTCAAGATCGGTTCCTTCCGGCGCTTGCAGACCGTCGGTGAAAAACACTTTATTTGTGATGGAGAGGTCCAATATGCCGACTGTATCAGAAACGACGGCGAGTTCACCAATCTTCAATCCATTCACATAGTCAGCGAAACCGCCGATTAGTGAAGATTGGAGGGTAATCACGTTACCTTCCTGATTGAAATTTGTAATGGGAGGATTCAGAGGGCTGTTGTCGCTCCAATTCTCCGTCACCGCATAATCGGAAAGAACCGCCGAGGCGCCATCCAATGATGATAATTCAACTTGTAAGAGATAGGCTCCCAACGGAAGATCGGTTTGTAACAGTACATCATAAATAATGGGATCGCCAATATTGGCCGTGATCGATTGAGGTTGAAGTGAGATAACTCCAGCGCCTAGACTTGCAGCCGCCCCACACAGGAGCAGAACAGCGATCAGAGCGAATTTTTTCGACATTGAATTCAGCATCGGTGCCTCCGTTGTTTGAGGGGTGTACGGTGATTGGAGAACCTGATTATTCCCACTCAAGTACACAATTGCCATAGGTTATCAAAAAACAATCTCATTTTCAAGCTTTCGCAGCCCTTTTTTTAAAAATAATGTTTTCAATGGATTAAAAACCGAAGGGCGAACTCATCACTTAATAGAATATTGATGGAATATTAATATTTTGGATTCGTGTTTTTCCCTCAACCTATTATCAAAAATCGTTATCTCCATTTACCATATACTCTTTTTCTGCAATTATTCCATAATAAATTCGCTGATTGGCCTAGAAAGAATCTATTATTTTTGAGAGGACCTGTTTTATCTCCATGCGTATAATTATTATTCAACGTTTCGATCTTTCCTCCGTTTCATGCGCCCGTCGTGTTCTCTGCCAAACGGATGAACTTCTTAAAAGAGGGCATGAGGTCTATTTGACGGATTTTGTCCATTTGGAAAGACAAAAAGAGATTCCTGCCACCGCAACAACAATTAATAGAGAAGGCGCAGCGATCGTCCCTCTTGACCGCCGGGTAAGTCAGTGGAGGAAAAACAAGTCCACGCTCCTGCAAATCCAACCCAAACCGGATATTATCCATCTTTGGAAAGCCTATCCCGACGCTTCTCTTCTCGCGATCGCTCTTTCGCGAGCCTGGGATATTCCTCTTCATTACGATTGGGATGATTGGGAGAAAGGAATCGCCGCGGAGTTGACCGGATCATCCTGGGCGGGTTGGATCGCTGGACGCTGGGATCGTCTGCTCCCCTCCCTCAGCGATTCCATCACTGTAGCCAGTTCTTTCCTAAAATTAAAAACGTTAGAATGGGGAATCTCCTCCGAGCGTCTTTGGGACGCGCCTGTCGGGGCCGATGTAGAAGCATTTTCACCAAGAGCGCGTGATATGGAATTATTTCATGCGTTATCGCTGAGCGAACCAGTCCTTTGTTACGCGGGCCAACTTGAAGTCGCCAGCTACGCGGAATATACAATCGATGTACTTGCGCATGTTCGCAAAGTGTTTGCAAACGCCTCACTTCTAATCCTAGGAGGAGGAAGAAAACTTCAGTCTCTCCGCCAAACCGCCGCTGAACGAAATCTGGAAAAAAACATAATCTTCACGGATTATATACCGGGCAGCGAGATCCCCCGTTATTTATCTCTTGCGGATATCGCCTTGGCGCCATTTGAGCAAAACGATGTCACCCGAGCTAAATCTCCTCTAAAAATCGCCGAATATCTTGCGATGGGCATGCCAATCGCCGCGTCTGATGTAGGAGAAGCCCATACAATGATCGGAGACGCCGGTTGCTGTGTTCCATGCGGCGCGGTGCAAGAAATGGCTGATACGATCATCACCATCCTGAACGATGAAGATCTAAGAAAATCGATGAGCGCGGCGGGACGGAGAATCGCTGAAACGCGCTATAATTGGAAATCCCATACAGATAACCTCGAAGCCGCGTATCAATTCGCTCTCAGAAATAGAAAGAAAAAATCCACCTAAGTGCGCACAATCCTTCACACCTGTGAAGAATTCTTCTGATACGGAACCCGCGCATCCCTACCCTTTTTCCATCATTATCCTTCAATTCAAGGATCTTTATTCATATACACCCAATTTAAAAATAAATTTTAAATATATAACTTTCAATGACTTACAAACAAAAAACTTCCAAAATCCCCTTCCATTTTTCAACTTTACACCTTTTGGCACGAAGTTTGTACTTAAAAAAACTGAAACGTAGGCCTACTCCTGAGGAAGGAGACTAGAAAAATGGATTTCAATTCAATCACACGATACTTAAATACAGACGTTCAAACAGAACCACTAACACCTAAAGAAGAACTGGATTTAATCCGGAAGTCCCATAGTGGAAACACGAAGGCAAGGCATCGCTTAATTGAATCCAACATGCGTTTCGTCGTTAAAATGGCGATGAACTTCCGCAATCAAGGTCTCAGTCTGGCCGACCTGATTCAAGAAGGGATTCTCGGATTGATCGAAGCGCTCGATAAATTTGATGAAACGAAAGAATGCCGGTTAATCACATACGCATCTTGGTGGATTCGCCTCTATATACAACGGTCTCTCGAGCAGAAATCCCGGCAGATTAATCTGCCAATCAACAAAATGGATATTCTCCGCAAAGTACGGGCTTTCGAAAAATCATTTGAATCATCTCATGGGCGGAAACCTCTCGCGGATGAAATCGCCGACGAACTGAATATCGATAAAAAGAAAATCGAAGAACTGGAAGACGTCGCGCCAAGTTTCCATAACCTTCACACCTACGACGAATCTCATCCCGGTATGGAACGCGTATTGGTCGATGAACGAAACAGCGATCCACGGGAAGATATCTGGAGTGAGGAAGCGGATCACCGGCTCAATGCAGCCATGGATGTACTCAACAACCGTGAACGAGAAGTCTTGTTTCACCGTTACAATTTAAAATATAAAACCGGAAAACGGCTCAGTCTTCGAAAAGTAGGGCTCAAAATGGGGCTCAGCGCGGAAGGGGTTCGCCGAATTGAAGAACAAGCCATCGGAAAACTGCGCCGTCCGTTAGTATTTAATAAAATCGCAGGTTTGCTGGCGAATTAATCAAAACACTGAAAAATCGTTTTTAAAAGGAATCCATAAAAAAGTATCGATAAGAAATTCAAAGTATACATCTCCCCCAGCCTCTCTCCTGTTGAAACGCCGCCAGCCATACCCCTGGCGGCGTTTCATCGTATAGAGAATACGGTGGGTCATAAAGACGCGACCCACTCTACATGGCTTGAAAGCTATCGAAACTCATTTTCATATAAAATTTCTATCCAAATACTTATCCTCCTTCAACTTAGGCGTTCTCATCTTACAATAATAAACTCAAGGGAATTGGGATAACAAAAAATAATGTTACGATCGAACTGGTTTCGGATACTCATTCTAATCGCGCTATCTACTCTTTTCGCCTGTTGCCTATTCCCCCTCGTTTGGCGATTGGTGGATCAAGTCTTTTCGATGGACTATGAACCAGGCCGGGTATACCGCCGGATCTGGATGATAACTGTTCTGCTGGGTTTGCTTCTTTGGCGTAAAAAAATAGGTCTCCAGCGGCCAGCCGAGGCAGGTTATGACCAATCGTGGTCCAGCCGGTGGAATACGTTTGTTGGGATCGCGGTCGTATGGGGATTTCTCTCGATTCTTAGTGGATTTTATCTTCTAATCGGCGGTTGGAAACTTGATCCTGGTTTTTCCTTAACTGAATTCTTAAAACGATTCGCGGAAGGCTTTCCACGAGGGACGATTGTCGCGTTGCTGGAAGAATATATTTTCCGGGGATTAATTTTTCTTGCCTTTTGCAGGCGGTGGGGATGGCTGCGGGCCGCTTTTTTATCGAGTTTGATCTTCTCTTCCCTCCATTTTTTAACAGGAACAGGTATCAAAGAGGTCGCCGATCCATATCCTTGGACTGCCGGATTTACGGTTTGCAGTCAGCTAGTCACTAATATGGCCATTGAATTCCGCTTATTCCCAGACGCGGTTGGACTCTTTCTTGTCGGTTTCATTCTCTGCTATGCGTTTTACAGGACAGGATCGCTTTGGTACGCTGTTGGTCTGCATGGCGGTTGGGTATGGTTCGCGTCATTCATCACAGCGTTTGTGGATGAAACGTACAAGATCGATCCCTTCTACCTAGGCGGGAATCGTTTGTACGAAGGGCTGTTTCCACTAATCGGCATGACGATCATCTTCCCTGTGACATGTTGGCTGATCTCAACAAAACGGCTGACAATAAAACCTCTTTTTAAGAAAAATTAAATAAAATGAAGTTTACCCATTACAACAGAAAAAAACCTGTTATAATAGTTTACTTAGCTACAGATTTTTCCGCAGGATCGGTTCAATCAAAACCAACCCGGATTCTTTCCACTGTTGTTTTGGCACCCTCCAGAATTTCGGAAAAAACGTAGAATCAAGAAGCAGGAGGCCAAAAAATGGCGACTGGAAAAGTAAAATGGTTTAATGAGCAAAAAGGGTATGGATTTATTCAGCAGGATAATGGCGGGGAATTGTTTGTCCACCACACCGGTATCGCGGGTGAAGGATTCAAGAACTTGTACGAAAATCAATCCGTTGAATTTGATACGGAACAGGGCGATAAAGGTCCAAAAGCCGTGAATGTTAGAACAATTTCTTAACGAAATCCATACAGCGCAACGAGTGAATTTTGAAGGGTGGATCCTCGATTTTGATCCACCTTTTATTATTTACTTCTGATTTCCATGGATTTAAAAAAAGATCTCAACGAATGAACTGTCCGAACAATAAGCGTCCAAAATAAAGTAGTCCAGCAAGAATTACAAAAACAGCTAACACAAGCAGAAACTTTCCAACTGGAACTTCCGTTTCTTTCTCCCCTTTACGATTGGTATCGTTTTTAGAACTCATAATCAACACCCACAGTATTAGAATAGAATTGTAAAAAAACATTCCTTAATTATAGCATAAAAATATTAAGAAAATATTACACTCTTTTTCAATTTATTATTTATCATACCCACATATAGCAATAAAGTCCAAAGAATCATCGACTCAGCGATCGATCATGGACAGTCTTGGAATAATGGCGTGACTATTACACTAACAGAAAATAATAGAGATTACTATTCATCCGAGAATCATAATCCAATGTTTTTTCCCTGTCTATCAATTGACAGGATGCGATTAGTCATGAACAATAACGCGGAATCAGTGATCAAAACGAAATTGCCCTAAAATTAATGGGTAGATCTGATTCAACATCGATTCTGGAGGAAATCAAACAATGTACTATTCGATAAAAGTATTTGTTCTAACAATTGCCGCGACCGTGATGATGGGAATACCTTGCCTATCCCAAGACGTTGAACCTCCTTTCACATGGGAAGGGGAAGGCGCCGTTACGTTTATCCGCCAGGAAGGAACAGAAGTGATTGATTTTGATATCAAATTATCCATCGATAAAGATGGGTACGTAAAAGGTTATACAAAACAGAATGACAGCTCTTCTACAATCAAGCATGTCTTTGCCAGCGAAAAAAAAGAATATGAACTCCCCGGTTTCTTCTCAAGAAAGGTTGTCATTGTTCTCATGCTTAATGAAAATGACGATAATCCTATGCTCGCGATCATGAATGGCCGGCTTTTGGTTGATAAGTTTTTCTATGGAGAAACTCTTCTTACCCGATATGAAGCAGGAAGTGACATCGCGAAAGCGCTTGGGATCGGGAATCCACAAGTTACATTGATGGAAGAAGGCGGCCTTCCATGGAATTTGCAATCTATGCTGGACAAATGCCTTCCCTTCGGCGTAGTGCAAATTGAAGGGAAATACAAAAAAGACGCGGAGCCCATTTCCTTGTTTAATGGAGAGAATCTTGAAGGATGGCATATATTTTTAAAGGATGCGGACGTCGATCCAAAGGAAGTGTGGAAAGTCAAAGATGGGGCTATTTGGTGTAAAGGAGATCCACTTGGCTTTCTTCGCACGAAAGAAGAATACAGCGATTTCAAACTCTCCGTTGAATGGCGATGGCCGGAAAATCCCACCAATAGCGGAATCTTGCTCCGGATGTCAGATGAAGAGACGACTTTTCCCCTTTGCATGGAAGCGCAACTCAAACATCAAAGCGCGGGTGACGTCGTAGGAATGGGTTGTGATTTTAATGAAAACCAAGCAAAGGAGGACTCATTCTTCCGCCACTGCCCACGTCAGAATGAATCCAGCGAAGTGGAACCGGGTGGATGGAATACGTACGAAATCATCTGTAAAGGGGATACCATTGAGTTAACCGTAAACGGACAATTCCAGAACAAAGCGACCGGCGTGGGCGTCCGAAAGGGACATATCGGCCTCCAAAGCGAAGGCTCCCCCATTATGTTCAGGAACATAAAATTAATCCCTCTTGACTGATTCTATAAGGAATCTCAGAAAGATTAAACGAAGAAAATAACAAGTACGACACCTTATTCATTCCCACAATCCATCCATTCGAGATACGTAAAAATTCAAATAAACCATCATAATTGAGATCAGGTATCAGGTCAGCAACCATCCCCCGGCAAAGCCGAGTGTAATTACAGAAAAATCACAAAATTCATAAGCATAAAGAAATCAACATATTAGAAATTTCGTATCTTAGGAGGCACATGAATCAAAGCGGACAACAAAACTCTATGACCGGCAGGGAGAGAATCTAACGCTTGATGAAGTGGAGAAAAACACGATTAAAGAACAGGGAAAGAAAAGTCTATGACAGATAAACAGATCCCATTAGATTTCGATGCGCTAATTTCCATCATTCAGCAAGTTAATGGCTATCTCACCGCGCAGGTGGGTAAAGCGATTAATATCGGCCTAACACTACGAAATTGGACTATCGGATTCTATATACGTGAATACGAGCAAAACGGCTCGGATCGTGCCGAATATGGAACGGCTTTACTAGAAGTTCTATCCAGTCATCTATGCAAATTAGGCTTAAAGGGGATGTCTGCTCGTTCATTGCGTCTCTATCGTCAATTCTACTTGACTTACCCACAAATATGGCAGGCGCTGTCTGCCAAATCTTCTTCGGATTTATTGGCCGGTTCAATTTGGCAATCACTGTCTGCCGAATCTGGTTTTAATAGAATGCCCGTCCTTCGAAAACTTGAAACGTCTGAATTGGTTCTTCCAAGCCAACAATTGTTTGATCGCCTATCTTTTTCACATTTTTCTGAATTACTATCTCTCGACGATGAGTATAAACGGGCATTCTACGAAATTGAATGTATTCGCGGTAATTGGTCCGTTCGAGAACTCAAACGCCAGATCGGCAGCTTACTGTACGAGCGTTCGGGTCTTTCAAAGAATAAAAAGAAACTAATCGGAATGGCTCAAACAGGAGTGGAAAAAGGAGAACTTTCCCTCGCCATTCGCGATCCGTATATCTTCGAATTTCTAGGAATTCATTCCCGTGAGGTTATGGGTGAATCAGAACTTGAAAACGCTTTACTCGATAAGTTACAGGATTTCTTGTTGGAACTTGGTCATGGATTCTGCTTTGAAGCGCGACAAAAACGCATATTGATCGGTGATACACATTGTTTTGTCGATTTGGTGTTTTATCACCGAATATTGAAATGCCACATCCTGGTTGAACTAAAAGTCGCATCGTTTAGTCACGAGCATTTAGGCCAACTCAACACATACATCAGCTGGTATAGCGCTAACGAGATGACCGATGGAGATAACCGACCTATCTGAATTCTTCTATGCGCCCAGAAAGACCATGCCTTAGTCGAGTATGCTCTTGCAGGTATAGATAACAACCTGTTTGTCTCCAAATATCAGCTTGGTCTACCCAACAAAGAAGAGATGCAACATTTTCTCGAAGAGCAAATAAAAGATGTTACCCATGACCTCACATGAATCAATGCAGATTACAAAACTCTACGGCTGGCGAGAGGATAACCTAGTTCTGGATACAACGAATGTTTCGAGAAAGTGTAACAATGGAGCACTACGATATGAAATAATCGAAGCAATGATGGAGGAGGTTGTCTCATCGATGCTCAATCCCCCTAACTCCCCCCAGTAACCGGCGCTCGCGCCGGAGCATTAAGGGGGGAGAATTCGCTCGATGATACCTTGTCTATTGATTATCGTTTCAATATCACTTCATGTGCCTGACATATTACAGACTTTGAAACATCTCCACTGCAATTGTATTATAAGGGGGGATTCGTGATTTGCGCCAGATTTGAATTGATTTGATCTTCTTGTTTAAGCGATGGGAAAGGAAAACGTCATCATGAATAACGCGTTCACTCTTATCGAACTCCTGATCGTTGTCGCCATCATCGGTATTCTGGCGGCGATCGCCGTACCGAATTTTCTCAATGCGCAGGTAAGAGCCAAAATCGCCAACACAGAAGCCGATGAACGCTCATTGGCCACCGCATTGGAGACCTACCGGCTTGACAATAACATCTATCCACCTACTCCCGACACCGCCGCGAACATGCGATATGCGCGGCTTGCGAAATTGACTTCACCGATCCCATACATGAGCACGGTTCCACTCGATCCGTTCCGGTCACAAATCGTTTACGATCGATTGGATAGCGCCTATCCATTTTGGGATCCAGAAACGGCGGACAGCGGCAAGCTGTCAGGGAATCGTTTTACGTATTTACCCGAAGAGCAGAACCGGCTTGGCCGTTGGGTGTTGCATGGCGCCGGTCCGGATCAAGATTACGAACCGGATACCGGAGGGGGCGGTTCGGGCACAATTATCGTCTTTGACACAACGAATGGATTAAACAGTGATGGTGATATCGATCGCTTTGGACCGTAGGGAATCTATCACTCTTTTTAAAACTATATCATTAAACCGGATTCATTTAGAGAGGTAATTATGCATATAAAATTCTGGACGCTTTCATTTCTACTATTGCGCGCAACCGTTAATATGGCGGACTCTACGGTTCTTGTTGAAACAGAACACTTCGATCGTCTTGGTGGATGGGTGGTGGATCAGCAATTCATGGACGAGATGGGATCCCCCTTCTTACTCGCGCATGGTTTGGGGATTCCTGTTGAAGACGCCGAAACCACAATCGATTTTCCCGAAACAGGCGAGTACCGTGTTTGGGTGAGAACTCGCGATTGGGTTGGACCGTGGAAAACCGAGTCAACGGCGCCAGCGAAAAAAGCGTCAGGAACTCCAGGAAAGTTCCAAATCATCATCAACCATTCCCCATTGAGACCAATCTTTGGCGTCAAAGACGCTGATTGGAATTGGCAGGATGGTGGTGTTATTTTCATAGATAAGAAGCGTATCACTATCGCTTTACACGATCTGACCGGTTTTGAAGGCCGTTGCGACGCCATACTATTTTCAACAGATAAGGATCGAATTCCACCGAATCAAGATCCTGAGATGAGTGGATTTCGCCGTAAATTACTAGGCTATCCAGAGAATCCCCCTGATGCGGGCGTCTACGATATGGTTGTTGTGGGAGGCGGTATCGCCGGAACTTGCGCGGCCCTCTCCGCAGCGCGAAATGGGCTCAAAACCGCTTTCATTCAGGACCGGCCCGTACTCGGAGGAAACAACAGTTCCGAAATTCGAGTCTGGCTTCAGGGGAAGATTCATGGCGTCAAGTATCCCCGGCTAGGGGATGTTGTGCAAGAGTTGGAGCAGGAAAAATCAGCCCATTACGGCCCTGATAACACCGCTGATTTATATGAAGATGAAAAGAAAATCACTCTTGTAAAAGCGGAAAAGAACATATCGTTTTTCCCTGGCTATCGCGCCAATGAAGTGGAAACGGAAAATGGCGCCATCAAGGCGGTTATTGCGCAGAATATCAACACCGGCGCCCGTCTGCGTTTCCCAGGACGATGGTTTTCCGATTGCACGGGAGATGGCTGTATTGGTTTTCTTGCCGGGGCTGATTATGACTTAACGCTGGACGGCCATATGGGCCGCTGTAACCTATGGAACGTAAAAGAGACAGAGAAACCAGTATCCTTTCCCCACTGTCCGTGGGCTCTTGATTTAAGTTCGAAGCCGTTTCCTGGACGTGGGGGCGAAGGCGGTATCACTAAATTGGGCGGTTGGTATTGGGAAAGCGGATTCTATCACGATCCTTTCGAAAAAGGAGAGTACATTCGAGACTGGAATTTTCGGGCGATGTATGGCGCTTGGGATTGCCTTAAAAACATAGACAAAATCTACGCGAATCACAAATTGAATTGGTGCGCATATATTTCTGGGAAAACGGGAATCCCGGCGCTTATTAGGGGATGTGATCTTGTCAAAAAGAAGATCTACTGAGCGGCAAAGACTTTATTGATGGATGTGTCGTCACAGGCTGGAAAATCGATCTCCATCTACCGAATAAGCAATACGAGCAGAGTTTTGAGGGAGACGCGTTTCTTGCCACGGCGCATTACACCGATTACGAGAAGCCGTACTATGTGCCTTATCGCTGTTTTTTATTCCAGAAATATAACAAATCTGTTTATGGCAGGCCGCGATATCAGCGTCACACATGACGCGTTGGGAACCGTTCCGCGTTATGCGAACGGGTGGTTTGATGGGAGAAGTAGTAGGCTTGGCGGCTTTTTTGTGCAAAAAGTATACAATCAATCCACGAGATGTATATACAAATCACTTTGATGAATTCAAGCAACTTTTAACACGAGGAGTCAATCCATAATCCTATAAAATCCATCTCGATCGAGTCCAAATACCCGAACAGCGCGCGTCATAGAAATTCACTAGCGATTGTTGTCCTCTTTAAACCAAGCGCGTATGAACGACGCTTCCGTTCCCGCATAGGCCGCCTCCGCGAGAAATTCCTTACCCTGCTGATTTCCCCACGAATAAAGAATCACTGTCCTGCCCTGGTATTCACAGAAGTCAATATCAGAATTGTTAATATTCTTCGCTTCGGCAATCGCTTTTCGCTGGCCGGCTGTTAGTTTTGGATTGGCGATCTTTTTGTCCTCTGGGGAATGGCCGCAAAACGGGATTGAGCGGGCTTGGTTCCCAGTGTATGAGATCCTTGGAACGAACCACGCGCATTTCATACCCTTCATGAGCTTCCAGATAGAAGTTGTAAAAAAAGCCGTCAAGGAAACGTAGACAATGCGGCGCCGTATAGCGGTCCTTTGAATATACACAATCCGGGGGGGGTAACGGTCCAGGTGAGAAGATCGTTTGATGTAGCGAAACGGGCGGTAAACCGCGCGCCCGCTTCCCTCCGGTGGGGCGCCGATTTCGAACATCATCACATAACCGTTTTCCGCTTTGCAAAGAGATGTGTTATAGATCTTGTATTTCGAAATATTCAGCGCGGTTCGCTGCTCCCAATTTTCTAAATCCGAGGAAACAAACAGTTCGATCCGGCTTCCCCCCCAAATATCGACACCAGTTACATAAACCTTGTCCCTATCGACAAAAGCGCTGCCCAAATGATAGCCCTTGGCAAATCCCTTCGTTGGCTCGTTTGTTTCCATATCGATAAACCGGAAATAGGAATCCCCTGTCGTATTGGGTTTATACCGCTCGCGGACATATTCGAAACGATAAAGACGATCTTTGAATACAATGGGCGTGCACTCGACCAAATCCAGATCAATTGTACCAAGTTTTACGATATTCGGTCTTTTTATTGATTCCGGTTCACTCGCAACGCTGGCGAATGCGCCCATAAGTATGATTATTACTAACGCGGCATGGTGGAACTTCATAAATACCTCCTAAACTTATTGGATTCAAAGCATCAATAGTATTACAACATAGCCCTTGTCATAGGCGCGCGTGAGGATAAATAAATAATTTAGGATGGTTTTTTGATTTAATTTATAAATTCAGCCGACGTATGGAAAGAGGATTAGATTTATCGATCGTCAACCCCCCTCTAACTCCCCCCAGGCTTGGGGGGAGAATAGCTCTCATCATGCTATGAATTATGATTATCGTAATTTTATCACTGTCATATGACTTGTTACGAAAATTTTTTGGTTTCTTCATACTTTATTGAACGACGCCGTTTCGAAGATACAAATACAACGGCTGTTCGTCAACCAAAAAACGGCTTGAAATATAATAGATTAGATAATAATATCGTAGCGATTCCATAGGTTGAAAATGATGAAAACGTTTCTATCGAATCTCTCCATTGCGATTTCCATGAGCATAGCAGTCTGTACAATTCAGGGGGCGGAGATTGCGTTATTGGATTTTCCCGACGCTCAAATCGCAGAAGCCTATGAAAATGCGGCGAAAAAAAAATGTATTGGCCGCCGTAAATCCAAAGGTCTTTCCCGGATACTGGTCGGTTTGCGCCGACGGTCAAGGATTCGGATACGGTAATACCTATCCTTCGCTGGACGGACACCAGATGACCGGCGCGCTGCTTTGGTTGGGCCAGGCCGATGTTGTGAAAGCGAACTGGGATTATGTTACGCAGTTTCAAAGATCGAATGGACAACTCCCATTGGCGATTCTACCAGCCAGCGCAGGCCAATGGATTGGACCCCCTTCTTACCAATCGAAAGTGGATGCGAACGGCGGCCTCTATCGCCACTGGGTACCCGGTGATCCTTTGCGGGCGCTGGCCAGCCCAACTTACATCCAAAACGCTGACTCCATCTTCCGCTTTACACAGGACATCGAGTGGCTCCTAAAACAACTCCCGTCCATCAACCGCGCAGCTGATTTCCTGGCATCGCTAATGACCGATGACGGCGCGATCAAGGGCGCAGGTTATTATGTTGAACGTCCAACGCGCATTGAATATGATGGCGTATCACAGTGCCATGCGATCGATGCGTTCCGGCGGGCAGCCGCATTGAACGAGATCGCTGACGGCAACGAGACCGCCAGAAAATACCGTAATATCGCTGACCAGATTGAATCTCACTTCCGAAACCGGTTTTGGCTTACGGATCATTTTGCCGAATACATCCATCCGGAGCGTGGACTCATCTCCAATCATGGTTTGACTGATGTGGACTGGTGCGCGATAGCGACTGGCGCCGCCAGCGCCGGGCAGCGCGCTTGTCTCTGGCCGAGATTGAAGGATGAGAAACGATTTTATTATGGCGGCATGCCTACAGGCATCGCCACATTTCCGGAGACCTATAAACCCTGGGAATCTACGTACTCCGATACGATGGATCTAGCGGCTATGGGGCGCGTCTGGTATCTGGAAGCCTGGGCGCGAGCGCGTATGGGGGATGGTCAAGGCCTTGTGGATTCGATTCAACGGGTGTGTAAAGCCGGGCGGGAAAATGACTATTACTGGCAGGAGCGGTATAACGAGAAAGGCGGTTACGGCGCGGAAAAATATTGCGAATATCCCGCCAATCTAATCCGAATCGTTCAAAACTTCTTGTTTGGAGTTGAAATGGGTTTGGATGGAACGCTAACGCTTGATCCAACTGTCCCGGAAAAGTACTGGAAGAATGGCTTTGGACAAACTCTCGTGTGGCGTGATCGGCGGCTTCAATACAGGATGCGGCAGGGACAAATTACAGGAACTTATTGCGGCGGCAGCCAACGATTAGGAGTTAGGCTTTCTACCGGCTCTGGCGCAACCAAGGTTAACGCTTCTCTAAATGGACATGCAGCAACGATCGAAAGGGACGGTAATCTCGTCTTTCTCACTCTCCCAGCCGCTTCTACACAATCGGTATGCTGTTTTGAGATCATACAGACGGATCTAGAGCCGAACCCAATTGCACCTATCAACAAGTAATCAGACCACGTGTGACTTTCCAGGCTGAATCGGGTCGCCGCTTACCAATTGACAATATTATTGTTAATACAAAATGATCCCTTTCCAATTTAGAAATTTACCGGCGCCATTTAAAATAGTGGCCTTCATGAATTCATGAAGGCCGATTTCAATAATATCTTAAAGAATGGTTAATTGAAAGAGTATCAATCGAAGATACCAGTAAGGGAGTAGTAGGTTAGCGGTATCGGACGTATGATATCAATACTCTTGAAGTTGTCCAAGAGTTTAATCGAATGGATGGAAGATCAACAAGTACCCATATAACTCCAGATGGCAATTATATTACGACTCTTTTGACAAATCGAGGAATCCGGTTGCAACGATTGGAGGATAATGGGATATGCAGGGAAATTTGGATGTTCAATACTCCATCTTATCTCGCTATGCGTTTCACTCCCGACAGTAAACACGTAATACTGTATACCGAAGAAGTGACAAAAGTTTTCAAAATCAGCGATCTAACCACCAGAGTGTCCGGCGCTTCGCTTTTCCAGCCAGAAGAATGATTCATGCAACCGCCCCTGGTCTTTGCGGCCAGGAGCGGATTTTATTTTAATTGAAAAGGTGAGGTTAGAACCTTCCTTGTTTGAATCACGGATGACTCGGATGGAGGTGGATTGCACGGAAAATGATATGAGGACTTCGTGCTTTATCCGTAAAATTCGTGATTCAATATGCTGTTATTTTGGTGGGCTATGCTTCGCTTTTAGCCCATCCTACAAGGCTATCAATCACGGGCGGGGACGCCCGCGTTCCATTCTTACCTCATGGATCAGGCAAATTCTTATGGTTCCGGCCAGTAGCGTTCGGTGATGATGCGGTCTTCGGTGAAGAAGTTGATTACGGCTTTGCCCTGGGCTTTGATGTCGGCCCATTGGGAGGCTTTCTGGCCTCCGAAGGGGAGATAGGCGACCGGGGCGGGGATGCCGATGTTGACGCCGATCATGCCGCATTCGACCTTGAGTTTGAATTCACGGGCGTAGTGGCCGTTTTGGGTGTAGATCGAGGCTCCGTTTCCGTATTGGTGATTGTTGATGATCTGGATGGCTTCGTCCAATGAATCGGCCTTCAGGATGACTACGACGGGGCCGAAGATTTCCGTTTTGTGGATTTCCATGCCCGGTTTGACATCGGTGAAGACTGTCGGGCCGATGAAGTGGCCTTTTTCGCAGCCGGGCACTTCGGCGCCGCGTCCATCCAGGGCGAGTGTGGCGCCTTCCTGGACGCCGGTCTCGATCATTCCCTCAATGAATTTTTTCGCTTTCGCTGAGATCACGGGGCCCATCAGGAGCGGCTCATCGATGTTGTCCGGATCGAGGGGATTGCCTACGATGACCAGTTTGGAATCTTCGATAAATTTTTCGCAGACGGTTTTGTAGACCTCGTCTCCAATGGCGATAATGGCCGAGGAGGCCATGCAGCGCTGTCCGGCGCAGCCATAGCAGGAGGTGGACATGTTGCGGACGACTTCATCGATTTTCGCGTCCGGCATGACGACGAGGTGGTTCTTCGCTCCCCCCATCGCTTGGAAGCGCTTGTTCGCTTTCGCGCAGCGTTCGGCGATGATCTCACACGTCGGCGTTGAGCCGACCAGGGATACGCCGCGCACTTTGGGATTGCTTAAGAACGCTTCTGAGACGGCGCGGCTGCCGTTGACGAGGTTGAACGTTCCCGCGGGGAATCCGGCTTGATTGATGTATTCCGTCAAGAGTCCCATCGTCATGGGCACTTGGGAGGAGGCCTTCACAACAAAGGTGTTTCCCGTCGTCAGCGCGTAGGGCACGAACCAGAAGGGAACCATCGCGGGGAAATTGAATGGGGCGATCATCGCGAAAACGCCGATGGGGACGTGGATGACTTCGCCGTCGATGCCATACGAACAGCCGATCAACTTATCCCCCTGCTGGAGAATGGGCATCCCGCAGGCCACTTCGCAGTTTTCCAGGACGCGTTTCATTTCCGCGCGGGCGTCCATGACGGATTTTCCCATTTCCGCCACGAGAACGCGGGCGATCTTTTCTTCATTTTCGCGGATCAATTCCACCAGTTTGTACATCGGCTGTACGCGGCGGGAGACAGGCGTTTGGCTCCAGGTTTGAAACGCCGCGTGGGCCGCGTCGATAGCGCGGTTGGTTTCCGCTGTTGTGGAGAGGGGATTCTTCGCGAGAATCTCACCCGTGCTGGGATTTTCCACATCGATCAAACCATCGTTCTCGGCTTCCACCCACTGTCCATTCATATAATTTTTCAATACAGATACACTCATTCCATACTCCTTTTCACAAAACACTTCATGATTAAAAATCACGAGCGAACCGAGTCTAAAAAACAATACTACTCTTCCCTATCCTAGCGGTCAACGAAAGAAACGGACGGGCGTTGGAAGTATTTAATATTCGTTAATCAGGCGCAGTATGGTTGACGTACGATAGCGCTGTGAATAGAGTGGCTAGATTAGTATATTGTAATTACAAGTTCCTGAAACGTAGATTTTACATAGTGTATCGTTCTACTGGACCGGATTGGAGTATTGGAATGAATGATGATTTGAGCAAACAACAACGCGCATGGCGGATTCGAATATTCGTCATCACCTGGCTGGGATATGCGGGATTCTATTTATGCCGCAAGAATTTCAGTGTCATCATGCCCGAATTGAAGATCCTCGGATTTACGGAGTATCATTTTGCCACGATCCTGGCTTTATATAGTCTTCTCTATGCGATTGGTCAGTTTGTTAATGGTGTTTTGTCTGACCGGTTCGGTCCCCGGCTGATTGTCGGCGCGGGATTGTTTATCTCGATTTTTTCAAATGTGATCATGGGATTCGGCTATTGGGGGACGGGGGTGGAAACACGTTCTCCTTTGCTGCAGCCGGCGGAAATCAAGGCGCCCACCGCATTTGTCAGTGAATTAAAAACAGCGGACGATCCCTTCGAACAGTACCTGAAGGAGCGGCTCTCTAACTCGGCGCGTCAATCTCTTGACGCCTACGATCCAACGTCTCCTCCATCCGCCTCGCTGCTGGAATCTCTTGTCAACGAGATCAACCGGCTCTTTGAGAATGGCGATCTGATCTCCGTGCGGTTAAACCGATATCTTATCGCGACCGTATTAGAGGATTCGATCGATGAGAAGAATGAACATTACCCGGTCCTAGAAGAAGATGATATCAAAAAACCAGATGCGTTGATCGTTCAAATCCAACAGCGCAACCATCCTTTAGCGCAATGGCTATACGCTCAGCTTCCAGAAGACACACAACAACAGATTAACGCATACGATGATTCGAATCCCCCTTCAGACGAACTTCTGGAATTATTGATCGAAGGATTGAATCAAACGATTCTGCATCAGCCGATACACAACAACGTGTCATTTGATGAAGAGGAATGGACGGCGATCGCAAGCCGGGTCAAGGCGTGGGACGATTCGATCTCGCGTTATTTATATACGCTTCTTCCGGAAGCGGCTGTACAAGCCCTTTCCGATTACGAAAGCGACGAGGCTCCTCCTTCGGAAGTTTTGCGGACCCATTTGACCGCGACGTTCAACGAGGCTCTCACACATGCGCAAGAGAGAGGAGAAACGGAGCGGAGCCGGTTGAACCGGTTGTCGTTTGACAGTTTCTTTACGCTTCAAATCACGACAATGGTCGCGCCGTTTATTCTCGTTTTGATGATTCTCTATCCATTGAACGGCGCGGGACAATCGACGGGATGGTCGGGTTTAGTAAAGAACATGGCGTTCTGGTTCCGTCGTAAAGAGCGGGGCATTGTGATGGCCTGGTGGGGAACGAACTACGTGCTTGGAGGATTCATCGCGACCAATTTCGCGACGTATTGCGTGTATCGCGCGCCCTTGTTCCCTGAACTGGGTTGGAAGCGGGGATTCTGGTTTCCCGCGATTTTGCTGAGTGTGATCTGGCTCGCGTTTATTATTCTGACTCGCAACAAACCGGCCGACGTTGGAGTGCCTGAGATTGTCAAAGATGATATCGTAGAACCAAAGAGTGGCGCGGATTTATCCGAATTCAACGAAAAGAAAACGAAAAGTTCCATGGAGATCTTTCTTGAGGTAATATCCGTCCCATCCGTCTGGTTGATTTCCATTATGTATTTCTTTTTGAAATTAACCCGCTACGCTTTCCTGTTCTGGCTGCCGTTGTATATGAAAGACCACCTGGGATACGGCGGAGAAGAAGCTGGATATACATCCTCTATATTCGAACTGGTAGGATTTATGGGCGCGGTCGCGGCGGGTTATTTTTCTGATAAGCTCTTTCAATCGCGCCGGATGCCGGTGGGGGCGTTGATGCTTTGGGGGTTAGCGATCGCCTTTCTTATTCATCCCCATTTAGCGGCCTGGAGCCATTTGGGGAACGCGATCGGGATCGCACTCATCGGATTTATGACGTTCGGCCCGGACACATTAATGACAGGCGCGGCGGCGCAGGACGTCGGTTCGAAACACGGCGCCGCGACCGCCGCTGGATTTATCAACGGGATCGGTTCCATCGGGCAAACGGCATCGGGTTATGTGGTGGCTTATGTGACGCTTACGTACGGATGGGATAGTCTATTCTATCTTTTCGTGATCTTCGCTTTTATCGGCGGATCGTTATTGGCGTTGAAGTGGAATTACAACGCGTTGGTGGAGGAGGGGAAATAAGGGGGGATTGATTGTTGATTGTTCAAGATTGTTTGGAATTATGCCAGGACAGAAAAAGTGAATGTTTCAGTGTAAATACCGGTTATTTCCATAACCATCCAGTGATTAATAACTGATGTTACGTAAATTAACCGGTTAAGAATTTTTTTTGTCTGAATCAGGATGGTCAAGATAAAAGGATGACCAGGATTTTTTTATTGGAATTCAATGATAAATTCCTTCGTGATGATTCACATCCTGAATATCCTTTAAATATGTTAAAGCAGACCTCGTGACTGCCCGGTCTTACCAGATTCTGACAAAGAAAGATCAATCTCTCTATTTTTTCTCTGTAAATTAATAGATAATTAGTCGAATCCGCGTAACATCAGTTAATAAGATAAAATTCCCTGATCCAGTTTTTTTAAAGTCCATGTACCCACAGATGTTTGTACAAATACTCTAAAACTGAGTATAATAG
>CAXXSM010000124.1:0-17686 GCA_963663405.2 bacterium | reverse complement strand
ACACTCACCCCTTCAAATTGGACTTGTGTAAAGTAGCCTTTGGCGAGGTTTCCGTTGTCGTGGGGATGTGACGGCGAAGCCTGCGTAGATGGGATCGGTTAAGGGGATTGTGAGGCTGTCTAGGAGGGTCCATTGGTTGTTGTTTACGTTGAAATAATAGGTTTTCGAATCGATCGCCTTTCCGGGCGATGCGGAGGCGGTTGTCATGCTGGGGGCTGCTGATGCGGTCTCCGCTGGGGGTACTTCCGGCGCTCGCTCCCTGCGTGGTTCGCCATTGAGAACTGGCTTGGAAATTTGATTCCTGGAACCGGGCGGCGTAATAGGCCGCGTCGTGTTCAAGAGATTGGCGCGCCATTAACATGAACTTCACCCAGTTACTCGTTCCAAAATTCTCTCCATCGATCTTCGCTTCCAAAACAAAATCATCACTCACTTCTTTATAGAGAAAATGAAATCCATCGGATTGATCCCAGACATCCGCGCCGCTCCCGATGACGGTGTATTGTCCGTTTTCTTCTTCATAGAATGCGTCTCCATCCGCCAAGACACTTCCGATATCCGTATGGTTATCGAATATGCCAATGACGGAGCCGGCGGGCAGCGGTGTTGACGTAGGAGTGGGCGGACCGGGCGTGGGTGTGGCTTCGGGAGTCGCCGGTGTGGGCGTGGGGGGTGGAGACATCGATCACTCGATAGACGTGCTGTCTCACATACGCCGTGCGGTTCCGGATGAATGTCCGGGCGATCTCCAGCGCGTTTTCCCAATCATCAATGCTTTTAGTTGGATTCCACCGCAGCGCTTCTTTCGGCATTGTGGCGCGGACAATAGCGGCGTGCTCATCAAGCCGCTTGAGAAGATGCTCTTCACTGAGCGGGCCACTCAGATAGCGTTCCAATTCATTCGCAAAGTAGATTTGATACTCCGGATTCTTGAGCAGGCGCGGAACAAGTTTCCGATTGAATTACTCCCCTGCGCATTCGCAAATGTATTCATGTTGTAACTGCCCCGTGACGCGCCGGAGCCGAACGAATCTTCGATATCCCAGACGATCAATTTCCATCGCCCTTGGGGATGCCGTTCGCGCGCCGCGTACCAATTATGATGAGGCCAATCATGATTCTGCACCCAGATATTTAAGATGTAATAGGATGTGATCTGCTTCAGATCAACCATCTCTTGAAAGGTTTGGTAGTTGTCTGGATTCGATAAATCCGAATGGTTGATAAAATTATGCAGCCGGTTCCACTCCGTCCAATCACCTTCCTTCAATTCATCATCCGATATGATGTCCCAATCATCAAAACCATAATATGAAGTGAGGAACTCACCTTCGATTCGTTCGCAGAGGTTGTAGAGCCCCCAATATTCGCCGTTCAAGAATAGTTCCGCATAGATTCCATGCGATGCTACGAATCCCATATCTGAATGCACATCACGTCCCAACTGATCGGAGATATACACCGCCACATAGCGCTCCATATCATCCCAATGAATCCAGCTGTCGTTGTATCCGGCGCGCAGAATAAAACTATCGAATGATTCGACGCCTGTGGAGGGGATCAATGGATAATCCAACCTTCCCGGCCCATATTCAGAGCGAAAATAAACACGAAAGGATTTTTTCTCAGAACGGGTGCGGGACGCGCCGCCATGAATACGCAATCCCGCATTTACATCAAATTTCTTCTGCCCATCTATGTCAAAATACTCCATCGTGACCGGACGTTCCCAGGCGAATCCATGACTGGTCGCGTTGGCGTAGATCCCCGTTTTCGAATCCCACAGATTAGGTGGATCGGTGACCAGCGAGATGATGGGGAGAGTGATCGAGTCACGAATGAGATACGTCTGCGTAACAATTTCGCTGGATTCGTATCCAGGACGAAATGCGATCGCACGGATAGAGGCGGATTCTTCGATCTGTATGGCGGTCTTGTATAAATCGCTAGCCTCTGTTGGGGGGAGAGCCATGCATTGTATAACGGATTTCCGCATTCTCATCTATTGATGAAAGAGTGATCTCAACCGCGTTTGTATACACGCCACCCGGTTGTGAGAATGTTGGTTCCACCCCGCGAAATCCCAGCAAACCGTTTTCTGGATTTTTCTCCCCTGGCCCAGGATTGGTAAAAAAGCGCCATTCCTCAAGGTTGTTAGGATCGCGGCCATAGGAGACATCTTTCCGCTGCGTTGGATACTCGATTGAGTCGATGAGGGTTGAATCAGGAGAATAGATTCCAAGGAATTCCCCCATCGCGACTCAAACGGAAATTGGCGTGATATTCCGCCGGGATTGTAATAACCGTATCCTGTCGCCCAGACAAGAAAATAGCCATCCGCAGGGAGATCCATCGCTGGGAAACAGCCACTTTCGGGGTGAGAGCGGATCATCCGTCAGACTGTATCCCTCCAGATTCAAAATTTCCGGACCGGGATTGTAGATTTCAATCCATTCGAGTGGTGTTCCAAACTCATCAACATTCGATGTAGAAGTGAGGATTTCATTAATGAGTATAGAATTGGAAAAAACGGCGCGCGGGGTAAATATTAATACAACAATGAATAGAAGAAAAGCTGGAACTGCGCGGAGAAATCTTAACATAGTTTCTAATCCCATTTCGATAAACTCTTTATTATAAAATCGTTAGAGTTTGATTTGTAAAATGTTAACCACGGGCGGGTGTTGGATTTACTATATCACGAAAGTAGGAAGGCGCCAGGATATAGAATATAGATAGTTTCTTTTATTTGTCTGAATCTGGATACCCAAGATGAATAGGATTCGCAGGATTTTGATGTATTACGTTTTTACGCTTATCTAAAAAATCTTGCTAGAGAAGGCGGGTGGCCAGGGCAAGGCTTTTTTCTGCCCTGGCATTAAATCCGAAAACAAATTCGTATCAGATTCAAGAATTCAAAGGCGCCCAGCCCCGTAAGGCTAAAAGCGAAGCGTAGCCCATCATTTCGTTTAAGCGCAAATAACTCGTTGCTGTTGTTCACCTTTTTTCGTGGGGGGTGATTTTGATCGTTGTTGTAAAATCCAACTTATTCAAAAATGACAAGAGCCGCCCTTCAGAAAAAAGATTATACTCCCCACTCATGAGTTGAAAAACTTCCGACTGCGCCATCCCCAAAAATTTCCGCAATCTCACGCTGTTTGTAACCGCGTTCCTTCAATATAAGACGGACAGAACGGCCCAAGTGTCGGCGCGAATCAATAGCTCCCCCGCATCTTCAAAGCCAAGATCGGCGAAAACATTCCCGTCGCTTTCGGTTACTTTAATCTCATTTGATTTTATCATTTCCTTGCCTTTTCTATTTCCAACGCTTTATTGTATCGCTTCTTGATTAGATCAATTAATAATCAAGCAAGAACAGAAAAAAAGCCTGCCCTTATAATAAAAAACACTCATTAATACCGATCCTTATTAGAAAAGTCCTGAAAAGAGATCGACATCAAACGCTTTAATCAAAGGGGCTAACAAGATCAGCAAGGAAGGAAGGGATTGGATCGCGGGGGTGGGATCTAAGAACCAAACATCCATATTATCCAAATAGACTGTAACGGTTTTCCGTTTCGCTGGTGTTGACGATCTGGATCAATGGCTGAAATCCCAATGGATGGGGGAATAAAGAAATCATTCAATACCTGGAACTTTTCAACAAAGAAAGCGCTGTTTGAAGGGGATGTAGTCGTGACAAAACCATTCGCTCCCATATCCACACTGGCGAGGAGTAACGGAAATATAAGGTTTATCCGCCTTGACTGAGCAGCTGTATAAAGCGGCGCTGGTCGCGTTGACGACGGGGCCGAACACCATCAATCCTTCCCCTGGTTCCGCTACAATAATTGCGCCGGTCCCATCCGTCGCATCCTCATCGTCCTCGCTGACAACGCCTTCGGGAAATACCCCAAACATAATCTCCGCGCGGGGGTAAGGCGTCAAATCCCGGACCTTGGATGGTGACACTATTTTCTTCCGCCGTCGCGCCGGAAAAATCGAGTTGAATGGGTTCCAGTTGAGCGAATCCATTCGGCGCAATGATCAATGCTGTAAAAACAATCCAAACAAACCGATTCATAATTTTTCTCTCCCTGTGGTAAACAAGTCACGTATAATGACATTCAATCCATTACGATTCATTTTACCCATTCAAGCCTATAAAAGAAAGCACAATTCGCATAGCAAGAAAATGGTCTTTATATTCAAAACACTGTAAGAAAATATCCCTTTATCCCGTCCTCTCTATGACAGAACGATTGACGCGTGTGCGGGCCCCACACTGAGATCGTACAAAAAAAGGAAAAAATAATGAAGAAAGATCGAGTCGAATGGGTGTCGGAATTATCCGAAACATTCGGACAGATGGTGTATCACGCCGCCTACCGGATTCTCGGCAGCCCCGAAGACGCGGAAGACGTCTTGCAGGAAGTGTTCCTGAAACTGCTGAGCGGAAGCGGAAAGCGAATCCACCCCGAAGCCGTAAAAAACTGGGGCGCGTACTTGCGGGTGACGGCGTCACGGACTGCGATAGATCTCTTGCGGCGTAAACCCAAGTACAAAGAGGAGAGCTGGGAATTCGTTCGTGAAACAGAAGTCTCCAATGGCCGGACTCCCCGCTATCTCGCGAGCCAAAAACAGAAAGCGCGGTTTCTCCGGCAGGCGTTGAGCCAATTGTCGGAACGGGACGCAAAAGTGTTCGCTTTGCGCTGCTTCGAGGAACTGTCATACGAGAACATCGCCGAACATATGAGCATTTCCGTGAACCAAGTCGGCGTGATTCTACACCGGAGCCGGGAACGTCTCAAGGAAATTCTGAAACCCATGGAAGAGCCCGTGGAAAGACGGGCGCCAGGCGCGCGCGATCGATCGGAATTGAGAAAGGAGATTCACCATGTGTAGAAATGACAATCACAAATATTCAAACGAGCAACACGGAGTCGGCATGGAAGAGCTCCAGGAATGGATTGACGCCGCGCGGGAAGACACACCGGATACAGCGCAGTGGCAAACCGCTAGGCGCAATCTGGCAATGAAACTCAAAACATACAATAAGGAGAACTTTATCATGCGTTTACTCAAGAATCTAACTGGAAGACAATACCGCTGGGCGGCGGCCGCCGCATGCGCCGTTTTGGTTTTCATCTTCGTCGCGGGAATCGGATTTCTGGATAGCGGACCGGGACTGGCCTTCGCGGAAGTGCTCGAACGGATCTACTCCATCCATACTCTTTCATACAAGAGCACAGTCGAAACGCCCGGTCAACCCACATTCATTATGAAGGCCCTCTATAAGGCGCCAGGCATACAACGAATGACTCAGGATAACGGTAATGTCATCATTATGGATATGGTCAAGGGAAAAAGCATGACCTTGGTTCCTTCCCAGAAAAAAGGATCGGTGATTGATTTCTCCAACCTGCCCCAGAATCAACGACAGCAGGATTTCATCGCTTCCTTGCAGCAACTCAAAGAAGGCGCGGAAATGATTGTCGGGGAAAAGGAGATTGATGGTCATACCACTCTGGAATTCCATACCAAACAGGATGGCATGGAGTATACCATCTGGGCGGACACCCAAACGGGTCTGCCGGTCCGGATCGAAATCAAAATGGCCATGTTCGGCGATATGAAAGTGACGTTGACCGATTTCGTCTTCAATCCCGACTTGGATGAATCGCTCTTCCTCACGGAACTGCCGGAAGGGTACGAAGAGATTAAAATGCCCGCCATGCCCACAGCCGAACCATCAGAGAACGATCTGATCGAAATGCTGCGGATGTGCGCCGAAGCGAGCCAGGGAAAATTCCCCGAATCTCTAACCATGCAGGACGTGGCGAAACTGCTCGGTGGCAAGATCGGTGACGGCAATCCAACAGAAGAACAGATCCAAGAATTCACCGCGCAGTACGTTAAACTGACACAAGGCCTATTGTTCTATCAACTCAATTCGGAGAACAACTGGAATTATGATGTAGAAGGCATAAAACTCGGAGACCAAGCCCCCATCTGCTGGTGGAAACCAAAAGACTCCGAAACCTACCGGGTCATCTACGCCGATCTCACTACTGCCGACGTCCATCCAGACGAGTTTGAAGTGAAGGAATAACGTTCAGTTTGATTAAAGAAGAAAAAGAGAAAGCGGACAGGGTGTAAAAATACCTTATCCGCTTTTTTTTGTCAGTATCAGGATAGCCAGGATTTATGGGATAGCCATGATATATCCGATCAAACTTGATTCACTATCCTCAAAATCCTTATATTTGGAGATTTCCAATTCTGATATTTATTATTCAAAAAAGGTATAAAAAAACTCTATTACGATCTAACTTATATATTGTTATATTTTCTGAAACACCAAACAGAGTATTCAATTCAAATCCTGAGCAGACTATTCATCCAGGGAATCCAGATTCAGACAAATATAAACATCAAAGACTCAATCCCCAATCCGAAACACCCGGCAAGCGTTCTCATAAGTAATCCGCCCGATCTCTTCTACTGACAATCCTCGAATCCCGGCCAGCTTTTTCGCTGTCTCTACCACCATCCTTGGCTCGCACTGCTTGCCTCTATATGGCACGGGGGCTAAGTAGGGTGAATCCGTCTCGATTAAGAGATTTTCTTCTGGAACGAGAGCGGCTATGCGTTGGATATCCTTCGCGTTCTTAAATGTAAGGATGCCGGAGAAGGAGATGTAATATCCTTTTTCCACAGCGGCGCGCATTAATTCTTCCGAAGCCGTGAAACAATGGAGGATTGCCGAATCGGGCGCTCCGGATTCCAGGATTTGGAGGAAATCCTCATCCGCGTCACGCAGGTGAATCACTAAAGGCTTCCCTAGTTCATCCGCCAACTCCGCCTGACGCAACAGTTCCCTTCTCTGCTTCTCCTTCGGCCCCGCGTCGTAGAAATACTCCAGACCAGCTTCGCCGATGGCCACAACCTTTGGATGTTGAGCGAGTGCGCGCAGGCGTTCGATATAATCGTCTTCCGCCTCCATGACAACATGGGGAGAGAGACCAACCGAGGCGTACAAACCGGGAAGCCGGTCAACCAGATCAATGGCCCTTTCACTACTGGCTACGTCATAGCCAATAACTACGCCTTTCGTCACACCCGCTTCGAAAGCGTCTCGCCAAACTCTTTCTTCTTGCCCCTGGAGTCTTGGATCGTTTAAATGATGATGGCTGTCAAAAAGATTCATGACGCTTGATTGAGACCTATGATTTCAAAGAGAAACCCAACCGGATTGATCCCTGTGATCAGCTTAAAGCCAATCAGAAGAAGAAAGACGTAAATGACGCCATTAAAAGCAGTTTCGTTCAAGCGCCGGTTCATCCAAACACCAAGATACGTCCCAATCGGAACCAGCGGCAAAAGGATCAAACTGGTCGAGATGCGCTCTAAATTGATAATATGAAAGTAGAAATAAGGGATCAATTTTACCGCATTGACCGCCGTAAAGAGAAACACGGTTGTGCCTACAAACAACTGTCGGCCCAGGTTTTGTGGAAGAAGAAACATCGTCGCCGGAGGGCCTCCCGCGTGGGCGAGAGTGGAGGTAAATCCGACGGCGCTTCCAAAAAGACAGCCTTGCCAGAATTTTGGCCGGTAGGCTCTTAATTCCTTCAGAATCCAGGTTTTCCCCCATTGATAGAACACAAAAGCGACGGAGATAATCCCAATCCAGACGCTAAGGAATTCCTCAGAAAATTTACCTAGGAAAAAACTCCCAGCCGCGATCCCCAGAATCGCTCCGGGAATCAGACGCAGAAGATTCGCCCCATCGTACGTGCGGCGATAATGGTAGACGGCGAATAGATCGCACGAGCAGAGAATCGGGAGCATGATCCCGATCGCCTCTTTCGAGCCACTCGTCACAAGCAGTAAAAGCGGAGTCGCAGCGATACCGACCCCCCCGCCAAATCCCGCCTTCGCGATTCCCGTAAGAATAACCGCGAGCGAGGCGATGAAATAAAAGTAATAGTCCATATGGTTAGTCCTATAGCATTATAAGTGCATGTTTTAGCCAGATTTACAGAAAAAACAATGGCTATGGATTTAAAGGCGGATTTCTGAGCGTCACAACGGGATGAATCATCAAATTTTTTGTGATGATTTGGGCACACAGGTTGCATTATCGAGGATAAGGGGGACTTGAAGCGAAAGAAAACTAGGCAAAATCTGCCTAGCGAAGGTATTTATTACAGTCCATGAGCAATAATTCTGAAGGGCGGCGCTGAATGGTATCTCTATACGGTATTCTGAATATCGGCGCGCGCGGGGTGAGCGCGGCGCAGGCTGGCCTGAATACGACCGGCCAAAATATATCAAACGTTGATACAGAAGGATATTCGCGGCAGCGCGTAACGCAATCCTCCTCGAATCCTCTCCAAAACGCCCAAGGGATCTTCGGTCAAGGCGTAGAAATCACAAACGTGGAACGCCTTCGGGATATGTTTCTTGATGCGCAAATCCGCGAAGTGAAAAGCGATACGGCGTTCAATGAAGAACTGGACCGTCTATTTCTACAAATCGAAGCCGTATTGAGCGATCCACTCACCCCCATCTCGTCCAGCGTCGACGAAACAGCGGCGGGAGGATTAAACAACCTGCTGGGACAATTCTACAGCGCCCTTCACGAATTATCCCTCACACCGGAAGCGCCCGAAGCGCGAACCTCGGCTATCGAGAGCGCGGTCTCACTCGCCGATACCTTGAACTTTGTCGTCGATGAATTCAACACCATGCACAACGATCTCAATGAACGTGTTTCCCTGATGGTTGAAGATGTCAACCGGATGGCGTATGAGATCGCCTCGCTGAATCAAAGCATCGCCGTAGCGGAGGTCAGTGGGAAAGCTCACGCCAACGATCTACGCGATCAACGAGATGCGTTGTTGTCGGAAATGTCAGAAGTGATCCCTATCCGGACAATCGAAGACGAGGAAGGAAAAATCAGCGTTACCCTCGCAGGACAGCGGCTCGTTGATGGTATATCCGTGAATCCACTGACTACGGTAACCATACAGAATTCCAATGGTTTGGATACGATCAGCGTTCGGCAAGGTGAAGAGGGATTATACGATCTGGATTCCGAGATCCGGCAAGGTAAACTAGGAGCCGTGCTGGACGCGCGTGACCGGATTCTTCCTTACTTGCGCGAAGATATCGATACACTGGCCCGTGGGATCATACAAGGTATCAATGAAATCCACAGCGGCGCATCGGGTCTTGAAGGCTACTCTTCATTGACCAGCCATTTCGAAATCCCAACCGGCGCAACCAGGGCTGATTCCACAATCACATTAGATACGATCTTCAATAATCCTAACCTTCCAAGCGACGCGCCCTTAAGTGACCAACCTTATCCCGTATCCGATGGTTCCTTTCAAATCCGTATCACCGATGAAGAAAATGAAACGTTGGATACGTATGAGGTCCAAGTCGATACAGACGATACACTTTACGATCTGGTCCAGCGTATCGATCGGTCCGATGGAATCGTGAAAACCGCGCAGTCGGCTCTAACCTTTGATCCTGTCTATGTTTCAAAAACCCAAGGAACAAAAGGCATAGAAGTGGATGAAACCGGAACCGCGTTGGGTCAGCTGCGGGTAGTTGATGGCTATCCCATCTCTGAAGGCGCTGGAACGTATTCATTCGAGATTCATCTGCGCGACGCGGCGGGGAACGCGATTGATACAGATCCCACCACCGGGGCAATTGAACCTTATACCGTCACTTTCACCGGCGATATGACTATGGCTGAACTCGCCGCCGCCATTCAGGACGCCGGAAATGGCAAAATCAAAGCCAACCTGGTTCCCAGTAAAGACGATCCGTCTGTAACCACCTTACAGATTCTGCCGATCAAATCCGGAGAAACGCTGTCGATTCAAAACGATACATCCGGATTAATCCGCGCGTTTGATTTTCCGATTACCGATCCGACGATCCCCTTAAATGGTGGCGATACAACCGAAGTGTCCGGATCATTCTCCGGCGCGTTAACGGATTCTTTTATCGGGGGCGGAATCCCCCAATTCTCACCCGCGTTCCCAGGCCCGCCCCCCAGTGTTATCAGCGCGGGCACTCTGGAATTGGTCGTCATTGATAACAACAACAATCCGCAAGTCACTACGATCGATATCGGAGGCGGAGTCGATACGATGGCCGCTTTCGCCAATGCGATTACCGCGGCGGATGAAAATCTTCAAGTCGAATTTACCGCGGATAACCAAATGATCATCCGCGCAGAGAATAACCGTTCATTCTTCTTTCAAAACGATACAACGGGATTGATCGAAGCGCTGGGATTCGATGCGATCGATGGATATGGCCGTCTGGGAGATAATCCCTTCGTCGAAGGCAGTTTTGAAATCGTTATCGCTAATGAGGAGGGCACGATCACGAATATCGTTGAAGTGCCCATTTCAGCTGATCCCTCTATAGATGGTGGTGTACTCTCGCTGCAGGGCATTATCGATTCCATCAATGAGGCGGCGGGTAAAAGCGGCGCGCCGGTCATCGCATCCATCGCAGCCGATGAAAAAGACCCATCTATCAACCGCCTGCAAGTGCAAGCGACTGGGGATTTCGAATTTACATTCCGAAGCGATGACAGTCTCATTTTGTCGGCGCTGGGTTTTACAGAAGGGCCGGTTTTGGATGAGACCTTGGATTCCCCCATTTCCGGAGCGGAATCCGCTCTTCAAGTAGGGGATAACATTGGGGCGATGGTCCGGGCGGAAATCGTGGGGGAAGATGGATTTGAGATCACCACGACCGGAGACGATCAGATCACGTTTACCGGCGACACGAGTGGTTTTCTTTCCTCTGCTGGGATCAACACTTTCTTTATGGGAACAGACGCAGAGAGTATTCGCGTCAACCAGGATCTTGTTGACAACGTAAACCTGCTGGCCGCTTCCGCTGACGGCGCGGTGGGCAATAACGAAGCCGTGTTGGCGATGGCGGCGCTAGAAGACGCGCCCGCCATTAATGGACAATCACCAGGAGAATTATACCGATCCATCATCGCTAAACTGGGACTGGAGAGCAGTCGTGTCTCCCAGTTTTATGAGACGAACCGCGCCATCCAAACCGAACTGGAAACCATCCAAGAACAGAATGCGGGCGTCTCCCTCGATGAAGAATCGATCGACCTGATCCGGTATCAACAGGCCTTTCAAGCGTCGGCGCGCATCATCAGCACAATCGATCAACTGTTGGACATTGTCATTAACCAGATCGGCGCGTAATAGATAGGAGCGTATGGAATCATGGTGCGTATTACGCAAAATATACTAAGCAATCGTTCACTTTTATTTTTACAAACCAATATTGAGCGGATCTCCCGCATTCAAGAACAGCTTTCCACGGGCCTGCGAATTAACCGGCCGGCTGATGATCCTGTAGATTTTCCTGTGAGTTTATCCCTTAGAACGACAATCTATCAAGACCGCCGGTTTCAACGAAACACGACAAGCGCCCGGACAAACTTGGAATTGACTGAAACGACGCTGAATGGACTGACGGACGTTCTGCAAACCGTCCGGCAGCTTGCTGTTGAAGGAGCCACGGATGTGGATTCCTCCGCCCGTATCTCGATCGCGAACGAGATCGCCGAACTCTACGCGCAAGCGCTGGATCTGGCCAACGCCAATTACAATGGACAATACATTCTTGGCGGCAGTGAAACAAAAAAACAGGCGTTCATCGCGACCGATGGAACGGTTCTCTATCAAGGAGACGATTTCGAACGGAAAGTGACTATCGGCAAGAGTCAAACCATAGCCACCAACCTAACCGGTCTGGACACATTCCTCCATACGCCAAACCAGATCACCGCTTCCATTCGCATAGAAGACACTTCGGCGCCCTTAGCCGAACAACTGCGAATCGCCAACGCGAACTATCCCAATCTCCCTCCCTTGCCGGACCAACCCGCTGACGCTTCGGTTGACGGTTCGCCCAATCCCACGAATTCTCCAACATCGAGTCCGAATAATCTCGCTGAATTCACGATTTATGGGGAAACGATCCGCGTCGATTTATCGGTGGATTCATTAGAAGACGTGCGCGACCGGATCAACGCCAACATCGACGATGTCACCGCGTCGATTAATAGTGAAAACCAACTTGTCATCACCTCCCAACGGGCGGACGCGCTGGAGTTGAGCGATGGATCGAGAGACACGGGTTTCCCGCCGGATACCCCTTATGGAGCGAATCTGTTAGGCGCGTTGGGTATGCACCGGCAAGTGGTTTCTCAACGATCACTCACCACCGGCTATCCCGCCACGAATCCATTATCCGATCCCACCGCCGATCCAGCGCCGGAACGCGGCGCCGTCCGATTAGAGGACGATTCATTTCTATTCGCCGTGACCAATACAGGCCCAGAATATGAACCAGCCACTCCATTCAGTGACAACCTCGCGTTGACGAACATCGATCAAGATGGAAATGAAGTCATACTTGAAAACGGTTCACCAGAATTCCTAACCGATCTGGAAGCGATCCGGATCACAATTGATGATGAAGTCATTGACATCGACCTGCGTGGATTAACGCAAGGGAATGACTTTAACGGCGCCGGAGGCAGCGCGGATGACATCCCCGGTTCTTCATTAGGGGATTTATTGAATCTGATTAATAACCATCCTCAATTGCAAGGCCGGGCGTCGGTTTACGTCAACGCGGAGGGCACAGGCCTGGAAGTGAGCGCCGTTGATAGTACGGATGTCTTCAAAGTGGATGATGTACGGAAACTCTTCGGACGCGACATCACAACCCGTGTAACCATCGATGAAACAACAGGAGAACAGAGCGTCAGCCGATATGGTGATCTAGAACTGAGCACAAAACTAGAGGACTTGCCCGGCGCGTTAACCGATAGCGCGGAAGGCAGCCTCGGGATACGAAATGAAACATCAACCTCACTGAATCAGGGTCTGATTGTCATTCAAAATGACGGCCGGTCCAAAACCGTTGACCTGCGCGAGGCGGATACGATTGGGGAAGTTCTCAATGCGATCAATGACGCGGATATTGGAGTCCTGGCGGAGATTAATGAAACGAAGACCGGCATCAACATTATCTCCACAACAGGTACCAATGATGCACTCAGTATTATGGATATGTCGGATGGAACTACGGCGAAAGACTTGGGATTAATACAACCCCCTTCCCTGAAACGGATTCAATCGGATCCAGTGATTACCGAAGGCGCGGCCGTCAGCGATCTCGCGGCGATTGACGATGGAGAATTTACAATTGAAATCCGTGATGGTTCCGGTCTGACGATGGAAAACTATACCATCGAAGTGAACGCGGACGATACAATCGAAGACCTCGTGAAACGCATCGACGAAGCAGATGGAGAAGCGGGACCGGGAGGTGGATTGTTCTCCGCGCAAATCATTGACGGCAGACTCGAAATCTTCAACCATTACGATGGGCACACAATATTGATTGATTCAGCGAACGACACCACAGGCGCCGATTCAGCTACACGCTTCACAGAACAAATCGGGATCGCCGGCTACACCTACACAACCGAAGCGGAGGCGGAGACGCTTTCTCCTTACACCAGCAATCAAAACACCGCCTCGATTCTAGGATGGCGGGAAGAGGGGACGGTCGATGAGGTCGAAGAAAAGAATATTTTCCTCACGATAAAGAACCTGGAGAACGCTCTTCGTAACGACGATACGGAAGCCATCCAAGATTCACTCGAAGCGTTGGATTACGATTTGGATATTATCTTAAACAGCCGGACACAACTCGGCGCCCGAATGAATCGCCTGGATATGGTGGAATACCGTTTAGAAGACAGTGAGGACCTGCTGCGCCAGCAATTATCCACCGTGGAGGACGCGGATCTCGCGGAACTGGTCACCGATCTATCGACAGCGGAAAACGCGTTCAACGCGGCGCTGCAGGCGTCCGCCTTGATCGTCCAGCAATCCTTGATGGATTTTCTGAGTTAAGTTAGTTCCTGATGAACAAAACAAATCTAGGACTGTTTCGCATGGAGTATTTTCGCTAGCGCAAGAGGCAGGATACTATCCAGAGAGTTGCAGAAACATTTCCGAATTTTCTTTGACCATCGATTCTATATCTTCCCGCAATTTCATAAGATCACTTGGATCCATTCCCACAGTATCGATGGCGAATTCGTTAGGCGTATGTTTCATTTGTTCTAAATCGATTCCAAAGCCCATATCACAAATGAGCGAATTCGTGATATGGACAAGGGAAGGCATGGTTATGCTTTTCTCCGCTCGATCAGGGAAATGATGATATTTCAAGCCAAGGACCAGTAGATCGGGAAAATCCCAGTGACTTAAAAGCGCAGAACCCAATTCATCATGGGAGTAGCCCAACGCTTCTTTTTCCGCTTCCACTTGACTCATCCCACCTTCCAGCATCAGTTCCTCGATTGTTTCCAGCGTCCCCATCGACCGCATGCCTATTAAAATCTGACCGATATCATGCAGTAAACCCGCGGTGAAAGCGGCGTCGCTGATGGCTTTCCGAATAGGACGAATGGTTTTACAGATCATTTCACACCCAATCGCGCAAGCGATCGAATGAACCCAAAGCCCACCTTCGGTATAACCGGGGATTTTCACATCCGTATTAAAGAGATTGCTCATTGAGCAGGTGAGAACTAGATTTCGAACGGTGTGAAAACCTAAGTACATCACGGCCTGTTTCAGGGAGGAAACCGTTCTTGGCAGACCATATAACGCAGAATTACAAAGGCGGAGAATATTCCCTGTCAGAGCCGGATCTTTTGAAATCACAGTCGTCAGTTCTTCCGCAGTAACATCGGGATTGCGGGTTAACTGCATCACTTTAACGACAACATCCGGCAATGCGGGGATATCATTGACATCCGAGAGAGCTTTTTTCAATAAATCCTGTGAATCACCCATACTTTTTATCACAATCAGTGTAAAGATTATAATCTGAAATCATTATACAGGCGTGTCAATCTTACTCGACAAAGATGGGGGAAAAAAGGTTCCTGTATTTTGTTTTCTGTTCCGTGTACCTGATGACATTTCTAAAACACCCAAATCTAACGGGTAGATTGATGAAAAAATCTTTGCCGTTTCGTCATTATCGTTTATTCCGGTTGCGTATTAATTCTTTCTTTCATGAGTTGGCCGGGTTTAAAACTGACGTGTTTCTTTTCGGGAACGATAATAATTTCACTGGTTTTGGGATTTCTGGCTTTTCTGGCGGGAGTTTCTTTCACTTTAAAAATACCAAAATTGCGAATCTCGATATTTCCATCCCGCGCCAAACCATCGCACATCGCGTCAAACATTGTCTGGACGATTTCTTTCACGCTGGCAATATCAAAACCCGTCCTTGCCGCTACTTCCTTGACAATATCCTTCTTTGTGCTCGTCATCACACCTCTCCTATTGCCTATTTCGAGCAAACAAATCACACCATAAACAAATCGAAAGAATCCCAAATCCCCTTCTAAGACGATGTTACAAGAAACACTTTCAAGGCATGATAAAATTCTGAAAGATAAATTCAAAGATTCGCCTTGAAAGAATCTACCAGTCTAAAGCGGGGAGAGCCTATTTTAATATCCCCTCCCCCGCCCTTTTTATCTCTTTCGATTGAATCATAACCTAGTTATTGGATAGTATCTCCAATTATAATACAAATCTTTTCTATACCGCATACAAATAGAATAGAGAACACAAAGAATTGATATATACCGAGCTATACATTCCCAATCCATCCTTTTAAAGACAGAAAAAGAAGGCAAAATAACCAACAAATAAAATAAGTATTTGTTATAATATAACTTAAGGTCGAAATGGAATCAAGACTTTTTCGATTTTTTTATATGAAAATGAGTTTCTAAGGCTCTCTCACTCGTGTTGACTTACACAACTTATTATCATTTGCAGGTTGTGATCTCAATTATGATAGTATATATGAAAATGAGCATGTAGTGGGTAGCGTCTTTATGAGGCGCCATTTTCTCGTGAATCATTCCCGGTGGATCGATAAAGCGTGAGGCGCCCTACCGCAACTCATTTTCAGATGAAGAGAATGATCCTAGACCAAACGTGTTCAGATCAGAAAATTAGAATTGATTCCACTTAAAAAATCACGAACTAAATTGCGAACGGATTCCGTACCGGGAGATTCTGCTTCCAAATTAGTGGATTCATCGGGGAATGTATGATTTTCTATAACCATAAGAATTGTAGCCATTTTTTTACTTTCTGAAAAAACACATTCCACATTGACTTGCAATAATCGTTTCACAAATCGATATATCGATACAATGATATCCCGCTCCAATTCTTCAAAGCTCAATCGATCATTGTTTTGTTTCTCATATCCAAATCCAATGCGTTCTTCGAGTAAATCATGAAGGAAAGACGCTTCTTTTCGCGTAAAATGAGGCATATCAAAGGAAAGGACAGGGGCGCCACGCGAATCAATGGAAGCGTGAAGGGAGATTGGGGTACGGATACGATCATTGATCTGGTATCCAATCCGTACGATTAACTCTACCGTGTTATCAACCAATTCCACCAGAAGACGTTCAGGAACTTTTATCATCACTTCTACATTCGGGCCGCTGGACATCACATTCAAGTGTTCAGAGAAAAGATCATCCGCCCGGAAATGATCTTTCAACCATGCGGCCAAACGAAACGTCTTGACGGATCCGGCAAAGCCTCTTTCGATCTCACGAAACCGCTCGATCCTCCGCAAGCATTCACGGAATCTGTATTCAAGGCCGGAGCCAATCGCTGATTCCTTCGTCTCTCCTTTCAATAGAGTTAAAACCGGCGAAGGCGTTTCCTTTGCCAGAATATCAATCACCAGGCGCTCTGAGAAATAGGAGGAACCGTGGAATTTGGGGAAACCACTCTCTTCGCGGACAAGAACAAGGTAGTAAAAGAAACCATCGCCAACAGGGATTGAAACAGCGCGTATTTGACAAGAGACGGAATGACCCAAGGCCGGCTGCGGCCACACACAGAGATCATCAACGCATTCAACGGAATGAAATTTCACAAGTGGCGTAAGACAACGGCGCAGCCGTTCGTCTAAGATACAATCCTTATCGAATTGAGCGAATCGGAGCAAACGTTCCGCCCGTTTGTTGATATAATGAATCTGATATTGTCCATCAATCAACACCACACCAGACCAGACAATTTCAAATAAATTGATCAGACTGGAACGGATCAGTTTGTGAAGATCATTATACTCAGCGCGGGTTTTACTCAAAGTATTTCGCGCTTCAGTCAGATTCGTTCGGCTTCCCTCAGCGAATCCTTGAGATGCGCATGCCGGTTCATCTCTTCTTCAATAGACGAAAAAATTCGATTCAGATGGACACCAATATCCGAGAATCCATGAGAGAGCGATCGCACATCGATCCGTTGTGAATAATTGCTGGAAGAAAAAAGACGAATCATCTCAAGAAATAGGAGTTTTCTTTTGCGTACATGCGATAAAGAATGAAATGGGCGATAAAAAACGATAAAAGAAAGAAAACTCCAGCCGTATAGCCGATCCCCTTTTTTAAAAACTGGAAATACCGCCATGTCGCTTCCGGCCCCCACTGGATGCGCAAATAGCCAATCACTTTTCCCGTCTCATCTTGAGGCGCGCG
>CAXXSM010000123.1:0-66715 GCA_963663405.2 bacterium | reverse complement strand
AAGAAGCGTTGGAAATTCTCCGTACCCACGCCGCACGATTGAATCGCTCCTGAAAAAAACCCATTCCTACGCCGAATCCCGCCCCGTTGCTTCAAACGAAAAAGCCCCAAATGCATACCAGAAAACACATCAAAAAATAAGCGTCAATTCAACAAGACTGGTTATGGCCCTCTTTTTTTAGGAGGGGAACGCTACAATTTTTTGCTAATGCAACTTCCGATTGAGATGGAAGATGGAGAAAACGCAATGCTTACAATCTATCGTTGGAATGAAACTCCACAGGAACAGAAAGCGAAAATCCTCGCCCGGTCGGGGCAGGATATCGACGCTTTTCTGCCCCAGGCTCAGGCGATTATCGACCGGGTGAAAAAAGAAGGGGATGCGGGCCATCCTCGCGTTAACAAAAGAATTCGACGGCGCCGATTTATCACAAACCGGCCTCCAGGTTACGCAGGATGAGATCCATCAAGCCGCCGGGCGATTGTCCGCCGAGGTCAAAGAGGCGATTGAAGTTTCCTATCGAAATATACTAACCTTCCATGAACGGCAGATGCTCGGAAGAGATGTGGTTGAACCGAAATCGCGCCTGGCTTATTCGGAGGGGAGAAAGGTTACGCCGATTGAAAGCGCCGTTCTTTACGTGCCGCGCGGGACAGCCGCGTATCCGTCCGTTCTGTTGATGCTCGGGTGTTCCGGCGAAGGTGGCGGGGGTTAAGAGGATCGCGGTCGCGACGCCCCCCTTGGCTGATGGGCGCGTGGACGACGCTTCGTTGTACGCCCGCGCAAGTTAGTTGGAATCGATGAAGTCTGGCCGGTTCCGGCGGCGTACAAGCCCGTCGCCGCATTCGCATTGGGAACAGAAACGGTTAAGCCTGTATTGAAGATGGTGGGACCGAGTAAGTAACATCTATGCATCCGCCCGCGAAAAAACTGTTGTATGGAACCTTGGATGTCGGCCCGCCCGCCGGTCCAAGCGAGTCGATCATCCTAGCGGACGCTGCAACCGATCCCGATACCGCCGCAACGGATCTTTTAATTGAAGCCGAACACGGCCCCCCCTATTCCGCCGCTCTGTTAGTCACATCTTCAGCAGAATTAGCGAATAAAGTCGCGGAGATTGTTCCAAAAAAGGTGGAAGCGCTGCCGGAAAAACAACAGGGGGGTATATCAAAACCGTGTTTTCCAATTATGTGCGGCTTGGTGATTCTGACCGATACTATGGAGGGAAGCGATCGCGTTTCGTGAATGATTATGCGCCCGAACATTTAGGAGTATTGACGAAAGATCCACTGGAATCCATGACGAAACTGCACAACGCGGGGAGAAATCATGATGGGGGCCATATACGCCCATCTCGTTATGCAATTACACCCTCGGCAGTGAACGCGATTCTCCCCACCGGTGGACGAGCGTATAAACCGCGGTCCGTGGTCAACGGGGGTAAATGATTTTCTTAAGCGGAACATCGATAAGTTACGCGACAAAAGAAGGTTACGAATTCCATGCGCGGGTCATGTCGCGGTATTCGCGGACTTTGAAGGTTTCCCCGCTCACGCCGCCGCCGGTCCGTAAAGAAAGGGATTAAGAACCATGTTTTGAATTTAAGCCGGGTTACAATCCAGCGCAAAACAAAGGAATCGATCATCCGCGCCTCGATCCAAGGTGGGGAACGCGATCCCGAACTCAAAGCGCGCATCAACAACACAAATCCATTTCCTCAATCACATGATCGAGCAATGGGCCTGGCGCAGCTGCCTCAATCTATCCGCCGAGGTGGAACTAGCTGAATTTGTACTGCAACATGTGATCGCAGAGGATTCAGGCCAGTGCTTTGGTGAAGCGCTCGTTAAAGTGGCTGCGAATATGATGAAGGAGCAAGGGATCAACGGCGCTGGATGCGGGGACTGGATTCATCGATGAAGCCGCCGCTGAGGTCCGGCTCTCGTTCGAATCCCGCAGCGGATTCGAGTTCCGTAAAGGCTCGGTTATCGTTCCTGAGCACGTGGAAGATATGCTCTGTGTGGATCTATGGAATTTCCTTGGTGGATTGGCCCAAGGGCGCCCGCCGCGACCTTGCAGATCGATCTTCTCTATGGAGAAGATCCGCACCACATCTGGGAAAGCATTTTCCGTGGCCTAGGAGAAGCCACCCGCGCCGCCCTCTCCCCCCTGCCCGTGGAGAAAAGGCTCCACACCTGGTGTGGCGGGATTGATTGAAGTTGTGGAAGAATGATTAAATAGCTTATAAACACTTTTCATAATTTAAAACAAACCTTCCCTCCCCTTTACTTATTTACAAAAACAGAATTAATTTTCTCACAAACGTAATCGACTCACGTAATCATGAACCGATGCATTTCCACAGTTTTATTTCTAAGAAGGATCTACGCTATTGTTTTCATGTTGGCTGCCCAGGCGGTAAAACTGAAAAAAAAACCGGAGGTGGATCGTGAGTAAGAAGTGGATTCGGATCATCGTCGCTTTCTTTTTGGTTCTTCTTCCTGTGGCGCTCCATGAGATATACACAATCTGGACCGCTCTCCCTTCTTTGGTAACGATCGCCACAGGGCCGCCGGGTGGATTATATAAACAGCTCAGCGAAAATTTAGCCCATGAGATCCGCTTACAACTCGGTCTGACCGTCGATACAGTCACAACGAGTGGATCACTCACCAATCTGCGGCTTCTCCAGAGTGGAAATGTCGATTTCGCATTATATCAGCGCGGGTACCCTTGATGTCCTGCTAAAACACGATCCAGATTTTGCGAAAGATGCGGGTTTGCAAATTCATACCCTCGGTGATGAACATGTCGCATTCGCCGCAAATCTATATTCACAGCCAGCGCATTTCATCGTTCGGCGTGGAGCGGGAATCCAGTGTCCCGGCGATCTTGTGGACAAGACGGTTAGCCTTGGTTTGAAACGGTCGGGGGGATTATTCCATGGGTTTGGTACTACTCGATCATTTCAATCTAAATGGAAAAATTCACATTCAAAACCTTAACTATCAGGAAGTCCTACAAGGTTTTAACAAGGGAACCATCGACGCCGCGTTTATCACCGTGGGAACGCATGCGCCCATTTTCCGGAGGCTTGCAGAGTCAGGAACATGCGATTTCATTGACATTCCACATTACCGAGCCCTAGAAAAGAATTATCTGTTTACTTATCCATACGAAATTCCTGCAATCACTATACAGTTATCTTCCCCACTCATCACCAGCAACGGAATATTAAAACTATCGCGGCGGGCGCCCAGTTACTGACACGTACGGGTGTCAATGCGAATCTAGTCAGAAAAGTTGTGGAAATCATAATGGATGAGAAATTCATGATGGAGAACCAGCTGGAAGAACTGTTCGCCGAAGGCCGCACATTTTCTCTCAGGAAACCAGCCTATCCACTCCACCAAGGCGCTGCGAATTTTTACAATCCTGAACTGCGCCCCCTACTCCCTCCAGACTTTGTTGAGGGAACGGAAGGAATCCGTTCGTTTGTTGTATCTTTTTTTATCGCGGTCTATTTCGGATTACGCTCGTTACGAGAACGGAGAATACGAAAAAAGGAACATCGATTGGATAAATACATGCGTTCCCTTCTCAACATCGAACGCAAACAAGTTGAACTCGACGGCGAAGGAGACGCCAGCGACATAAAAAAACTCCAAATTCTTTTAGACGAAATCACATTCTTAAGACAAGATGCGCTACAAGAATTCTCCGCGAATCAATTAAAAGAGGATCGCGCGGCGGACTGTTTCATCCAGATGTGTCACGCGCTCAGCAATAAGATCAACGCAAAAATATCACGGCAGCATTTACAAACACTTCTTACAGAGCTGATTGAAGAAGTAAAAAAGAGCCATCAATCCAATATCAAAGAGAATTTGGGAGAACAATCATGAATGAGAAACTACCTTTTCGGGAAATCTCAACGTATCCAAACGCCATCAACGGCGTAGGTGTCATAACACGGATGTTGGATGGTCTTGGTTTTCGATTCTATTGGGCCACGGAAGGACTCACTGAACGGGATTACGCGTACCGCTTTTCAAAGGATGGAATGAGCGTGGAAGAAATTGTGATTCACATTTTGGCGCTCGTGAATTGGATCGGTCTTGCCCTTAAACAGGATATAATCCCTCAACCATCTGATATATCATTGGTTAGAAACGCCATCTTAGAAAAGATCTCAGACCTGCGCATTGCTTTTTCAGAGATGAACGAAGAAGAATTGACAGAGATTACTCTTGAAGAAAAACCATTCTGGCATCTCATCAATGGTCCCATCGCGGACGCGATATCCCACGTTGGACAAGTGAATATCCTCCGCCGCGCCAATGGGAATCCACCCTTGCGCTGCAATTTTTTCCTTAGTATTCCACCCGATATGGAGAAGAGTTAGAAACCTTTTCTAATATTAATTGATCAGATGCGATTGATTTCAATTCCTGGGTAGAGCCTTCTTGTAGAACAATTGTCATATCATCATTCGGTGGAATAACGCCTTCCAAAATCAAATCGGGTTTCGTTCTCCCCTCACAAGTGATTTCCAACCGATACGGTTTTCCAGGCCGAAGAGCATACATCCAGAACATTCCCCGGTCATCTGAATAGGTGGATCTCTTGCTCGATTGAGACACTTCAGGTAGTACGAGAGCGGCCATCACAACCGGTTGCCTAATCGCATTCACAACACAGCCCGCAAGATGCGCCGCTCGAACAAGCGTTGTATGAATAAATGGAGGCTCCCCATCTTCGGGGATTTCAATGTCATAGAATTCGGAGCAATATTCTTGTATCCGCACTTCTCCGAATCGGCGATCTTGCTCAAAACCCGCTGGAGGTAAGATCCACAATGTGACAGGACCTGATTCCAATCCTTCAATGATGTATTCGCCATCAAATCCGATTCTTTCCATAACAGAATTAGATTTCTGGATTGCCATTGCATTGAATCCATCAAAATAATTCAGCCCGTCTTCTGTTTCGATTTTTCCAGTAATTTTCCCATCCCGGATGATATCCTCGACGACAATATCTATACCGGAGACATCATCGCCAATACTGAATAGCACATCTTTTATTCCTCGCATTAAGACACGGTGAGACATTCCTGTCATAGGACCTTCAAGGATCTCCTTGACGGACGCTACAAAAGTTAATTGATGGGGATACCGGCTTGGCCGGGTTACTGTCGTTAATTCAAATCTACCATCCTGGTCAGAAACAGGATCGGGGGAAAGAAAACGAACCGCTGAATCAGTAGAAATAGAAGCGCCGGGAACCGGCTTTCCATCCTCAGTCCTTACAGAACCACGAAAGAGAGTTTCTACAGTGGGATGCACATAATATTTGATGTCATGAATATCATCCGTGACGAAAAGAGTGAGTCCGGCCACATCCTGAGTGAGAGAAGAAAAAACGTATTGTTCATCATTTTCAGAAATTGTGGAGAGATTAAATTCACTGACAGCCGATAAAGGATAGGTCAATTTCTCCATCTGACGGGCCACGGTATAGCCAATATGATATCGCCGATCAATCAAGGGTGATAAACAATATTCTCCTGAAGGAACATTCTTGAAGGTAAATGCCCCATTCGAATCTGATTTTAGACGGGAAAATGTTCCATCATTTGGTTTCCGTTGGGATAATTCAAGACCAAAATCAGCCACGGATTCATTGGTCTCATCCACAAGGACACGTCCGGATATAGTGTATCCTTCACCTTTTAATTCAATGATGAGATATTCCTGAGGCTCATCAATATCTACCAGCATTGTCTTTGGTGTTTCAAATAAATCGGAAGAAGGCGTTATACGGAGTTTATATTTCCCCCATGGCAGAGAATTAAAATCCACAGATCCATAGCGGTTGGTTTCACCGACATAGAATCCTTCTTGCGTCTGATCGATTGGATGAAATTGGATACTCGCCCCAGGAATCGCCGCTGCAAATTTATATTCAACACCCGCTCTCACCACTCTTACGCGGACTTTGCTGGATGCGCTTATTAGATTCAGATCGGCCCCACTGCGCGCGGGATGAAGGATTTTATAAAACGAACGGATATTTCCTTTCCGCGCTTGCGCGATATACGTTCCAGCGGGGAGAGATTCGAAACGGCAGGTTCCATTTGAATTTGTTGTTTGTGTAGATACGATAGTACCTTTTTCAATATTCGCATCCACCATACAGTAAAACTTTGATGCTCCTCTTTGGATATCAACGAAATCATCCGCATCTTCCCATCTGCGTATGGTCTCTAAATTGTCCTTCTCATCATATGAATAGGCGATCAAAGCATCCCAGACACGAAGACGCAGAGAATTGTGATTATTATACGGATAGATTTCATCCAAAGGATGATGAAGAATTCGCACATTTTCATTCCACCGGCAGCCTGAGATCCCAACGATTAAATCTTCCATTTCAAGATCTGTTTGTTTTCCTAAAAACGCGCCTCTCACGGGTGGCGCGTTTTCTCCTGGATGGATAATCCGGCACCCATCTTCTTCCCGTTTGAGATGGGCTTGCATCCTCTTTAATCCCTGTGTGAGATAATTGAATTTAGTATTGGCAGGAAGCGGACGTTGTACATTCGGCCCTTTCCACAGCGTCACTTCCGCGCCTGCTACAGGGCGATTGGATTCATTTCCAAGATAGACTTTCGTATCAAAAGAACAAAGATATTCCAGCGTTATCATTACGCTATCACGTACAGGCAGATGAATGATTTCCGTCGCGGACGCGTACCCATTCGCCTCACAAGCAAGCGGACATGCGCCGCTCGCGGGATGCGCATCAATTTGAAGCGATCCATTTACAAAGTTATAGTCTTGATCTTGAAAGTGTATACATCCTTTGGGGATCTCGTCTCCCATTGCGTCAACAATTTGAATACTCAGTGGTTCATCCTGAAATTGCACCCTAGTTTTTGATAAAGACGGAGAAGAAGAATTCGCTATAAGCGGCGGCGTCGTGGAATGGATTGTGGATTGTTTGGGGATTGCAGTTTTGGCTTGATCAATTGGATCTGGAACTGGCGCCGCATCGTTATCTTCGTCATCAACTGTCACTAATTGGGAGTGAGGAGGAGAATAGGGTGGATAGTTAAAATGCACAATCCATAGAATAAAAACAACAATCAACAGAATGAAAAGTAAGGAAATAGTTAAAAAGTATTTTTGAGTCGATTGAATCATCGCAACCACAACATAAAGATGTTTCCACAATAGACAATAAAAAGAGATTCAGTGAAAACATATAATTCATGCAATAGAAATTGTACTTACATCAGAACATATCGAAGGATTTTTCTCAATATTGAAGCCATCTCAATGAGTTCTCAACGCCGTTTTTTCTAATAGTAATCCCCCTGAGAGCCTCTTTTAATGGCGGTTTCCTCTTAATTTATCATTTGACTAAAACGGTTGACTCTAAGAACCGTAACTCAACAATTTTCGAATTATCCAATGGTTTTTACGTTCGTCGCTTTGGGGCCTTTCGCGCCTTGTTCGACATCAAACTCAACGGCTTCGTTTTCGTAGAGATTTTTAAATCCATCCCCTATGATATCTTGGTGATGAACAAAAACATCTTTTCCATTTTCTTGTTCGATAAAACCATATCCCTTTTTTTCGTTAAACCATTTTACTCGTCCGGTCGCCATCGTGTACTTCTCCTAACTGTTTTGATATAGCACCCGCGTAAAGTACTATAGATATACTGGCGTTTCTCAAAACATTTTCCAATTTTACACAAACTCATGAAATGAAACAGCAGTAGTCTATTCAGCAATTTATAGGGTGGTCATTGTATTCTACTCGAAATGATTTCAATAACTAGATAAAAAAGTCAAATAATGAAAAATATATAAAGGCAACGTTAAAATTCTCAACCATATTTTTTAATCAATGCACAGGTCTAACGGCGATTCCGTTTTCTGTTGAATAAAGGTATTCGATCCAGGAGCAGATGGCTCGCGTATCCAAATAAAGCGGCGAGGAAATAGGGGAGATAATCTTTGGGAGTTCCTTCCGTATACTTAATCACGGCCAGATAGATGGCGCCGGGAATCAGGATCATCGCGATAAAACTGTGGGTCCATCCACGGTGAGGGCTGACGATCGGCAGTACGATCAAGAATCCAAGATAGGCGGCGCGTTTATATTCTTGCCGGTAGATTAAAATTGCATCGATAATGAGAAACGCGAGGATATAAATCGTTTGCCCTTTACTCTTTACATCCACGTCCGGCCACAATGCAAATAGTACCGCGATTCCCACACAAGCCGCCTTTCCCCAGACCGGCAATGGATTCCAAAAGGGAAAAAAATAGAGCAATCCACAGAAAAGAAGCGCTCCGCCTATGTGACCGCGATAACCTGCCATCCCTATATTATGAATCTCCATAGGGGCAGATAAAAAGGGGTGAAGTTCTTCTCCACCCCATTATCTTTCAATTCACTGAGAAAGATTAATTTTTTTATTGTCGTTCAAGCCAATCGTTCACAGACGATCCGGGTTCGGCATAGATAACAAAGATATTTGCATTGGCGTCGTGGGAACTGAAAAAGGCGTATTCTTGATCATCGGTCACTTCGAATGCCCGGCAATGACTGCTGAACGCTTCACTGTTGGTGATTTCATTCAGTTGATCGGTCGTGATGTAGGCCACCGGCTCCCCATCGTTTTCTACACTTAATCCATCTTCTGCGAGTTTGTAGATTTTCAATCCAGCGATATTTCCCATTACATATAGGTGTAAATCACCTGAAGCCACACCAGCGATTTTAACGTTCACGATATCCTGGTCCTCTCCCTCGCCCGATGCGAAGACCTCATCGACCAGCAGCGTTTCCTCGCCCGTTTCGGGATCGAGAACATAGACGGAGGGGAGAAGCGCGGTTGTGTCTCCTTCACCATAATAGATCAGGTCTTTTCCTCCAATGTATTTGACACAGAAGTTGCGGAGACGGGCGACGGAGGAAGAAAACGTGCCGTTGTCCTGCCAGGCGACATCCCGTGTAAACGCCTGACCGTCTTCATCAAGGGAACCGGTGACTTGATAGCGATGAAGCGTGTGCCGGCTGCCCGTCGCTGAACTGTAATGGTCTGTGTAGAGAAGGGTTCCGTCATGGTTGAAATGCAGGGTGTCACAATCGGGAGAGATATCGGCTTCCAAGAGCGTTTCGGGACGGTCTCCGATTGTGAAATCATCCGGATAACCGGTGAAAGGCTGGTTCTCTTCTCCTCCATTGCCAATGACCAGCCGGTTACCGTATTGCGTACACCCTTTAGGCCGGCCGATGTGATCAACCGCCCAGCGATACGTGACTTCATCCGCAGTATTCGCCGCGCGTAATTCGGCGACAACATATTGGCTGAAGTTTTCGTTCATGTTTGAATCCTGCGTGTAGAGATACGTTTGATCGTTCGTCGAGTCAGTAAGACTGGGCCCACTGAACGTCCAATAATGGGGAGAGGTTCCATGCGCCTCCTCCGGCATTTCTTCAACATACTTGAGTTGCGGAGCCTGCCACCAAACACCTTGACAAAAGCAGGGGGAAGCCTGCGTCAAGAGCATGGCGCAAGCGGCGAGTAAAATGGTTAGTAGAAATTTACGAGTAGAAGTCCACATGTTACATCTCCTATAATTTATTTTAATAAAATCCTAACAATTCCTTAATTTATAATAATCATAGATACGAGTAAATGGAAAGCGCATATAAAATTTTTGAAAGCTGGTGATAAGTTGACTGTTTAAATGAAAGAATTCCTCTTTTTTAAAAGAATGGTTTCTCGGATTGGATTCAATTCTCTTGGAATTCGTTTATGATGGAATCAATACGAGTATTTTACCAATCAGGACACGTTCTTTGATGGATTCGATTTTTGAGAGACTGCGCTGTTCACAGGGATTTGTTCTTACCACCGCGTTTGGTATGGGGTGTTTCGCGACGTTGTCGCAGGTGATCCTGTTCCGAGAAGAACTGACGATTCTCGAAGGGAATGAGCTGACTCTTTCGTTGTTATTGGTCTGGTGGTTGTCCGGAATTACTTTTGGGGCGTTGATTCCACAGAAGATTCATGCGGAGAAATGGCTATCCTATCTCTTTCCCGCGGCGCTGCTCGCATTGCCTTTGTGTCTATGCTATGGCGTAACTTTCATCCGTCTCTCACCGGATTTGTTCTCACTGCCCGTAGAAGAGAAGCCGTCTCCGGCGTATATGCTGATTCTTTCATTAGGAGCCGTGGCTCCGATTGGTGTATCCATAGGATTCGCCTTCCCCCTCTTAGCGATCAGATTGAAAACAGCACATATGCGCCGTGATTTGGAGACATCCGATAACGCCTCGCAGTTGACTGGATCTGTTTTTATTTATGAATCCTTTGGAAGTGTATTGGCAGGCGCGTTGTTGATTCTCCGCGTTGTTCCCTATTTCAATCCCTTCGAAATCGCCGCCTTCATGTTCGGTTTCTTCTTTTTACTTTTCTTCATCCAAGCCGGCCCATCAACATGGATTCGCTCATTCTGGGGAGTTCTGCTGGGATCGCTGATTGTGGCATTTGGATTCGGAATTCCTCGCGCCTTAGATTCCTATACCGCGCAACAACGATGGGACGGACGGCATCCGGGTTATACTCTCACGCGTGTGTTGGAAACGCCCTATCAACGGTTGGAGGTTGGTGAGCGAGACGAACAATTCACTGTTTTTGGAAGTGGAGCGCCGCTTTTCTCTTTTCCAAACGAATATGAATATGCGCATTGGGCGCACATGGCTCTCTCCCAATCTCCCGGCGCGGAACGGATTCTCTTACTTGGCGCAAGTGGAGTGGATTTACTCAAAGGCATGGCGGAATACCATCCAACCTCGCTAGTCTGTATAGAGATCGATCCAGGAATTCAGGAAATCGTACAACCATTTCTGGATCATGACTCTAAAGCCGCGTTTCATCGTTCTGTACAGTTTGAAACGGTGGATCCAAGAGACTACTTTCTCGAATCGCAATCGAAAGACACCTTATTCGACCTGATTGCTGTCAACCAACCCAATCCCTCCAATGGAGTGCTCAATCGTTTCTACACTCGCGATTTTTTTCAACTGGCTCGCAATATTTTAAATGATGATGGCGTATTCGTGATTGCGGTGGAGGGAACCCCTAATTATGAATTCGGTGACATAGGAACGTTTTGCGGAACATTGTATTGGACACTAAAGGATGTCTTTCAAAATGTGTTGGTTATTCCAGGGACACAATGGTGGTATTTCGCCAGTCCCAACCGTTCTTTAATCGCCGATCCTGATATAATCGCGGAACGGTTTCCTAAAGATGAGATCCCCAATTTCGCCCCGGAACTCTTCTCCGTCTATTACGATCCCGGCCGGATTGAACAATTGCAACCGGCCTTCGAGGCTCGCAAATCACTTCCCAAAAATACGGATCTTCAACCGTTATGTTATCTGTACGACCTGATTCTATGGACGAAGCAATATGGATATTTGAGATGGGCGCCGGTGGAACGTCTGGCGGGGATGAGTAAAGAACTTATTGGTGTTGGCGTGGCGGCGGCCTTTCTCCTGTTTCTAATTCCTTATGTTGGTTTTCGCATTTTCACTTCCCGGTCAATGAAAAAAGCCGCGGCTCCTCTTACGGCGCTGTCGACGGCTGGATTGGGAGCAATGGGAGCGGAAATCGCTATTCTGCTTTTTTTTCAAAGCCGGGTGGGCGCGCTTTACCAGCATATTGGACTCTTTTTCGGCGTATTCATGCTCGGTCTGGCTTTCGGATCATCGACAGGCGTCCGATTTCTCCGAAAACACCCGGCCCAGTATCCAACACTCCTTGTCAGTGTGAATACAGCCTTCTTTTTTATGCTCATCACAGCGCCATTGATCTTTCATTTGATCGCATCCAGTGGTTTTTCCACTATGGGTACGGGAGCGATAGAGATTCTATTATTGACTTGGATTGGATCGATCGCGTATTTCGGGGGACTCTTATTCCCAACCGCAGTTAGAGCGATGGAACAAACCGGAGATTCTCTACCATCTATTAGTGGATGGGCCGACGCAGCGGATCATTTTGGGGGAATGCTCGGGGCGCTCATTACTGGCGCTCTATTGATCCCGCTGCTTGGATTGGTCAACACATTCTATATTTTTGCTGGAATCAAAGCGTTGGACATTCTCATACTCGTCTATTGGAAGAACGATCAACCAAGATAATATTCCCTTCACTCTTCCACATAAATACCAGTCTTGGTATCATCAATGAAAAACATCATAGGTACCCCATGAAATACGCTTGGATCATAGCACTGTTTTCCACTGTAACCAGTTTCGCGCAAGATACGCCCATCCGTTTTGAGTTTTCTGGACAGACGACGGAAGCCAATCAAGTAACGATCATCGGGGCTGGATTCGACACTCTCCCAAAAGCGGCTGTGACATTCAGCGCCATCCCTACAGACAATGCGTTTGAAGACGCTACGGATGGACATGGTATTATCATTTCCGCCCAGCCGGGGGAAGGCGTAATGATATTCCCACCGGTTATTGAGACGGATAAAGCGGCGGTAATTCAATGTTCTGTCCGCGCTAACACCCCACATGCGTCCGTTTATCTCGCCACGATCGATCAGGGGGAGGATGTTTTTATTTCAACGGTGACGCCAAATAACGGCGCGTTATTTATGAATCAATATCAGAAGTTTTCCTGTTTTTCTATCCCTCCATCGACAAGTGGTTTCCAGCCCTTGATCCAAGTTGTCAACACAAGCGAAACAGAGACGCTTACTGTTTATTTAGACCGTTTTGATGTATACCTTTTGGAATCAGATCGATATTACAACGAAGAATTAATTAATGGGGATGAGGTGATTCCAAAGCGTCTCTCCCTATCAGAAACCGATTTTGCAGAGGGATTACAAGTCACCGCCGATGAATCCGATCCGCCCATCTCGATTGAATTTTCCTACGAAAGCGCGGAAAGAGAAGAAATCACCGTGATGGGAGCGGGCTTCGATACTTTGCCCCAAGCGAATGTGTTTTTCTCATTCATTCCTGTTGAAGAAAGTTTTCCCACCGCCACGGATGGAAAGGGCGCCATTGTGATCGCGGCGTCCGGTCAAGGCGTCATGTTTATAGGCCCTCAAATTGAAACCTCCCACGCTGCAATAATAAGGTGCTCCGTACGAACGAATAATCCATCGGTCTCCGTGGTACTGGCCGCGATCGATCAAGGACCGAACACGTTTATCACCACGAATACACCGAATAATGGAAGTCTTTTTCTCTATCAATACAAGCGGCTGTCCACCTTCTTTGTTCCTCCGTCAACAGGATTTCAACCACTCATACAAGTTGTAAACAGTGGTGAAACAGGATCTGCGATTGTGTATCTTGATACGTTTGAAGTATTTCTCTTAGAACCGGGATGGTTTTATCATGGAGAATTTTTGAATGGGGGTGAAGTTGATCCTTCACTATACCGCATATCGGAGGATGGAAACGCAGAATCTTTCCCCATCACAATTCCTTTAACGCCAACAACTGGCGCCTCATCCACGCCAACATCAGCGCCAACTCTTACACCAACACGGACGCCATCATTCACTCCAACACCAGTTCCACCCCTGACACCTACATTGACTCCAACACAGGCAATGTCACCGACATTTACACCTGTGTTATCACCCACGTTTTCAACTCCCGTACCGGCGCCAACATATACACCATCATCTCCCCCAGTGGCGCCCTCAACATCAACGCCGGCGCCAACCTCTACACTGGCGCCGACTCTCAGTCCAACCCCATATCCAACGTCTGAGCCAACCGAACCAGCCACTCCGGCGCCAAAGGAAATTACACTCGACGTTCCCAATCTCCCCACCAATGTTAAACCTTTAGAGATGGTACTCATCCCGCGCGGGGAATTTCTCATGGGTTCGCCTGAGACGGAAAAAGACCGGTATGATGATGAAGGGCCTCAACATTGGGTAACAATTACGCATGATTTTTATCTTGGGAAATACGAAGTGACAAACGCGCAGTTCCGCGCGTATAATCCCAATTTCAATAGTAGAGATTATGACGGGATATACCTAGACGGAGAGGATCAACCAGTGGTGTATGTAAACTGGAAAAAAGCTACAGGATTTTGCAAATGGTTAACCGAAGAAACTGGTAGACAGTTCCGCTTACCAACCGAGGCGGAGTGGGAATACGCCTCACGCGCCGGGACAGTGAACCGCAGGTATTGGGGAGATGATCCAAATGATGAACTTGCCTGTGCGTACGCCAATATCGCCGATTTGACCACCCATCAACGATACTCCAGTTGGACTGTGTTAAACTGTGAGGACGGTTATCTAGTGACAGCGCCTGTCGGTTTTTTCGAACCGAATGATTTTGGATTGTATGACATGCTTGGAAACGTATTCGAATGGTGCGAGGATTGGTACGACGAGGACTATTACAGCCGCTCCCCCTCCAACGATCCAATCAATAACGAATCGGGTGAATACCGGATTCTTCGAGGCGGGGGGTGGTTCAGCCGGCCCCGCTCTTTGCGCGCCGCGTACAGGAGTGGATACGATCCTGAGGACGAGAGTCCGAATATCGGATTTCGGGTGGCAATGTCAGTGGATTAAACAAACGAGAATCGTAACGAATACGCGTTTCCATCCCGGGTTTATTGAGACGCCGCCGCTTCTTCCAGCCAATCGATCAACGCGTTGACTCCTTCTCCAGCCTGGGCGGAAAGACGAAAGATTTTTAACGCCGGATTCGCTTGCAGGGCGTCTCTTTCCATTCGGCCTACATCACAATGAAGGTAAGGAAGCAGATCGGTTTTCGTGATAACCATCGCGCTGGAGACATGAAACGCATTGGGATATTTCGCGGGTTTATCGTCGCCTTCCGTTACCGAGAGCACCGCGATTTTCATCGCTTCTCCAATCTCAAATCCAGCGGGGCAAACCAGATTCCCTACGTTTTCAATGAATAGAAACTGTATTTGCGAAAGTGGGAATTCATCCAACGCCCGTTCGATCATTCCCGCGTCTAAATGACAGGCGCCTTGGGTATTGATCTGGTAGGCGGGCAGGCCGGCGCGTTCGATCCGAAGCCGATCTTCATCAGTTTGTAGATCCCCTTCAATCACAGCGGCGCGTCCTTTCAAGCGGGGAGCCAAAGCTTCTAAAAGAGTTGTTTTCCCACCGCCTGGTGAACCGATCAGATTGACGGTAAAAATACTCCTTTCTTTAAAAAACGCCTTCAAACGAAGAGAAATCTCATACCCCTTCGATTGAACTTTCTTCTCCAATGTCATCTTTTTCACATTCATATTCAATCTCCTGAAGGATGATATCCACCCCTCCAAGCGAAGACGAAATCCACCGGCCACAGATGGAACAGACGCCATTCACTACCTGTTCTTCTGTAAGCGGTCCACAATCCGGACAATTCAATACTTCTTCCAGATCCGTTATTTGGATAGCGGCTCCTTCCATAAGAGTTCCCATTGTGACAGCTTCAAGGCAGAACGTTAAACTCTGTTTATCAACGGAATACCGCCCTACGCGCAGATGAACGCCTGTCACACAGCTGACAGGTTGTTTCCGGACTTCTCTTTCTACATTCTCGAGAATCTGCTGCGCAATGGATAATTCATGCATGCATGCGCTCCTGAACTTCTTGTCCCTGGAATAAAAGCCTCAATTAATATTATGCAACTTAATTCCGCTTTTTTAAGGACTATGAATTTAAAATCAATACAATTGAGAAAATATATGAACCATCATGATTGAGATCACAACCGCAAATGAAAATGAGCTGCGGGAGTCATTGCGAACGAGTCAATCTCGGAAACTCATTTTCATCTACATATTGACAAAACAATAGGTTGTATTGATGATAAACACATTAATCGTGAAATAGACAATAATTGTCATATTAAGTAGAAATGGGATCAATCATGGGAAAAGCGGTAGAGAAAATTACGCGGATGAAAAACGCGTTGTCGCATAGGGAAGGAGACCATGTTCCCACCGGGGAATTTTTTTGGACCGGTTTTTTGAAACGCTGCCGGGAAAAATGGGGGGCCGATTTCGATCCCTACCGGTATTTCGACCTCGATTATATCGTCATCACACCCAACATGGACCCAAAAATCCAATCTTTTGAAACAATCGAACAAACGGAAGACAACGTTGTCATCCGGACCGGTTTCGGGGCCACGATCCGGCGGCGCAAGGATTTTCCCATGCCCCGATTCGAAGCCTTCTCTGTCAATACACCGGATGAGATGGAATTATTCACATTTGATGATCCCACCGATCCCCGCCGTTTCTACAATGGAGGAGACGATCAACTCAATTGCGTGGCGGATACACTCGTTCGCGACATACCATCCTGGGATGAACGGCTGCAACCGTATGTTGACGATTTCGCTGTTTTCGGCTCGATTTGTGAACCTTACGAATACCTCTGGCGGATTATCGGCAGTGAAAACTCGCTGCTCTGGATGGCGGAAGCCCCGGATCAGCTGGCGGAATTCATCAACCGGATCGGCGCCTTCCTGCTGGAAACAGCACGGGCGCAGATAACCGCAGGTAAAGGACGGCTTTGCGGGATGTATATTTGGGGGGACGTGGCGTATCGGAAAGGTATGCTCTTCGGCGCGGATCGCTGGCGCCATTATTTCAAACCACATGTCCAATCCTTAATCAACCTCTGCCGTGAGAACAACTTAATGACCGTCTATCACGGTTGTGGAGACGCGCAGGAGATATTTGACGACGCGGTTGAAATGGGGATCAACGGATATAATCCTCTTGAAGCGAAAGCTGGATTGGATGTTGTCAAACTGAAAAAGAGATACGCGGGCAAACTCGCGTTCGTTGGCAATATCGATGTCCGCATCCTGGAAACGGGAGACTCGCAAGCGATTCGAAATGAAATACGGTATAAATTACAAGCGGCGAAAGGAGGGGGTTGGGTATTTCAATCCGATCATTCCATCAGCAGCGCCGTCGCGCCTGAAAGTTATGAACTTGCTCTGCAAACTCTTAGAGAATACGGCGTTTATCCTTTGCAGTTTTGATTGTTTCTTAACAATCGCTATTGTAAAACTTTTTAAGAAAAACCGTCTGTCAATCAACTCCTTTAGGTGTCGTTGTGACATTTGGATTATTTTGACAAGTCCAGATATTGCCTTCACTGATGAGCCCATTCGAAGAATGATAGATCCGGGCGCCGTACGATCCATTGTAATACGTCATATCCGGCCCATAGGAACAGGAGCGCCATGTTCCATAAAAATTCAATAATTCTTTTGGAAACGTTCCTTTATCGACATACCAAGGCATATTGTGATACGTATAATACTGCTCGGAATTTTCCACCCGGTCGGGATCGTTCTGGCGAACAAAGGGATCAGGTAACAGGCCTGTGGAGAGATACGCGACTGGCGTTGTTAAATTATACCGGATATATCCTACTGTAGAATCACCAAGTTCTGGATGTGTATGAGGCGGTGGAGCCCCCCGGTCAATCGTGTACATTGCGACAGCGGACGCGACCGCCCGGAGATCGGCCTGGGCGCGGGATACTTTCGCGCGGATTTGGGCGTTCAGAAAATTGGGAACAGCGATCGCCGCCAAAATACCGATAATCGCTACGACGATCAAGAGTTCAATCAAGGTAAAGCCATTCTTTATTTTTCTCACACATTACTCCTTGCAAGTTGAACACTGTCCCCAGCGTTACCAATCGCTGTCGCTGGGGAAAAGACTATAGTGTTTCACGCCCTCCCGTTTCTTCGCCATCCAATTCTTCACAGTTTCCCGCCATATTAAATAATGATCGGTTTCTTGATGGGTGGTAAAATCTTCGGGTGATTGATACACCTCGTACAATAGAAAACGACATTCATCATCGACGGCCTGATGGACATCGAAGCGAATGTTACCCGGTTCTCGCCGCGCGCCGCGCGCATTCTCGAGTGTAGCTTGGATGAAATCATCAACTTTTTCAGGAATGACATGAACGGTTACACTAACAACATACATAACAAATCCCCTTCCGTATATTCAAATATTGAATGGTTACAGGATTTACTAACCATGTAAGTATACCCATCCAACCAAGAAGTGGAATATTCCCATTCTTAACTGGCTGGCTTTCAACGGTTAAATGAAACAGATCTTTATAATGCGGTGGCAAAAAAGGCCTTGAAAGATGAAACTTACTTTTCGTATTGTATATAGCGCGCCGATCAATACCAATCTCTATAGGTCTATTTTTTACTAATTTCCAACCGTTTTGTTTCTACTTTTACTGTCCAATTTGAATCCGTTCGGCTAAAAATGCTGGTAATTGGGCGCGATGAATACGATCGGATTCAATCTGAACTTTGTAAGAGACACGCCGCCACATCACACTCATTTCATCGGAATCGAAGATCAGGTAAGAAGCGCGATTGTCAAAATCCCGTGGCTGTCCAATACTTCCTGGATTAAACAGATATCGGTGGTTTTCCTCCAGAAACAGTTTATAATCGGTTCCCCGTATAACCGTATAACTGAACCGTTCATTGGACGTCTCTTCCAGCGTTTCGATAAACACACCGGGGAGATGGGTATGTCCAAAAAAACCAATATCTCTTTCCATAGCGGTAAAAGAATATCCCGCGCTCTGGAGCGAGGTAAGGTAAAGAAATAATGGTGGATCAAAAAAATCCGCGTGAGTAATAGAAAACGCGTTTCCATTCTCATCACTGATATCTTCTGTATAGGGTAGTTCTCTCAAGAAACTCTGGTTGGAGAGAGTTAAAATATTGATTTGCCACTCAACCGCCGTCCGGGCGTATCGGTTGAAAGATTCCCGTTCTTCTTCATCCCAGATCGCCTTTTCATGATTCCCCATGAGAATGGGAATCTTCCGTTCACGAAGTTGATCCAAACATTCATTCGGACATGCGCCATACCCCACAACATCCCCTAAGCAGATCAACCGCCAATCGTCCTGCCTATCAGTGAGCGCTAGAAAGGTTTCCAGCGCTTCTAGATTGCTGTGAACGTCTGAAAAAATGATATATTTCATACGTTGGTTGAATTCCGCCAATAAGAAAAGATGATAAGGATTTCATATTGGCTAAAATCAGTTTTTCTTGATATCAAACGCCATTAGCGTATCCCCATGACGGATATAAAGCCGCCTGTCTTGAATAACAGGATAGGCCCAATGTTCGTTCGAGCCCAATGCGATCTGAAACGAACTGACCAGTTCCAAATCCTTTTCTGTTGGTTTTACTAAACCTAACATACCTTTCTCACTATAGCAGTAAAAACGATCATCCGCATAAGTGATCGAACCTTTGGCGTTCAAAATCTTCTCTTCGAAAATCACCTTACCTGTTTGCACATCCTGACAAACCCAATTCCCTCTTTCATCGGAGCCGTAAAGACATTGACCGGCGCCATTCTCATAAACGACGACTCCCCCATGCAAACAAGCGAGCGCATTGCTGGTCCAAAGTTCAGAAAACGCGGCGCCGTTCTCTTTGAACTGGATCATCGTACCACCCGTTCCGTGGCTGGTAAAATAGACGCGATTGTCTTTGCATACCACTGGAGTGATAGCGGCGATGTGATTGCGGGTTGGATGTGGAATGGTCCATAATACATCGCCATTGTCCACATTCAGGCAGACAAATAGATCTTTGACCATTGTAAACAACAGACGGTTGGAACCGGAAGAAACAAGAATCGGGGAACAGTAGGCCGCTGGTTTACTTAACCCTTTTGACGTCCAGATGGTTTCACCCGTATATTTATTCAGGGCCACAATACTCGCATTCTCTCCGCCGGGTGTGCAAATGACTTTATCGCCATCGATCAAGACGGATTCGGCGATTCCCCACGTTATATTTTCCCCCTGAAATTTTTCTAACGTATCAATAGACCAAATCCGATCACCGCTCTCTCGATTGAAACAGGCGATACGTCCCTGCCCGCTCATGACGTAGAGCCGATCTCCATCAACTGTCGGTGTAGTTCGCGTTCCAGGATAGGATCCCGTCCATTCTGGACCGTAGGGATGGCGCCATTTCAATTCTCCGCTATCTCGGATTGCAAAGAGAAAGCCCGTTTCATCGATCATTCCCGTTGTATAGAGAACTCCATCCACAACGGAAACAGTCGCGTATCCCCGGCCCAATCCTTGATAGGACCATAACATCGGCGGCCCATCCTCCGGCCATGTTTCGAGCAGCCCTTTCTCCGTCGAACGGCCGTCCCGCATCGGTCCCCGAAACTGATTCCATTCCTTTGCGGCGCTGGTTGACACAATACTGAGAATGAACAAAATACTCCAAAGTTTAACGAATACATTCATTTTCATATTCAATCCCTTTCTTGTTTTCATGACACAGCTACCCCTATTTGTAAAATTTAAAGACTCATTCCATGATGTATATTACATTCGTTTTGTGATCCAGGGAAAGCATAAAATTGGAAGGGATAATCTATTGAGTCAAAAAATTCTATCCACAGCGCCGCTTTTCTATATATCCACAAAATCCCCGCGAGCGGGGACGATAACTTCAGGCAAACCATTGCTGGATAATCGGTCTGCCATGGCGTGGCTCTGTTCGGGCTCTCCATGCACAAGGAACAATTTTTTCAACGTTTTTTGGGAAGCCAGAGCGAACGCGTCGAGACCATCCATGCTTGCATGACCGCTGTAAGCGTTTATGATTCGCACTTCCGCGTCCAGTGAATGCTCCATGCCGAAAATACGAACAGTGGGATATTGTTCGACGATTTTTCTTCCCAAGGTGTTTTTCGCTTGAAATCCAACGATAAGGATAATGTTATCCGGATTGGAGATATTATTCCGTAAATGATGTAAAATCCGCCCTCCTTCGCACATCCCGGAAGCGGAAATGATCACCATCGGGCCGGATTGGTCGTTAAGCGACTGTGAATCTTCTTTGCTCCGGACCATTTCCAAATCGGGAAAATCGAACGGATCATCGCGCACGTCAAACAACGCCTGCATCTCTTCATCATAACATTCCGGATGCAATCGGAAAATATCCGTTACTTTGATCGTTAAAGGACTATCAATGTAGACGGGTAGGCGCGGGATTTTGTTCGCTTTCAACAATTTGTGGAAGTTGTATAGGATTTCCTGCGCGCGCTCCAACGCGAACGCGGGAATAATCAGCTTGCTTTTCCGTTTATAGACGGTGTTGACCGCATCCGCCAACTCTTCATCCGCGACTTCAATTGGATCGTGTCTGCGGTTTCCATAGGTGCTTTCCAAGATCATATAATCCGCATCTGAAATATAGGTGGGATCCTTCAAGATAGGAATCCGTTTCCGGCCGAGATCGCCGCTGAAGACAAGACGCTTTTTACTATCCGATTCTGTTATATCAAGGACTACAATGGCGGATCCCAACACGTGACCCGCGTCATGAAAGGTCATTGTGACTCCATCGCAAAGCGTGAAAGGACGATCGTAATTCAGCGCGATAAACTGTCCCAGGCATTTTTCCACATCGTTGAATCCATAAATCGGCGTAATGTACTCCGCGGGATTGGACGCGATTTTTTTATTATAGAACTCAGCGTCTTTCTCTTGAATGTGCGCGCTGTCCATCAACATCACCGCGCACAGATCCCGCGTCGCCAATGTACAGAAGATATCTCCATTGTACTTCCGGCAAAGCAATGGAAGGCTGCCGCTGTGATCGATATGCGCATGAGAGAGGACAACAATATCGATATTTTCCGGCGCGAAGGGCAGCTGACGATTCAGCTGATTGGCTTCCTCCCGCCGGCCTTGATACATGCCGCAATCCAACAAAATGCGTTTCCCATTGATTTCCAATAAATGCATGGATCCCGTCACGCCGCCAGCGGCGCCCATGAAATAAATTCGCATATACTTCTCCTATCTGTGTTGATAATGGCGCTAAGACACAGTTTGAATGCCAAAGAGTTTACAGAATTGACGCATTTGACGCATGGAATCTCCATAAAAGAGACATAAGTGATGTCCTTTGACATCCCGCGCGTCATCCAATTCTTTCAACTTGATTTCTACATTCGTACGGCACCCTCCACAAGGCGGATTGTCAGGACACCGGACGATTTCACCACCATAAATCAACATCTGTGGTGGATCTTCACGAGAGAGATACTTGATGAATGTCACTTCCTGCCCGATGGTAAATAACACTTGTGGGACACAGCCCCATCCCGCTTCCGCATGGCTGCGCAGAATATAATTTTGGTTGGACGAATCTTTGCCGTTCATCTTGGATGGAGCTGTGCAGTGCGCGCCAAAGTACAGATTTCGAATCGTGTCCATGGATGGATTGTGCTGAAAAGCCGGTTTATCAAACAAGGTCTGAATCAACATCATGGAGAGCGTCGCGTCAAGATCCGATTCGCAGCCGGCGACGATTCCTTCATCCCGCAGATTCATAAAGCCCATACAAGGCGGAACATGCTTATGCGGACGGCTCAATCCGGGAAGGCAATTCATCATCACGGCGTCGGCGCCTTCCTTTTCGAGAACGCCTTTCAAAGCGAAATAAGACGCCGCGGAAGCGTAAACATCTTTCTCATTCGGTTCAATGATTCCACTGCACTCATCAAGATAAGTTCGAGCCAAAGCGTTCGCTTTCTCAGAATCCTCCCACCGTTTGCATTCAGCGATATATTTTTCAGCAGGCACGACACGGACGCGAGTGCCGAGAAAAGGCGTTTCCGTCTCACCAGGTTCTATCACATTGATATCCGCGATGAGACTCTCTTTCATCCATCGCTTTGCGCGGATCATCTTTAATCCATCAGAAATCGCATCAAAATTATCTAACGAATTAATCAGATGGACGCCCGGTTTATCCCGGAACATCTGAACATGCCGGTTCAATAAAATCCCCATCGTCGCCATCACAACCGTTGGAATATCGGTCCCTTCGACAATTCGAGCGACGGATTCAAAATGACTCTTTTTAAAAGGAATTAAAAGCAAACCATCCGGTTGCGTCCCTTTGATTTTCGATAGAAACTGATCGACGCTTTCCGCTTTATCCAATGGTTTAGGTTCAACATCTATCTTGATCCCTAAATCCCGCTCGAATTGCGCAAGGACTTTCCGGTACTGCGCCTCCCGCCCTTCCGCGTCAAAACTAGATCCCGGCCAACTATAATACCCCACCTCATCCAGGTCTTTTGTTGGAGGATACAAGAAAGCGCACGTTACCACCGCGGGTGCGCGCTGGTTGGTGGAACGGGCGGAGGAAACACCCGGCCCCGTAAGAGCGGCCCCCGTCATAGCGCTCATTGCGATCATAAAATCACGCCGTGGCACTCCAGAAGTAGAATCACTACAAGATTTACACATCGTTATTCCCCTTTTCTATAGAAAATGTAAATCAAATCGCGCTTCCACTAAATTAACGGGGAAATGATAAGGCGTCAATATGAATTCCCAGTTTGTTGGAAGGTTATCAATGTCACATAAAGGATGGGACAATACGATTTAAAACAAACCTGAACACTAATCCAGCCCTGCGAGAAACTCCCGAATCAACCGGACAGTCACTTCCGGTTTATCAAGCCGGATCAAATGCCCCGCCCCATCAACATGGACCAGTTTTCCATTTGGCAGGAGAGAGGCGAGTTCAAGATGTTTTTTCCGCTCGTTTTCTTTGGCGTCGGCTTTTAGGATGAGTGTGGGAACGGTGATTTTTGAATAGGTTTCTTTGGCGTCGCCGAAACCTTTTCCAGAAAGAATGTCAACGACATTCGGAATGACCAGCCGTTTCGATTCAGCCCAACGTTCATATTCGATATCGGGCCATCCTGGATGCCGTTTCGTTCGCGCCATTTCGATCAGTTTATCTTTGTCCATCGCTTTATCCGCTTCAATCATTTTCTTCCATTGAGGGATAATCGACTCATCCAGTGGTGATAGATGTTTAAGCATATCGGCTGGATCTTCCAGGATTACAGCGCGTGACAGATCGGTATAGGTAGCGGCGGTCAGGGCGACTGTCCCTCCACCCATAGAGTGTCCGATTAGTATCGGTTTCTTGACACCTAGCGTGTTAATCAATCCCACCAGGTCTTCGACATGCGTAGCCAAGTCGTACGGTCCGTCAGGCTTATCCGAAAATCCGTGGCCACGCGCGTCATACATGATGATGTCGTAATCTTCTTGGAATTTCTCCGCCAGTGATGTCCAGTTCAATCCATAGTCCGTGATCCCATGCGCCATGATCATCACAGGCTTGCCTTCCCCGCCCGTGCGCCAATAATGCAGCCGGATACCATTGCTATCCGCATAAGCCGATTCCCAGTCCGCATGATCCAGTGAAACAAGCGATGTTCTTGAATAATGATATAGAAATCCATCTTCAGCGCCCACTAGCAGTTCGCGAATCCCATCTTGATCCCAATCGCATGTTGTGGGACACGTGGTATGCCCTTCCAACCGGTCTGATGTAATATCTCCTTGATATTTGAAAACAACTTGGTTGGATTCGTTTGAGATATTTTCATAATAGGCGATATTGCGGGTTTCCGTTGGAGACGAACCGGGACTATTAATCAGCATATCAAAATCCCCATCGCCGTCCCAATCCGTGAGATCGAGTTTTCTTCGTCCGCTTTTCCCCGCTTCACCTCCAGAAAGATTTAACGCTTTGCCTTCTTCATCAAGAAATATCCTTTGACCGGGTAACGTGATTAATGCGCCATTCTCCCTTTTCCGTTGGAAAAAGCAGAGAAACCCTTCATGATCCATCGCGATCAAATCATTAAGGCCATCCCGATTCCAATCAAGAACGACAGGCCGTGTGCGCCATTGAACGGCTAATTCACCCGGTTTTGGATTCCACCAATTCCATGATGGCTTCGGCGCGGAAGAGGGCCATTCCACACACACAGGCTCCGCTTCCGCCAAGACAGGATTGGATCGTGTTCCTACGTTGCGGAACCATTCAATACGCCCAATAATCGTATTCACCAAAATATCCGGCAGGCCATCCATATCCCAATCGGCGGCATAGGGAACCGTATATCCCCATTTCGCTTCCGCTGAACCTTGGATGGAGCCGTTTTCTCCAGCGAGATAGCGAATGACATCTCCATCCGCTTCCAGCCGTTTGGGAGCCGCCCATTTTGGAGGATTGGCGCCATCCAGATTTTCAATCCATTCAATATACCCGGCGGTATTACCGCAAATCAAATCCTCATCCCCATCCCCATCCCAATCTACCGAACAGGGCGTCGTCAACGCGCCGCATTTAAGCTCATGCGCGCGTTGTTTGAAGAATTTAGGCGGAGACAAGACCGGTATTCCATCAAATCCCATTCCACGGTTTTCAATCCACGCCACACGCCCATCTTCCTGACCAACGATGATATCCACATCGCCATCCTGATCCCAATCAAATACCACAACTTGCAGCATCTGTAGATCCATCCGGATAGGATGTCCTTCGGATCGTAAGTACTCTCCCTTGGCATACTTAGGTTCAGTACGGCTGCCGATATTTTCAAAGAAGGTGATTCCATCCATAAACTCGCCGCAGATTAAATCAAGATCCCCATCCTGATCCCAATCCACAAGGTTAGGGCTCGGACACCCAAACACATCGATAGGACGGCCATCCGCATCTATTTTTACCGCTTTCTCATATTGAGGATTGTCCTGACTACCCACATTTTTGGCCCAGTACACATACCCATGAATCGGTCCCCGTGTCCAATTTCCTTCCGCGTCAAACGCGTTATCCCAGCCATAGTCACGCCAATCACTGATCCCAAAGAGAAGATCGTATAAACCATCTCCATCAAAATCAGCGTATTTCCATTGTTTGGCGCGGCCTGCGTAGAAATCTTGTTTGTACGGAATCGGTTCTGGATTGGATAATAATTCTTTCCGGAAATTTCGATACGCTTTCCCCGGTTCGCAGATCACAAATCCATCTTTTAGATAGGAAATCGTTAAATTATGTTTGGCGGTATCCAGCCGTTTTCCCGACAGAAAAACGTCTGATCCATCATTTTCAAAAAGGTACATCCCTTTGTAAGGCACATCCGCCGTGGAGACGAGTAAATCGTTATCCCCATCCAAATCCCAATCCACAGGATACGGAACCGCCCATAGCCCCACACCCAGATCAACGATTAGGCCAGGATGATTGTATAACACCCGCTTAGCCGCATGGTTGGACTCTCCGTAAAAAGTGTTTGCGAAAAATAGTAAAAACGAAAGAAGAATCAAATGAATTCGGTTCATAATACCTATCCTTATATTTTAAAATAATGAATATCGTTATTAAAAAACTCCCGAAATGGGTAGCAAGGGCAAGCTTTTTTCTGCCCTTGCTTAATTCTAAACCACGTTGGAAGAGTTCGATAATCTACGCTTCTCTTATTTCTAAAGGTCTTCGGAATCAGAAAACAAAAACTATGGTCCAAACCGGTAAATATCTCCCAAGCTGGTCATGCCATTCGAAGTTTGATACGGAATAATCGTATAATAATTGCCAACATTCATGGCGCTGTTTTCGCCATCTGGACCGAAGGAATGAATAAGATAAATCGCATTACGTTCTTTGGCGCCCGGCCCCCAGGGATTGGTCGCTAAATGGCTGGTCTCCCGTTCAAAATAATCATAGACGGGACCGCCCCAGATGGCGGGGATTTCCATATCCGGACGGGCAAAAAATGGATCGTAAGGAACGGCGCTCATATACGCGACTGGGGTGGTCAAACTCGCGTAACGCGAAAAAACGGTTCGTCTTGTTACTCCATCCGCTAATGACGCGGGTGGGTATTTATTATTATCCAACCGGTACGATTCTAAAGCGGTAGTGATATTCCGCATATCCGCTTCCGCCCGCGCCACTTTAGCCCGGATCTGCGCATTTAAAAAATTGGGCACGGCGATCGCCGCGAGAATTCCGATAATAGCCACTACAATCAACAATTCGATCAACGTAAATCCACTTCTCCGAAACAATCTTTCTGTCATAACTCCTTCTCTCAATTTCTGACACTCATGAACTACGGCTGCGGCGCCGCACATCTAAATAGACCGCCGCCAACACAACCAATCCTTTCACGATACGCTGTATGGAAAAATGAACGCCGGCTTGATTGAGACCCTTATCCAAGATACCGATCACAATCGCCCCGATAAGAGTTCCATACATTGTGCCGATTCCACCAGTGAAACTCGTGCCCCCTACTACAGCTGCGGCGATCGCGTTCAGTTCAAAACCGTTCCCGGAATCCGGTTCGGCGGAATAGAGCTGAGATGTGTGAATAAATCCTGCAACGCCCGTTAGCAAAGAACAAAGAATATAAACCGATATTTCCCGCCGCGCCAGTGGAATGCCAGTAAACCGCGCCGCTTCGCGGTTTCCTCCAATCGCATAGCAATGTTGACCGAAGGATGTTCGATGCAGGATCAAAGCCGTCAGCGCAAATAAGAGCAGCATCACAATCACAGGAACTGGAACCTGCAGAAATCCAAACAACCGTCCATTTCCCAGCGCTAAAAAAAAGGTTTGGTTATCCGAAACGGGAATGGGACGCGCCTGGTTGAAGCAATACGCCGCCCCGCGCGCGATCAGCATCGTCGCCAAAGTAATAATGAAGGGAGGCATTTTCGTCTTCGCCGCGCAGACGCCATTAAACGCCCCAAACAACGCCGCCACACCTAGCCCCACGCATAATGCAAACACAAGTAGAAAGAAGTTCTGGGATTCGGAACCACCGAACGAGAGGATATAAACCGTCGCCGTGCCCACCAGCGCCATCACGGCGCCGACGGATAAATCGATCCCTCCAATCAGAATCGTTAACGTAATCCCAAACGCCATAATCGCGTTGACGGACACTTGCTGCATCAAATCAAGCATATTTTCAAGCGTTAAAAAGTTTGGGACATACCATCCAAAAAACGCGAGTAAAATCCCCGTCGCCAATAATAGAGGCGCTATCTCTTTCATCGCCTTCACCATCGATCCTCCATTCCCTTCCCTACGCGCTTATGCCCGCTAACCGCGCCATCGCTTCTTCCGGCGTGAGAGAATCGGACGGCGCCGTACCAATGATCCGGCCATCACGGTATAGCGCGATGCGGTGCGAACAATTCAACACTTCTTCCAAATCGGATGAAATCATCACGATCGCCATTCCATCTTCCACAAGTTGGTTGATCAACCGGAACATTTCTTCCCGCGCCCCCACATCCACACCCCGTGTAGGCTCATCGAGAATCAACACTTTGGGGCGCTTCTCCATCCATCGTCCGACCAACGCTTTTTGTTGATTGCCACCGGAAAGCCGGTCGATACACTGTTCGGGATCAGCGGTTTTGATTTGGAAATTGTCGATCGCTTTTTGAATGATTGATTCCCGTTTGCGCCGGTCGGGGAAAAAAGGAGGATTCCATTCCCTTGTCCAGGGGAGAGCCAAATTAAACGCGAGGGATTGAATCATCACCAGCCCATCTTTGCGGCGGTCCTCCGGCACAAGCGCAATCCCCACCCCAAGCGCATCCCAGGGATGATTGATACAAACTGGCGTTCCATCAATCCGGATTTCTCCCTCATCGATCGCGTCGATTCCAAACAATGCCCGCGCTAATTCACTGCGGCCCGCTCCGACCAGTCCCGCCAGCCCTAGAATCTCGCCGTATCGAACTTCAAAACTGACGCCGTTTACCCACTTGTTTCTCACATCCCGCGCTTCAAGCGCTACCGCGCCGGGATCATACTCGGACCGGTGGAAATGATCCACGATATCCCGTCCCACCATCCATCGCACCAATTCCCGCCGGTCGACTTGAGAAACCGGTTGCGTGCCGATCGCCTGCCCGTCTCTTAACACCGTGATTCGATCGGCGAGACGGATAATCTCTTCCAACCGGTGGGAAATATAAATAATCCCCACTCCCTGCGCCCTTAGATTCCGCAGCGCCGCAAACAACGCTTCTGTCTCCACATCGGATAGAGATGATGTCGGTTCATCCAGAATCAAGATCTTCGACTCGCAAGACAGCGCCCGCGCAATTTCGACCAACTGCCGGCGCCCTACGCTCAATTCAGACACAATTCGATCAACTGGTCGGATTTCATTCAATTCCAACCGAACCGCCAATGCGTCCGCGTCCTCCATCATTTTCTTTCGATTCAACCATCCCCATCGATGCGGTTCTCTTCCCAAGTAGATATTCTCCGCGATGGATAGATTTGGAGCGAGTGATAATTCCTGATGAATCACACGAATACCATAGCGATCGGCATCTGAGATTCCATGAATGTGGATAGTTTTTTCATGCAGGAGAACACACCCGCAATCCAGGGAATAGATACCAGCCAGGATTTTAATCAACGTCGATTTCCCCGCTCCATTCTCCCCTAACAGCGCGTGGATTTCTCCTTCCCGCAAGTTGAAATCAACACTGTCCAGCGCCGGAACTCCACCAAATCGCTTCGTGACTCCTTCGAGCCGTAAAAGTGTATGTTGTTGGGGAATGGAACTGAGCATCGATTTCTTTCTTCGATTCTAAAAATCTTTATTGAAAGGAAATAAGAAAATGTGTTTCTCATCAATCGTGTTTAATCTTCTTTTCTTGATTACACGGTTTTTGAATGAAATTCAAGATAGAAAAGTAAATTCAATTAATTTAACTTTCAAACTCACCCCTCTGTTAATTTTTACACAAAAAAACGATATACTTTGTCGCAGTCGATGGAATACGGGTGTTTCACCCAATAAATGTCCCTAACCGCCATAACCAGTAAAATAAAGATTATCAAATGGAAACACCACCCAAAACCGCCGTCATTGGAGCCGATGGATTCGTTGGAAGTCACTTCCATCAACTCTACAAGCAATTCGATCCTCACGCTCTGGGCACGGGAACGCCAGGAAGCGCATTTACTCCTCAACTCGACCTCCACTCGCCAGATATTTCTCCTTTTCACTTGGCGGATTCAGGATACAAAGACGTCATTATAGCGGCGGCGGTGACGGGCATTGCGCAGTGTGAGAATGAAAAAGAATACGCCCGCGCTTGCAACGTAGAAGGCACATTGGAACTAATTCGTCAAATCTCACAAGAAGAATTAAAGCCCATCTTCTTCTCCTCCGACTACGTGTTTGATGGCGTCGAAGGCGGCTATACCGAAGACGCCCCTCTGCGTCCGTTGGATGAATATGGGGCGCAAAAAGCCGAGGTGGAACGGCGGTTCTCCGAAGTCTGCAATGGAGATTGCCTAATCATCCGTCCCTGCAAACTCTTTGGATTGAAAAAAGGGGATGGAACCTTACTCGACGAAATGGCGAACAACCTTTCACAGGGGCTTCCTGTCCGCGCCGCCTACGATCAATGGTTCTGCCCGATTTGGATTCACGATTTCTCACGGGCAGTCCTCGCTCTTCAAACACGAAGAATAACGGGAACCGTTCATCTCTGTACAGCGAAACCAGTCTCCCGGCTCGATCTCGCCTTAGCGATGGCGGACGCGCTGGGCGTGGACCGGCGCCTGGTCCAGAGTATCTCACTCGATGATCTTAACGAAAATTTCAAACGGCCCAAACGAACGAATCTAGTCTGCAAACGATTACCAAAAGATATTCAGGCGGCGTTTAAACCACTCTCGGAATGCGTTCATATCGCCGCGGAGAACTACCGGAAAGACAACTAATGAGTTCAAATCCATCTCCTGAAAAAAAACAATGGGAACGCGTGACGGATATGTTAGGCGACGCGGGAAAAACACTAGGCCGCCACTGGTCTTACAACCTGCGCGCCGATCCGAAACGGCTTGGTTTCGTTCTATCCCGTTATAAATTCGCCGCGAAAATGGCCGGCCGGGAGCGGAGTGTGCTGGAACTGGGATGCAGCGAGGGAATCGGCGTCCCGATCTTATCGGAATTCGCCATTTCCTACACGGGTGTGGACCTAGACGGTCCAGCGATTGAAACCGCGAAGAAAAATTGGCCCCACGAGAAACGCCGGTTCATAGAAGATGATTTCATGGGTAAAAGCTACGGCCATTTCGACAGCGTCATCAGCCTCGACGTAATCGAACATATTTATCCCGAATATGAATCCGTATTTTGGGAGACAGTCGCGGCGAATCTCGGAGAGGACGGAATCGTGGTCATCGGCACTCCAAATATCACCGCGCAAGCGTACGCTTCTCCCGCCAGCCAAAAAGGTCATGTCAACCTCTTTAGCGCTGAACGATTGACCACTGCAATGAAAACACTCTTCTACAATGTATTTCTTTTTGGGATGAACGATGAGTGTATGCACACCGGTTTTCCCGCTATGGCCCATTATCTGCTGGCAGTCGGCTGCTACCGAAGACAATGAAAGGAAAACTACACTATGGCGCCCGATCAATCGCAATGGGACGATGTAACAGAGATGATGGACGGTGGTCCGGACGTAAACCTGGGCAAGTACATCGGTTATTGGTTTGAAAATACGCCCCGGCGCGCTTTGTTTTCCACATCGTATTATAAATTCGCCGCGAAAATGATCGGACACGGCAAACGTGTATTGGACGCTGGATGCAATGAAGGATTGGGGACCTGGATCCTCGCCTCGGAATGCGGATCGGCAAAAGGAATCGATCAAGACGGGGACGCCATCCAAACCGCCCGTTCGAATTGGAACGATCCACGTGTGGAATTCCATGAAGGGGATTTCCTCCAACTCCCCCCGGAACAATGGGACGCGGTCGTCAGTTTAGATGTGATCGAACATATTCTGCAGGAAAATGTTGATCAATTTTGGCGCAGGATTGTCGATAACTTGTCACATGACGGGATTGCCATAATCGGCGCCCCCAGCCTGGAAGGGCAGATATACGCGTCCGAAGTGAGTAAAGCCGGACATGTAAATCTGTATACGGCGGAACGATTAGAGAAAGAAATGCGTACGTACTTCACGCATGTGTTTCTCTTTGGCGCAAACGATGAAATCGTTCATACGGGCTTTCCACCTATGTCGCACTACCTTCTTGTAGTGGGATGTAAAAAGCGCGTCTAGTTTTGAACTTTTCACAACTTTTGCGCAACACCCTTGATAAATCATAGTGAACAATAGATATTGATTGAGGAACTGTTTTATGATATCGGTCATGGTCCCTGCGTATAATGAAGAGAAATATGTTAAAGACACGATTTATACAATCATCCGCGCTGCGAAAAACGTAGGGGACTTGCAACTTGATATTATTGTCGTTGACGACGGAAGCGCGGATCGCACACGGGATAAAATTCTCGAATTGGAAAAAGAATTCCTGTTTGTCCGTTCGATTCTACACGATCAGAATCAGGGGATGGGCTATAGTGTTAAAGAAGCGATCCAAATGGCCGCTTATCCAAAATTTACTATAATCCCTGGCGATAATGACATTGTACAGCAATCCATCGAGAAATTATTCGCGCACCGTGACAAAGCGGACGTCGTTTTTCAGTACATTTTAAATCGCGAAATTCGCGGACGCCGCCGGAACATTCTCTCCGCGTTTTATGGCCTGATTTACATGACAGTCTTTGACATCTATATTCAATACATCAATAGTCCCTGTATCTATTCAACAGATCGTCTCCGAAGTTTTGACCTTAAATCCAAACGGTTCAGCTGTGTGGCGGAAATGAATATTAAATCACTCTTGACCGGCTGCACATTTTATGAAATGCCATTATGTATTCAACGTGGTTTGGAAGGAAGTGGCTCGTTCTCCTTAAAAAGCATCATCGAAGTCTTCACAACCTTTTTCCGTCTCGTCTACGAAATCAAATTCGCCAACCGTTCTACCTTCAACAAAAAACCCAAGCGTATTCACGATTGACGAATCATTGCCGTGTAAAGCAAAGATATTGATATGGCGTTCCCCATAGACGCCGTATTGTCTTTGAATCGTGATAGGCGTTAATCAACGTTTCCAGATGATTCGTTTGTATCGCTTCAAATAGATTTTTCATCTCTTGATTGAAATTTTTGATCTCCGGATGTTCTATGTTATCCAAATAATCATAGATTTCACGTGGATAGTTTATGGTGTGGATGTTTCCTCCAAGTTCGGAAGTATAATCAGATATTTTTTTTATAAATTTCGATACTGTTGAAACGATCTCTTCACTTGCTGGTTCCGAATTGATTGGATTCGATACAACACCAGTCAAGATGTAGGGAAAAATCGTATGCCATTGCTCTAATATCCGCTTATTTCGTTCTGACGCTTTGATAATTTTCTTATACCATCGAAAATGATCCAACAGGCTCCACTGTGGAGAAGAAGAATAAAACACACATCCACACGAATCTAAAATTGGAAATATTTCCTTATAACTCCATAAAAAATCCGCGCATAAAAACCGGTTGATCAATGTGTCTTTCCACCAAACATCAAAGGGCCGGGATGCGCTGATTTTGTTAAAATCTACTTCAAATAAACGTTTCGCAAAAGAGAGAGCGTCTGCGCCTTTTTCATCTCTAATCCCTTCAATTTGATAGGCTCTCCACAAGATAAGCCGCTTCACATATTCGATTAAACTGCCATATCGATCGTTAAAAGAGACAATAGTGAAGCCATCGATCGCCATAAAGTCTATAATCTTATGAAGTAAATCATCGCGATTTGGCAGTGTAAATAAAAAGCCTTCTGCTATGACAATATCATACTGCAGATTTGATGTAAATGATTCAATTGTTTTGGACTGCAGCGAATCAATCTGCTTTTCGAATCCATAGGATTGAAATAAAGATTGCAACCGTGGCAGCACTTGTTCATTCGGTTCAACTAATGTCAGCCTTGCTCCATTGTATGCAAGTACAATCGCGTTTTCACCCGAACAGCAGCCAAATTCCAACACGGCCCGCTCCCGGAGCAAGGAAAGAGGTATGGAAAGATGCTGTTCATATAAATTTTTTCTCTTGTTTACATGGTCATTCCAAGCGGATTCAGTACCCAGATCAATCGGCACGGGATTAAACTGATTTTCTTGATAGTACGATAACAGTGATTTAGATTTCATTTTCATTTTATCATCTATATTTGACAATTTTTAATGATTATAAATTATTCATTTTCTATAAATTCAAAGAATGGATTTCCAACGTACAATTGGTACACTTCATTTTCAGTTAATTCCCGATCCCATACAGCGAATTCACCAAGTATACCTTTTATCGGCTGGGCGGCGTATGGTGGTGGCGCGCCTCCAATGATGACTGATAAATCTGTACGCTTTGGTTGTTCCCACTTATATCTCGATACAATTTTTTTTCCATTGACATACAACTTTGCGTATTCAAAATTTGCAGACATCATTGATACTACATGATACACTCCACCTGTCCTTACACAATTGGGATCTGTATTCATCGAACGAATATAATAGCCAGGTGGCGAATCGGCGACAATCCATTGTAGATATTTCGATATGAATAGTCCATGACTCATATAAGGCGCTTTTTGATTCGATAATACTCCCGACCAAAATAAGCATATTGAAAGATCTGGATTCGTTTGTAATGGATTTAAATCGATGATTATCCAAAATGATACTGTTTGACCATATAAATTACTAAAATCATTCTTTTGAATAATAAAGTATTGTTGACCTTCAAAGTACAAACCAGTATTTCCATTATAATTTTTGTATTTTAAATTTCTTATATTCGATAATAGATTTGCGTTATTAACAACTAGATTTTCTATTGAGCCTCGCAATGGATAATAAGACGCTATTCGTTTTTGGAGAGTGCTTTTATCTAATTTAGAGATGGAGTCTATTGTTTTATACAATTTCCTTTGCTGAGCTGTATTTCCGTCACTCAACATAATTTGGTTATACCTTACATCATAGAATTTGAGCCGATCTAATAATTCTTGATTGGGTAATTCTCGTATCCTATTTTTGCGAAGATCTGCGTAGAGTAAATTCTTGAGAGTTGATAGTAAAGATGTATTATCAAATTGTGTATTCATTAATCGTATAGCGGTAATTTTTTGATCTTGTACAAGAATCCCATTGGTATCGCGCAGAGCAAAAAATTCATATATATCCTGAAATATCATTAATTCATCAATTGTTACCTTTGCATTCGTTAAAACCTTGGATAACGTTTTCGTAATTCCATCGTTTGTATTTAGTTTATAGACTACAATCCCATATTCCGATCTATCAATTGGAGTAAATATATAATTTTTCCTTAATACAGCTAGTATTTTTTTATCTATATCGGGTAACTCGTATTCGTCAGCATAAGTAAAAACAAGATCTCCATCATGAATCGCCGCGGGATAATTGAGTATTTTTTCTGTAATCGGTTCGGATATGCTATCTGTTAAATTACACGATATTGGATAGGCATGAGGTTTTTGTGTTGTAACATGGAGCGCAGTCGCTTCGACCATAAATAAAAGCAATTCAGGTTCATTCGACGCCCATTTATGAATCAAATCATATGCGTCCTTCAATCGTCTTACTTCTCTAGATGTATTCTTGGGGCCAATGTGACTCTTATCCGTAGAAAATGATGATTGTATAAATCTGGGTGTTTTAAGATATTCTCTCATATTATCCAGTATTTTAAGTGCATTTGCTCGATTCTGGATCAAGGAAAAAGCAAGGGGTTTGTACGTATCGCCGTAAAATTTCTTAATATTATCGATGGAATATACCGCAATTAATATGATTGTGAACAATGTTAATATGTATAAAGGTATAATCCTGCCTATATCATTAATAATTTTCTTTTTCTGATAGACCCACATTCTGTCAATTCCTGCAAGTACAAGAATACAGAATGGAAAGGATGAAACCAGTAATATGCTGGATATTGAACGGCCTTGAAAATACGCGAATTCAATCACACCCAATACTGCTGTAGGAAAAATCATATGAATAAATGTATGAGAAGATGTTTTCTCCATGCAAAAATATTTTTTTAAAAATATTACCAAAGGCAGAAAATACGCAAAAGACACAATCGCCCATGGTGAGCGCATATTCCCTCGTGGAACAATTTCAATATACCAAAAATTGGCCGAATCTTTATATGTGGAGAGAAATCCCAAATACACGTCATATCGAGGAACCTCCCCATAATACAATAACCATAAAACGATAAAAACAATATGAGAGGTCATGAGACCGGCAACAAGGTAGAGAAATCGCTTGCATAAAGTAAATACGCTGTCTTGTGATAAAGCGTACTCTCCAATCAGAAATGCGGCGTATGTAACAAAAGAAAAAACAAATGTTTCCAAACTCCAAAAGGAATTCAATATAACAACAATGGTTAAAATTAAATATTTATATTTGCTTTTTGATAAATAACAAAGGCAGAGAAGGACAAGTAGTGGAGGAAGAAATCGATATCCGGACACGGATGGCGTAATATTCATATTATATACACCATAATTGAAGAGAATTAAAAAAAGGATTCCTCCACTATAAGCAATCACCTTATTATTCACAATTTTTCTTATAATCAATAAAAACAATATATAGTATAGTATATTGAATAGGTTGATGAGAATGGCCATCGCCGTAAAAGAAGATGCGCCGATTAATGAGAAATAGATCGCGATGAGCTGAAAAGGAAGAAAACCATATTGAGAAAAGGAATCAATCATCGCCGGCCGGCCGGCGCAGACCGCCGCGGCGGGTCCAATATAAGCGTAATAATGAGTATAATCAAATGTAAGAGTCGTATCAAAAAAAAGTAAAAACGGCACAGCAAGATAGCCAGTCCAAAATAGGAATTCGACGTGGCAGTGGAGCGGAGATAGAATGATAAATCCCATTTCTTGATGCGGGACAGGAAGAGCGTATTTACATAAACATATCAACAAAGCAAAAACACCTAAATACACGATCACATAGATCCAATAGTGGATATACAGAACATAGAGATGATCCCGATAACCACTGATGAATAATAGAAAAAATACAATTGGAATAAGGATAAACAGGATACGGGTTCATACCGTTTCAAAAATGGATGATAGGCAGTATCAATTAAACGCTTTTTAAAGAAAAGTACTAATGCGGCGCAGTTCAAAATAAACATATAATGCGCTAAAAATATAAAATATATAATGAATTGAGAAAAAATTTTATTCCCTTCATTATTGAAGGGTGAAAAAAAACATCAACCGTGAATAACGTTAGAATAAAAAGCGATAAACACCCATTCATTGTCAATAAAAACGTTTGGGCCGATCGATTATAAAAACGGGGAGAATACGTGAATGCATACAAAAAATATATAGCAAATGGACAGGCGCCGAAAAATAAAAAATAGAGCGTTCTCTCATCATTTTCTTTAATCCCATTTTGCAGGAAACAAGAAACAAGGATGATAAATATTGCAAACGCATGATAGAAGACAAAATATGGAAATGACTCATTATTATCAATTGCAGCGCAAAAACGTGATTGAATCGTATGTTTATCGATATTCATTGTTTTATCTTTTTATTCATTATTATATCTATATCCAGCAAACAAAAAAAATGAAACAAATACACTCAACACACATATATTATACCATTCATCTTTTTTACACGTAACCAACAAAAAAGGATAAAACTATGTCTTGCATTAATTATCTATCATCCTACTATTATAGAGAAAATATAGTGATACTGAAACCGTTTAATCAATTGTATTCGTTATATAGTCAAATCCTAACGATCTAAGAAAAGAACTTTTTTATACTTATTTTATTATTTCTTTACATAACAATACATTTTAAAACGATAATAGAAAAAAATGATTATAACGATATTGTTAACTTATATCATATGTATCAGCCTAGTCTCTACAAGCGATGCCAGCATTATTTTTGTTAAATCTAATAATTCTACTAATCGAATTGAAGGAAATTCATGGTCTACTGCCTTTACTACGATTCGAATAGCAATTGAGACGGCAAAAGCCGGTGATGAAATATGGATCGCACAGGGAACATACCAGGAAACCAATCTAAAACTGAAAAACCACATTCGACTGCTTGGTGGTTTTTCAGGCAGGGAATCCAAATCGATCGAACGTGACTGGAAAAAAAATGTTACACGTATTTCCGGCGTTAAAACTCAGTCCAATCCTCTAATCAACGGCGCCGATGGCGCTCAAATCGATGGATTCACCTTATCAGATAATTCTTATCCTGCCATTCTATGCAATGGAACATCTCCAATGATAATCAATTGTGTGATTCAAGATAACACCAGTGAAAACGGCGCTGGTATATTATTAATGAATTCGAATCAAACAATAATCGAAAATTGTATTTTCTTAAACAACTTTGCCCCTTCTGGATCGGCTTTATGTATGTTTTCATCTTCTCCTCTAATCCGGAATTGTACGTTTACCAATAATGATTCCAATTCAACTCAACATGATATAGCCAAAGCATGTATTCTTTCAAGAAAACAATCGTCTCCCATCTTTGAACAATGCTTTTTAATAAGAAATTCAGGTGGTGGAATTTTTGCCGGTGAACACTCAAATCTGACTTGCAATCAATGTCAATTTTCATGGAATCGCTCATCCAACCGAGGTGGAGCGATTTTCGGCCATGATTCAACGATAAAGATTAATCAATGTTCTTTTATGTATAATACTTCCTCGAATATGGGAGGAGCGTTGTCTACAATGAACTGTTTTACAAGCATTCATGATTCTATATTCTCAAAAAACTGCCTTATAGGAGATCAAAATGTTGGCGGCGCCATAGATTGCACACTGGGCGAAACAGAAATCATTAATACAGTTTTCCAAAAAAATCACGCGCATGTCGCTGGTGGAATCAGCCTGTTCAATACAAAGAAGGCAATGGTAAAAAACTGCGTGGTGAGAGAAAACGCGGCCTTGATTAATGGAGGTGGCGCAACCATTGAGAATTCTACGAATGTCATTTTTGATAATTGCACTATACATAACAACTCTTCGTATGAAGGCGGTGGTGGGATTTATATCACAAATAACAGCGCTGTTCAAATTAACACTTGTAAAGTACAAAACAATACCGTTTTTTTTGGTTCAAGAGGCGGTGGAGGAATCATGATCCTCGATCATTCATCCCTTTTTATTTACGCCTCAACCATCACAGGAAATCAGATGAATCCCTGGTTTAGTATTGGAGGCGGAGTCTTCATTCGAGATCAATCAAACGCTCGCTTCGATCATTCAATCTTGGCGCATAATTATTCCCACATAGGGACGGAAATCGGCTCTCGCAGTCAATCGTCCGTACATATAAGAAACTGCGTTTTATATGGAACCAATCGTTATTTCACTATCGGTATTGACTGCACAGAAAGAGCCACTGAATACAGTCCAATTCAAGTTCCTTCCAACGCTTCACTTGAAAATTCAATATCCTGGAATCATAATATCGAATCGTTGCAGACATTTCCATCAATCATGAATAGCGTAATTGGCGCCAATTCGAGTTCGACTATTCTCAATAGCGCCTCATTTGGCTTCATGGATCCAGATCATGGAGATTTTAGGCTACAACCACATTCTCCATTAATCGACGCGGGTGAGGGAACACTTCCCCATGCTGCGAAAAGTCCTATCGATGGTGATAAAGACGGTATAGCCGTATGGGATATCGGCGCGATTGAATACGACCCTATTTCTTTACAATAATTCCAATGTCAACCATTTGCTCGATCAAAAAATTATACTATTTTTTTCTTATCCCTATACTATGGGTATTCACTTTTCCAATTCAATCCAAAACAATCTATGTAAATCCACAACAGTCAACAAGAATTCAAACCGGCGAGAGTTGGGAGCATTCTTTTTCCACAATTCAACAAGCGCTAGCCATTGCCGAACCGGGCGCCAAAATCGTTTTGGCGCAAGGCCGTTATCACGAAACCAATTTAAAACTAGCAAATAATATCATTCTTCTGGGTGGATTTCATGGTTTCGGAGCGAACGCGAATGAACGGGATTGGATACAATACGCAACTATAATCGATGGAAACCAACAATCGGATACGATTCTTTCCGTGAGTGGCGCAGTGATCATCGATGGATTGGTTATCACACAATCAAGCGCCACGGCCTTACTATGCCATCATTCTTCACCCCTAATTAGAAATTGCCGTTTTATTAAGAACAATGGTTTATATGAACCAATAGTACGAATTGAGAGTGATTCAAAAGCCAATATTTATAACTGCGATTTCCTAGAAAATCTCTCAAAATCTTGTTCCATAATGTCAATTCAAAACGCGTCGCCGAATATTAAACAATGCACTTTTTCATACAACAGTACTACACATGGAAAAGGAGGGGCTGTGACAATCCATACGGATGCGGCGCCATCCTTTGAACAATGTTCATTCGATCATAATTCAGGAGACAGCGCAGGCGCTGTTTACAGCGGCGCTGATTCCATGCCGATCTTTGCGCAGTGCGTGTTCCGGTGGAACCGAGCCAACAACGACGGCGGCTCCGTCTACTGTGAGAACAGCGCCGCTCAATTTAAATTCTGCCTTTTCGAATGGAACCAAGTGGAACGCTGGGGAGGCGCGCTCATGACACGTGGATCAAATCTCCTCATCGAATCTGCAACATTCAGAAAAAACCAATCAACAGGGTCTGATTCTATTGGAGGAGGATTATACCTCATCGGTGGTGAATGCAGAATCCTGGACTCACATTTCACGAACAATTACGCCCGCATCGGCGCAGGCCTAGCGATGGGGAGCATCCAAAAAGCGGAGTTGCGCGATTGTCATATTCATAACAATGTTTCTAGTAACACAGCGGGTGGGATCTCTATCAACGAATCCAATAATATCCATATTGATTCCTGCGTAATACACTCGAATGCCGCAGTGGATCAAGGCGGTGGAATGTTAGTCTATCAACGCTCTCAAGCGTTTATTAAAGATACCCAAATTTCCAATAATCTTATTTTTAATCCATCGGGAAAAGGCGCTGGAATTTTTTGTTCTAAGCAATCAAATCTCAAGTTACTACGCTGCGTTTTAGCGGGAAATCAATGTAATGAATGGTATAGTTCAGGTGGTGGCGCCTATGCGCGGGAAAATGGATATGTCAACTTTAATTTTTGTACTTTATATAATAACTATGCAAGCATGGGAGCCGAAGTCTGCTGCCGGAATGATGGTTATTCTAAACTCGTAAATTGCACGCTTTACAATACAACGCCCCGATATACAATCGCCGTTGATCACGATACAGAAGGATCCAAAATCTCCTTAACGAACTGTCTCTCTTGGAATCATGAAGAGGAATTTACCACAGCCCCAATTCTAGAAGGACCGAATGTGCTCGGAAAAAATCAAAGTTATAAAGCGCCCAACATATCAGATACAGATGATCTGCTTCTCGCCGATCCACAAAATGGCCTATTCCAACTACTGCCGAACTCACCTTTGATCGATGCGGGAGATGGATCACATCCATACCAAGATTTACTTCCATTAGACGGCGATCGAGATGGAATTCCCGTTTGGGATATCGGGGCCTATGAATTCAATCCAAATGATCCGCAGTAAAACGGTATAATATAAGACGGCCTTCTCGATGCGTTTCTTCGAGATACTGATCTTTAAATTTCTTCCAAGCGCTATTGTCTTCGAGCGCCTTGTTTGACCAGATCGTCTCAGCGAAGAGAAACCACTTCACATTAAACCGCTGGAGTTGTTCGGGCTGTGTATGAAGCGCCTTTTTCAAGCCAACGATCGAGTTGTTCCCCAAAATGGGCGCCACTGACAATATATTTTCGTTGGAAATAAAATAAATATCCCGTTCGATAACCGTATAATTCCTCATCATTAGGAAGATTCTCGTGAATCCAATCCCGCATATGGAATAGATCCCGGCTGAATATATTCCGTTCAGAAAGCCATTCGCGCCGGGCCGGTTCAGATAAATAGATCCCTCCAAACCATTGTATATTCGGACTGCGCAGATAGATATATTTTTGTTGCAAAAATGTTCCAAATAAACTTACAATAATAAATACATATAAGAATCGTTGCAAAGACAAGGATGTAAGTTGATCGTACACATACGCAACCGTAATCGTAATCAATAAAACAACTACGCCATAGTTGACGCCAAACAAACGCGCGATATCCGATCCCCACAACATTGTAAACAATCCATAAGCGATTGTTCCACACGCGAGGGGAAGCCGCAGCGGCGCTGGCCGTAAAATCAATAGAATACCCAAACAGAGAAGCCCTAAATAGAAGATCAAATCCACATTGTAAAGAAGCCAGGAAAGATTTGTCAGAATTTGAGAAACAAAATCCGAAAAAGTATCTGATTTTAAAATATTCAAACCATGATTGTGGGCGTTCGATTCCATCGCATGGACGAACTCAGCGCGCGTGGAAAACATTTCACCCATCATGGGGTACAAAAGGATTGCCCGTCAGAATCAAGGACTTGATCAACCACGGACTCATCATCAACCAAGCGATTACTGAATGCGTGATCCATTTCAATCCATTTTCAAACAGACGCGTTTTCCCATCATAGAGAATCCATCCCCCCAGCAGTATCCACTGCGGAATATACCCAAACAGAAGCCCATTAAACTTCGTTCCCATCGCCATCCCACAAAAGAGGGAGGAGAGAATAAATAAATCCCACCGGCGTGTTTCAAGCGCCTCCCAGAGTAAAACATAGGAAAGAAATACATGAAAATACACCGCGCGCTGCACATTGGCCATCACAGGCAGGCGGAAGTGCAAACAACATAAATACACCGCGACAGCGAATAGCCCCCATTCCTCTCGGCCAAACCGTTTGACAGTGGACCATAGAAGAATTAAAAAAGGGATGAAATGACAATATAAAAAAACCTTTGACAACCGTATCATTACCGATCAGAAGAGAGAACGTATAATGCAAAATGAACATTCATCGGATAATGCGACGGCATATTGAAAGGAACTAATTGAATAAAACCACCATGCGTAATGTAATACAATGGAACCGCAAGATGATACCACAACGAATCCACCTCACGTTCCGGAACGCACGCGCCGAGAAAATAGATCGTCAATAAAATAAAGATCACAATACCCGTGAAGGGAGCGCGGACAATCGACCGCCAGGCCGTTGTAACCATCACAGGGATTTCCTTCAACGATGAAGGGAAGAGAAAAAAACGTTACGAGCAGCGCCAGCGGAACTAAGATTTCAAAACGAAGGCCCCCTGCAAGCCCGAATAAAAACAACAAATATGAAACGGATGTTTCACCCAATCCAAAAGCGAGCGCCGCCCGGTATCCATAAGGAAGAGATAACCGCAGACGGCGTTCGATGAAGAAACCGATAGACCAGACAATCCAAAACTGCCAAATCCCAAAAGAACACATTGATCATTGATGACTAACCGCGTTTCAACGTAATGAAGGAATATTTTTCTTTATTCATACTTTGTGACTATGATTCACGCGCAATCTTCGCGCCCCAGTTTTGCCAGCCGCTCATCTAGCCGTTCGTACCCCCGGTCGATCTGTTCGATATTTTGAATCTCGCTGATTCCCTTGGCGCACATCGCCGCCATCAACAACGCCATGCCGGCGCGAATATCGGGGGCTGCTCATCACCTGACCACGCAAAGGCGTCGGTCCAACTACAACCGCCCGATGGGGATCGCAGAGAATTATATTGGCGCCCATCGAGATCAAACGGTCCACAAAAAAAAGGCGGCTTTCAAACATTTTTTCAAAAATCATCACCGTCCCTTCGGCCTGTGTGGCCAAGACCGTCGCGGCGCTCATCATATCCGCGGGAAACGCAGGCCAGGGGGCGTCGTCGATCTTAAACAGAGAGGCGCCTAAATCAGGTTTTGTTTTCAGCGGTTGATTGCTGGGAACGAAAATATCATCTCCCCGGATTTCCACTTCGACTCCCAGCCGCTCAAACTGAAATAAAATCATGCGCATGGAATCAACCGCGGCGTCATGAATCAACAGGGAACCATTCGTCACCGCCGCCGCGCAAATAAAACTGCCCACTTCTAGATAATCCGGCGCGATCCGGTGTTCCCCTCCCTGCAACTTTTCCACACCATCGATGGTTAAAACGTTGGAACCAATGCCGGAAATCCCCGCGCCTAATCCATTCAAAAAACGGCAGAGCTGTTGCACGTGCGGTTCCGAAGCGGCGTTGCGTAAGATCGTTTTTCCATCCGCCAACACCGCCGCCATGACTAGGTTTTCAGTCGCCGTTACGCTGGCTTCATCGAGCAGAATATCGGCGCCTCTAAGCCGTCCCTTGCAGCTCACATGATAGCAACCATCAACCACTTCACAGACGGCTCCCAATGCGCTTAACCCAAGCAGATGCGTATCAACCCGCCTTCGGCCAATACGGTCTCCCCCCGGAAAAGGGATCTTCACTTCTCCACAACGATTCAACAACGGAGCCATGAGCACGACGGAAGCCCGGATTTTTCGGCATTGCTCTTTGGGCAGCGCATTGGATTGAATTCGATCCGCATGAATTGACACTTCATGATTATTCGCGCGGTGGACCGACGCGCCGCATAATTCAAGCAGATGAAGCATCGTCCTTAACATCCCCGATTCCTGGCACGTTGGAAAGACGAACAGGCTCGCTCGTTAATAGCGAAGCGGCCAAGATCGGAAGCGCTTCGTTTTTATTTCCTGATGGAGTAATCACTCCCTGTATGGGATGTCCACCTTCAACCATAAATTTCGCCATGTCAAACAGTCTCTTTCTTTCATTGATAAATATGCATTCGCAGTGCGCGTGGATCTATCACTCTTCGCGTTCCAAAACACTCTCAAAGCCATACGGCCCATCCGAATCCTTTAGACGCAGATAATAGACAGGCCATTCAGGATAATGCTGAAGTAGTTTTGCATTCTCTTCTTTCCCATAATCATGCGCGACGATCCATCCCCGGTCGAGGGCGGGATCGAGATAAGAAAACAGGGGCGGATAATCATCCCCATCTTCAACGAAAATAACGGCGTTCTCTTCCGGAATCTCGGATTTTACCATCGTGGCGAGTTCATCTCGTGTCCCCCAATACGAATCCCCCATCTCAGGTGAACCGTTCGATCCATGCAGTAGAAAAAGCGCATATGAAAAAGAACAAGATCAAACTCAAAACCATTCCCCCGCGCGCTGACAATTGTAAATGATTCAACCCGTTTCAACAGACAAATTATTTCTTCAATCCCACGAACCGTTAGAATAACAGCGAACGGAGCCGCCTCAAACAGAAATCGGGGACCATAGCAATAATCTTGGAAAAAATAGAAAAAGTATACGAAAATCAGTGACACGATTGAACCTACACAGAACCAATCCTCCCGCACCCGGCGCATTCCCGGAAGAAAAAGCGAAAAGGCGGTCAAAAGAGAGGGAACCGGCCAACCAAATAAATAATAATTGAGCGCGTTCAAATTGCAGATCGAATTCGCAATACCACGCAATGGTGTATGATGAACTTCATTCGGGATTTTCGGGCCCAGAGGCTCCGCCCCCAGGGCCGGTGACCAAATCCCAATGGATTTCCTCCAAAATAATGGACATATCCCGTCAAAAATGGCGCTCCAGTTGTTTCCGCGTTATACACCAGATAAAAAACCGCGAAAGGAAGTGTCCCCAATAGAAAGAGAAAAACAAACGCCACTAATTTTTGATGATTGATTCCCTTCCCAAAGCCAATCCAAAACGCGCCCGAAAGAAGAAACGCCAGCGCTGTCAACGGCCGCGTTAGAAATGCGAATCCAAAAAAGAATCCCGCAAAAAAAACAGGAATCCAATATCGCCTTGATTCATGAATGTTCCCGGCCTTCATTCCAAAAAGCAGAAAAAGAAAGAGAAAAAACAACGAGGTGACATGATTCATAAATCCCGATGCCATGAAAATATAGAAGGGAGACAACGCCCAGGAACAGCACACAGACGCGCGCCGTACACACCGTAAAAACAAGTTCGGACGAAGTAATAAAAGAGTGGAATAAACAAAGCGGCAATGAAGGGATTCACGAGGTATGGAGCGCCGGCTAATACGCCAAGAGCCAATACTATTGCATGACCAGGAGGATAGATTGTATACCAGCGTCCATCCATTACGACAACGTAAATGCGTTCAAAGAATTTGGGATCTTCAGGAGCCGGAAAAGCGAGACGGCCGTGAGAGAATATCTTCGCTTGGAACAACTGCGCAACGCTGTCTTGTACATGTGGAATTCCTCCCATCACAGACAAACTGATACCAGTGGATATTAGAAAAACCGTCAAGGATACACAAGATATAAAAACCTTATCCCAAGGATTGTATTGAGGATAGAAGAAAAACTGGGTGATTCGATTAAAACAACGGCCGGCCCATTCGAAAACGCGAGGATAAAACAACACCACGAATGAACAAAACGTAATGGTCAACGCCAATCCTAAAATCCAAAACAGACAATACCACATCCAATTTTCAAAAAAGAAGGAATGATGCTTGATCCAATTCCCCAATGGAACAAAGGATAGAATAAATAAGAACAGAACGAATCCAGTTTGCGCCCACCCGGCTTTGGAAAGGATTGAATGAGTATAGAATGGACGAATTGAAATCGACGTGACTAGGATTACGGCGCAGACAATGAAAAAAGGCACGATCAACGGCGTATGATAGCTCAATCGGGCGATTGATTGAATCCAATCATGTCTTGGTTCATAATACCCCTTGGAAACAAAGAAAAAAAAGAATGAAATGAAATGAAAACCAATTAATAAAAAAAAAGTTGAAAAAAAACGCCTTTTTTTCATATGCGATAAAAGCCTATCTATAAGTCTAGAAAAACAAGATACATAAATCGAAAATTTAATGTTTTTCGATCCGTTTCACCCGCTTATACCATTAATAGAATGAATAAAATAACAAAATTTTTTCGCTAAAGTGGAATTTTTCGCTTGACAAAGTAATAGTAAATATAATATAACTTAGATAATTGTTGTCGGAATAATCCTATTATGACTGTTCCCTGTTCACTGAAAAAGGGGATAGAAACAAAAGAAGGAGCATGAATCGATGGTACGGTCGACGTGCAAGACATCCACAGCAACAAAGTCTGGAACAAAGAAAGCCACTACTAAAAAAGCGGCGGTAAAAAAGACTTCCGCCAAAAAAACGGTAGCGAAAGAAACCACGGCCAAGAAGACCACCACAAAAAAAGCCGCCGTTAAGAAAGCGACGGTAAAGAAAACGGCCACCAAAAACGCCGCTGCGAAGAAAACTACGGCTAAAAAATCAGCTGCGAAGAAAACCGCTGCTAAAAAAACTTCAATAAAGAAGACGGCAGCGAAGAAAAAAACTGCTAAGAAGAAATAATAGCCGATTATATTCTTCTTTTATATGAAAATGAGTCTTCAGAACTATCGCATTCGTAAACTCTTTCACGACTCATTTTCATTTGCAGGTTGTGATCTCAATCATGCTGGTTTATATGAAAATGAGTTTCCGAGAAACGCTCATTCGGGATTTCTCTTATAACTCATTTTCATTTGCAGTCGTGATCTCGATCATGATGGATTTTCATGTAGTTTTTATCCTCTCCTAGTGAGGATGATCTAGAAGATTTCCTGGCCGGATTGGCTCTTTCTTCTCCATTGAAGTGATTGATTCGTTTCAACGTGGATGAGAAAGAATCATTCGTGTATAGGGATGGTCTTCTCTCTTTTCTGTTTGAGGGCATCTCTAGAATTTATTCTGGAGGTGCGTTTTTTTTCTCATTCTTGTTTCTTTAATTGCGAAATCATGCTATGATACACATAATGTAATTTGGATGGATTCCTTCATCCCTTTTGGACTGCAACCGTGGAAGCTGGGAAATTTCAACTAGAAGTGTATGGAGGAAAAAAGACTACTGATTGTTTTGCTTTTTGAGGGGTCGCTGTAACCTATATAGATTTCACAAGTTGCGAATTCTATGAAATGAAATTGATGAACGGCGCGTAAGAGAGGCTAATATGAAAGATTCGAACGTAAGACCCATTAAGTCAGCATTTCAATCGGGAGAAGTCATTGAGTTAATTCAACGTTTGGACGACATTCGTATCGATCCGGTTCGGCTTCATTACTACGAAAAAACCGGTCTTATCAAAGCGAGTGTCCGCCCCGCGCAAGGATGCGGGAAACATAAACTCTACTCCTTTTCAGATCTCGTCATGCTGCGCTGGTTTTTACAACTGCGTAAACAAGGGCTCAGCATGCAGAAAGTACGAAAAGGCCTTACCTACTTGCGAAAGAATATGCCCCGCTCAATCGAAAAACCACTGGATCATGAGTTGTTTTTTGTCACAGATGGGCAAGATATGTTTGCCCTTGTGGATGGCGAGAAAGACGCCATCTCCCTCGTCCGCTCTCCTGGTCAGAAATTTTTCGGCGTGGTTGTTTATGACTTCAAAAAAATGATCAATGACACACGGGAAGCGATCGTTCAAGCGGCTTAAATCAAACCAACTATTGAAACGTTAACATCAGGCGTATTACCATCATAGCAGATACGGATTGGCGGTATTCGGTCACAGGTTCAACTATGGTGGAATAATCCGATTATTCTTTATAAAATGAGACACTGGCGAAAGAAACCACCGATTCGGTTTCCTTCTCAATCACCCGGTCATATTGGAGAACGTATCCCGGTGAAGGACGCATCACATCCAACGCCATATAGATCGGCGCCAAACCACAGATATTATTCTTATCTTTCACCGCTTCCACACTGCGGAAAAAGGTTTCCGCGTTCCCACTGATCATCGCGTTCAGCGTATCTTGATCCTCTCGCTCCACTCGTTCTAATTCTGTTGGGGGAATTCCACGTGGATGCCCGAATCGCTGCCCAACATGGCTCATATCCGCCCCTGCGATGACTGTAACCATTCCTGGATATGCTTCGATCGATTCGCGCAGCGCGTCAAGCGTCTCCGCCCAAAAGCGATCGCTTCGGGGAGACATACCATCCTGTATGCAGGTATGCAATGATCCCGTCAGTATGGGAACCATTTTTCCCTTCCATTGATCTCCTAAAATATAGCGAAGAAATAATACCTGAAACTCGATCGAATGCTCGTCCCGGTGCAGGAGTTCTTCTTCGAAACCATCAACAGGGATCTTTCCACTCAATCGTTCCACAAATTCTGTATCCGTTTCGATCGGCCCTAAGGGGGAATCATACGATTTACGTGTAAGGGAAATCAATCCTTTCCGCATTTGATGCCCTGTACCCAGAACGATGTACAGATCCGCAGGCGGCCGTTTGGCGATTTCCCTATAGGCATAAGCGAAACAGGGGCCTCCCCGCCGCAGATCGATATGAGGCGCGACAAGAACAGACACATGACCATTCTCCGGAAGTGATTCCTCTAATGTGTCCTCCTGGATGGCTTCAAAATAACCGCTTAATTCCTGATTCAAAGCGCCAGCGTCCTCATGATACGCCGTCCCCGCGTGAGAGGGAGCTCGAAACGGCGCGTCATGATACGCCTGTTCGATCTTTTTAACCGCCAACCGGAACGTCTCGGATTCAAGATACAGCTCCGCGTCCAGTTGCCGGACAATCTCTTCAATCTTCGAGATTGGGATCAATTGTTTTAACTGCAGCTTACACTCTTCTTGAATGTTACGCAACGAATGATTCCCATCAAATAAAGAGGCAATAAAAAAAACAGGAATCGGCAGCGCCAGCATGTTCGGAGCGATATGGAGTGGATCCCGCAAACAAACCGATTGCTGGCCATTTTGTTCGATCGGATATGTTTCAACCATGCGTATTTTGGGATATTCAAATGAAGAAGGATCATGAGCCGATTTTCTATCCGTCATTCATAAAACTCCTAGCCAAATATATTTGAATTTAGTTTCTACAAATTCTTTCAAGGCGCGGAGAAATTCTGAGAGATAAATTTGCATATTGACCTTGAAAGAATCTAATCATAAAGAGAATCAATCCATATTATAATTATAGATAAAAAGTCCGAATCTTTAATGCTGAATACTATACAATAAGATCAGGGAGTTGGGAGGACTAGAGTTTTTTTTAGGGTAATTTAGGAAAGAAACGGGATAGAAAGCTGAACGAAGAACAATCCTTACGATATATTAGTTATCTAGTAACAAACCAGACTCAACAAACTAATCATACTGCAATGTGTTAGCAAATTAGAACAGTGACCAATCTGTAATACCTGTAATTACAGGTCCTTGGGCGTGGAGTCCAAAAATATGACCCGGTAAAAAATCCATCCCTTCCCCTTCGACTGAAGTTTCAAGAATAGCATATCTCTGTTCCAGTGTATCGCCGATTTTCTCAAACCAGAAAATCGAGTTCCAGGGACCGGTCCAACCAGTGGTATTAATCAAGTCGAGATTTTCGTCTCCATCAATATCACAATAGCAGACACCTTCGGAACCTTTTCCCGGCGCCGCCGCCCAAAGTTCCTGCAATGTATCTGACCATTCATCAGCGGAAAGCCGTTCAATCAAAAGAAGCGCTGTGTTGGAAGGACTCGATCCATAGTACATTTCACCAATGATGAGATCGATGTCCCCATCCGCGTCGTAATCACAAGATGTCAATCCGGTTAGACCACCGTTATTCGGATATTCCCCACTCCAATCCAACTCGCGGGAAAAGACCACAACCGGCTCACCCACAGGAGTTAGAATTCCTTCATCACTGACTGAAAAAACCTGATCTTTTACATCACACATCATACTGTTTGGGCCCGCCGCGTCGTTATCCTCTACCCAAGCGATGTGAAGTTCCGAACCATCATAGTAAATATCTACACCCAATGGGCTGACATCCGCCGGTGTCGTAAACAGAGGATCTTGAACGAGTTCCCATTCCCCCGCTTCCGAAAGCATGCGGTGCTGGAATTCGGTGCCTTCGCTGGGGAAGTGACTCGCCCCCATGGAAACAGTCAAGATCGCGCTGAATCGCTCCTGACCGTTCAGATAGATCATATCCATGCCCATGTCATAGATATTTCCCGAATAACTCTCATCGGAGACTTCCGGAGGTTGAAGGTATTGATATTCATAGGTCCAATACACTTCCGAGGCGTTATACGTCCATTCTAAGATGTCGTATCCCGTATCGCCCGAGTAATTATCCCAAGATGTGGTCCAAATCTTGAGTCCGTCCATCGGTTCGTCTTGGCAATTCCCCATCATGGGGAAAAAGCATAATGCGCACAAACCAATCAAAAATACTTTCTTCATATTGCACAAACCTCCAGCATATAAGAATGGTACTACAATCGTTTTTTATATTTGGAAATTAAAACAGCTCTACGTCATAGCCCCCTAATAAAACCAATAGTTTACGTAAACTCAAATATCCACGCAAAGTATTGATGAGTAATTAATATAAAGATAATTTTAGAACTTTGTCAAGAATAAAAAAAAATTCATCCACATTCACACATTTCTCTCAGAGAATAAGCGCATTGAAATAAGGTTTTCTCGATGGTACAGTAAGATAAATCTTCGGGGTGGAGATATAAAAAAATCCTGAAGATTCAGGATTTTTTAAGTGTTCTATCAATGGTCGGGGCGATTGGATTCGAACCAACGACTTCCTACTCCCGAAGCAGGCGCGCTACCAGGCTGCGCTACGCCCCGACAGATTACTCGTGTCAAAACAGAAAAATATTGTACTTCCTAAATCGATTTCATCAAGATGGCTGACGCAATCAATTGCGAATCACCACATCGCCGAAACTCGACAATCCATTGCTGGAATTATAGGGAAAGCCCATCGGATAATCGTTGGCGCTCGGTTCATTATACGTGCCCCGCCGCGCGTCCGGTCCGGCGCCGATTAGGACAAAACCGCCGTTCCGCAAAGGTTCGACACCAACCTTTTGCGCCAGCGCATTGCCGGGCGCAAAGAAATAGAGCCCATAATCCAAACCGGGAATGCCGGGATCCTCGTCCGCGTACATATAAGCGTACGGGGGAATAATATCCGCAGCGATCAGATTACTCTGAGCGTCATCCCCCAAATGCGGTCCAAAAAATGGATCGACGGGGATTGAAGACATATACGCCACCGGAGTGGTCAAAGGCGCAAAGAGTCCCGCCGTGCCTCCACGAACATCCGCCACTCCACCGACGCCATTAAAAACCTCCGCCAGCCTCTTCTGTCCTTCCGTTGTGTCATCGTCCCAATAATCGATCAATAACACACCGCGATCCAGGCGAAGCTCTTGGATCGCGGTCGACACTGCCCGCATATCCGCCAGCGCCCGCGCCTGTTTCGCCCGCATCTGCGCGTTCAAAAAGTTAGGAACGGCGATGGCGGCCAAAATTCCAATAATGGCGACAACGATCAATAATTCGATTAGTGTAAAACCCGATCTCATTCTCTTCATCATCTCCCCTTACATTCAATTAAAGTATTTAAAACAGCTCAATTTATATGAAAATGAGTCTCCAGAACTCTCTCATTCGCAAACTCATCCGCGACTCATTTTCATTTGCAGGTTGTGATCTCAAATCAGGATAGTTTATATGAAAAATCAGAAACACACAATCTTAAACGTTTCCTAATTTTTCCGTTATCTCCCGCAATGGCGCCTTGACATGGAAATAGGAAAGCTCTATGATTTTAAAATCGGTTGACAGCAATCCGAAAAAAGCAGGAGTAGCTCAGTGGTAGAGCTTCTCGTTGCCAACGAGAAGGTCGCGGGTTCAAATCCCGTCTCCTGCTCCATTTTCTTCTTAATTCCCTCTCACAACATTCAAAATTCACATATCCGAAAAAAGTATCTCTAATTCCAAACAATGCTGTTTTTTGCATTGGCGCCGTAGGCTTTTCCACAATGATGTGATACGATCAAAAAATCATCACATTATACGTTGGATACCATCAACCCGAGGTACGTATTCGTGAAAGAATGGGACGTCTTCATAAGCCATGCGAGCGAGGATAAGGATGCGGTCGCTATTCCGCTCTATGATCTACTGAGTGAAGCGGGCCTGCGAGTGTGGTTTGATAATTTTGAATTAACACTCGGAGACAGTTTGCATCAAAAGATCGAAGAAGGTCTAGCAAACAGCCGTTTCGGTGTAGTAATTCTAAGTCCGAATTATCCCCCGAAACATTGGACAGTACAGGAATTAAATGGGCTTTTTGCGCGAGAAGAAGGCGGTCAAAAAGTAATCCTTCCAGTGTGGCATAACCTAAAAAAGGCAGAACTCTTAAAAGAATATCCAATCCTCGCAGATCGTTTGGCGGTGAATACTAACGATGGAATTGAGAAAGTCGCTGAAAAAATCATAAATACCATTAAAAAAGAAGTGGGAACTCCAGATCGCCAAAAATCTAAGCCTAAGCACATATGTAACATCCCATTCCAGCGCAACCCATTCTTCACCGGCCGAGAATCACTCATAGAAGACCTTCATGCGGCCCTGAAGGAAAAGCACTCAGCAGCGTTGTCTCAACAGGCGATTTACGGCCTAGGGGGAATTGGGAAAACACAGACCGCTGTCGAGTACGCCTATAGGTATAAAAAAGAATATGAGCATATCTTGTGGATCGCGTCGGAAAAAAAGGCGGATATTCTCACCAGTTTTGGAGAGATCGCCACTCTCTTGAATCTACCAGTAAAAGATCAGCAAGATCAATCGGTCATTGTGAAAGGTGTGATAAATTGGATGGAGGATCACGAGAATTGGCTCTTGATCTTCGACAATGCGGATAAACCGGAATTGCTTGAATCTTTTCTCCCACACGGAGAAAACGGTTCTATTCTAATCACATCCCGTGAATCAAACTTTGCCAAACTGCATATTGCCAAGCGTTATAAAATGGAAGAAATGCCGGAGATGGAAGCGGTCGATTTACTTTTTACGCGGACTAACCGTGAAATAAACGAGCCAAGTGAGGTGGAAAGAGCCAAAAGACTCGCGGAGGAATTGGGGTATCTTCCATTGGCGTTAGAACAGGCGGGCGCTTATATTTCTAAAAATGAGGTCTTATTTAAGGATTATCTTACAGCGTATCAAAATGAACATCTAATAACGTTGGAAAAATCGAAACCGGATACTGGAAAATATACTAAGACAGTCGCCACAACTTGGAGGATTAATTTTAACGAAATTAAAAAAAAATTCACCGCGTCCGCGGATTTACTTTCGTTCTGCGCCTTCGTCAGTCCAGATGACATTCCTTTCGAATTGTTTATTGAGGGCCGAGAGGAAATGGGACCGAACATTTCAAAAGCCCTTGCGAATATCGAAAACGATCCATTGGCGCTCTCTGATTTGCTGGAACCGCTTACGCGCTTTTCACTGATATCCAAAGACATGAATTCAAAGACCTGCTCCATCCACCGCCTAGTCCAGGAAGTGCTGAAGAACAGCCTGAATAAAGATGAACAGCGCCAATGGGCCAAACGCGCTGTGAATACAGTCAATGAAGCCTTTCCCTATATCGAATTTGAGAATTGGAATCAATGTGACCGCCTGCTCTCCCACGCGCAAGTGGCTTACACACTGATCGATGAATGGACTATAGAATCGGATGAAGCTGGTCGTCTCCTCAACCAGACGGCTTTTTATTTAAAGCAACGCGCCCGTTACGAGGAGGCGAAGCCGCTCTATCAACGTGCGTTAATTATTGATGAGAAAGCGTTGGGACCAGACCATCCCGATGTCGCCATAGTCCGGAACAACCTGGCGGAACTTTATCGTGCCCAAGGGAGATACGAGGAGGCGGAGCCGCTCTACTTGCGTGTAATGGAAATTGATGCGAAGACGCTGGGGCCGGACCATCCCGATGTCGCCACGAGCCTGAACAACCTGGCGGAACTTTATCGTGCCCAAGGGAGATACGAGGAGGCGGAATCGCTCTACCTGCGCTCGTTGGTAATCAGGGAGAAAGCGCTGGGGCCGGACCATCCCTATGTCGCCACGAGCCTGAACAACCTGGCGTTACTTTACGATAACCAAGGGAGATACGATGAGGCGGAGCCGCTCTACCAGCGGGCGTTAGATATTTATGAGAAAGCGCTGGGGCCGGACCATCCCTATGTCGCCACGAGCCTGAACAACCTGGCGAATTTGTATCGTGCCCAAGGGAGATACGAGGAGGCGGAGCCGCTCTACCAGCGCTCGTTTGCGATTGTTGAGAAAACGCTGGGGCCGGACCATCCCTATGTCGCCACGAGCCTGAACAACCTGGCGTTACTTTACGATAACCAAGGGAGATACGAGGAGGCGGAGCCGCTCTACCAGCGCTCGTTGGAAATCAGGGAGAAAGCGCTGGGGCCGGACCATCCCGATGTCGCACAGAGCCTGAACAACCTGGCGGTACTTTACGATAACCAAGGGAGATACGAGGAGGCGGAGCCGCTCTACCAGCGCTCGTTGGTAATCAGGGAGAAAGCGCTGGGGCCGGACCATCCCGATGTCGCCACGAGCCTGAACAACCTGGCGCTGCTTTACAATTACCAAGGGAGATACGAGGAGGCGGAGCCGCTCTACCAACGGGCGTTAGATATTAAAGAGAAAACGCTCGGATCGGACCATCCTGATACTGGTATCACTCTACATTGTCAAGCCTATCTGCACTTTAACCAAAAGAAATACAAGGAATCGGAATCGCTCTACAAACATACCTTGAGAATTTATGAGAAAGCACTGGGACCTGACCATCCCGACACCGCCATTGCCCTAAAAAACTACGCTGGTTTACTGAGGAAACTAAATCGCAATGAAGAAGCCGCCGCATTGGAAGCGCGTACGAAATTGATAGAAGAAAAGCGCGCCAAGAAACGTTCTGGGGAGTGAGGATTAAGTTATACCAATGGTTACCAAAAAGAAAATCCAATCCATCGCAGACGAAATCCGGGCTTTTTGCGCTGATCATGCGGATGAAAAGCAAGCCAAGAAGTATGAAAAGTTCTTTACCGAAGGCTACGACGCCTACGGGGTTGGCAAGGAACAGATGCGGGAACAGGAGAAAGTAGTCATCGATCAATACAAAGATGAACTCGGATTGGATGGCTCCCTGCGGGTAGGTGATGTTCTTATCCAAAGCGGGAAGTATGAGGAATTCATGTTCGCCGTCATGTTCCTGCGGCCGTTTAAGGATCAATTTACCCCCGATACGTTTCATCGCTTGGGAACATGGTTGGAGACGGGGGCGCGCAATTGGGCTCATGTGGACGTGCTCAGCGGCGATCTGCTCACGTCTATCTTTAATAACAAAATCATTGAACTGAAAGAGATGGCGCCCTGGCGCGATTCACCCTCCAAATGGAAACGGCGGGCGATTCCGGTCTCCATGCTCGCCCTGCTAAAAACGGAAAAAAACTTCAAACCGCTCCTAAAATTCATTGAACCTATCATGTTGGATGAAGAGAAATTCGTCCAACAGGGCCTGGGCTGGTTCCTTCGGGAAGCGTGGAAACTCCAACCTGAACCGGTCGAAGCGTTTCTCCTCAAATGGAAAGACTCCGCCCCCCGCAAAATCTACCAATACGCGACCGAGAAGATGACCAAAGAAAACAAAGAACGCTTCCGGAAGGCACGGAAGTAAATACCCAGGATTAAAATCCTATTTTCTAATGTCCCTCCGGGACAAAATACAGTAGCCCAGGGTTTCAACCCTGGGGATTTCTGGAGATTCAATTGGAATCCTACAAAAAAACATCCAACCGATATAGCCGAATTCATCCAAACCGTCTACGATATACAAACAAAGTGAATGACTGATGATACGCAAATGTCTCAATCGATTCATATGAGATGAGTTGTACAACGTTTTCTCTTTTGTCTGAATCAGGATATCCTGGATGAACAGGATGCTCAGGATATAACGTATGACTTATCCTGTTTATCCAAAAGATCCTGTCCATCCAGATTCAGACAAAAACTACTGTTTTCTTTGCGTGCCATCGGTGAAAAATACTGACACAAAGGGGATCGAATATGCCGCCGGAATTGAATCGAAGAAAGTTTATCCAACAATCGATAATCACATCCACAACAGGCGCCTTAGCCATGAAAGCGGGCGCGGCCAGTAGTCCGAACCCAAAATCAGATACGCTTCCCAAAGGCAAAATCGGCGATCTTCCAATCAGCCGCATGTTGTTGGGCGGCAATCTTTTGACTCACTACACGCACAGCCGCGACCTGAAATACGTCTACAATCTCGCGGCGCATTACAACACAGAGGAAAAAATACACGAAACCCTCGCTCTCGCCGAGGAACATGGGATCGACACCCTCTCGATCCATACTCACCCTTGGTCCATGAACGTCATCCAAAATTACCGCAATCAGGGTGGGAAAATCAAATGGATCGTCTGCCCCACCGCCGAAATTGATGACAAAATGGAAGCGTATAGCGAACACGTTAAACAGATCGTCGACATCGGCGTCGACGCGGTCTATCTATGGGGTGTGCGGGGCGATCAACTCACCACGAATAAGAGAATTGACTTACTTGGCCGCGCAGTCGAAATCGCCAAGGAATGCGGCGCGCTGTCCGGTGTAGGAGCGCATGATCTGGAAGCAATTAAACAATGTGAGAAAAACAATGTTGACGCGGATTTCTATATCAAAACCTTCCACAATCACAACTACCCCACCGCGCCGAAACCCGAAGAGATCAAGAAGCCATACCAGGAATTCCCCGGCTATTGGTGCGCCGATCCAAAAGAGACGATCGAAGTCATGAGCCGTGTAAAAAAACCTTGGATCGCGTTTAAAATCATGGCCGCCGGCGCCATCCCGCCAAAAGAAGCGTTTCAATACGCTTTTGATAACGGCGCGGATCATATTCTCGTTGGAATGTTCGATTTCGAAATCGCCGAAGATACAAAAATCGCCATTAATGCTTTGAACAACGTTAAAAGAACCCGCCCCTGGTATAGTTAACAATCGAATGGAGTGAATTATCCTCAAAACGCCGATCTTTACTGCTGCAAAACCTTCTATATCCTTGAAAGCCAGAAACATAAGTAAACGAAAATCAATGTCTATACGTTATATTCAGTAAGACGTGGCCAGTGATAGCCTTCCCGCCATGCAAGAGCGTGGCTAAACTGACTGAAAAGAGGATTCGAAGGAGAGTCTTGAGACGTGAAGCAGTTCTACCAAAGAATCGGGATGGCGGCGATTACCGCCGTGATTTCTCTGATCCTGATCGGATACGGTGGTTTATATGTCTCCTATGAAGTCCACTTCATGACTCTCAAAACCCCGGATTTCATCCCCCCTCCACCAGACATTCCCGGACAGGATGGTTTTGCCCCGGTGGATATTCCACCCCAAAAAATACCTACTCCTGAACGAGAATGGATATCCGATTTTCAAATGGTCGTGGAAGCCACTTTCGGCGGTGTGATTCTAACGGATAATGGAACTTATTTTTCCAATTACGACCGGACGGTTCCTCGAACGGGATCACCGCCGTGCCCTACGTGAATTTAAAAGGAATTTGCGGCTGTGCGTCCACAGCCGCCTAAATAGAATGATGAGTATACGGCGCTGGTTTCAATCTGTGTCACTCTTTGTCTTGAGCCTTGGCAACTGGTTCCAAGTGAAATGGCTTTGTATTCCCATTTTCCATTGTCATTCGTGCCCGCTTTCAATCGTTTCCTGCCCGGTTGGGGTATTGGGGCATTATCTTTCTCTCGGCGTGTTTCCGTTTGTGTTGCTCGGAACAATCTTGTTATTTGGAGCGCTGTTGGGACGCGCGTTATGCGGGTGGGTCTGCCCGTTTGGTTTGTTGCAGGAACTGCTCTATAAAATCCCCAGCCCCAAATTCAAACCTTGGGCTCCATTGCGCTATGGTAAATATATCGTATTAGTTACGATGGTGATCGCGGTTCCATTTTTTTGGGGAATTGAATCCGCTTTCTATTTCTGCCGTATCTGTCCAGCCGCGACGATTGAATCGAGCATCCCCCATGCGATCCAACAGGGGGGATTTTCATCCTTTTGGCCCACGGTAATCCGGATGAGCATACTAGCCGCCGTGGTTTTGTTAATGATCTTCTCTCTGCGGTTTTTCTGCCGGACATTATGCCCTGTTGGAGCGATCACCGCCCTAATGAATCCCATCTCCGCCTTTGCCCTGCGTCACGATACTGATGGGTGTCCACAATGTGGAGAATGTTCGGATCAATGTCCAATGGATATTGATCTGACGGAAGAGCCCCGTGGAGTCGTCTATAAAGCGCACACGGAATGTATTTTATGCCTTGAGTGTGAAAAAGCGTGTCCAATTGGAGGAGGATTGAAAGGAACCTTCGCTGGATTTCCTAAACAGAGCGCGGAATCAAAAAAGTGTTCACCGCTGTCCAATAATATAAAAAATATTTAAAAATGATTCCCCTCAAAAAGAAAATAGAACATTTAATATACTCATTTTTAAGAACTTAAATCCACTAAACTTAAAATTCTTTTAAGATTTTCCGAAGCTTTTATCAACGTTTGGTCGACGAGCTGCGTGAGAAGAGTTGTATCTTGTTCAAGGAGAGTAAACTTTTCCTGAATCGAGAGGGAGGCTTCGATCGTATTGACACGAAAATCAGGCGTCATACGCCATTGTTCTATAGATTGTACTAACTCTCCATAACTGGGATTCTCCTCAATGGAAGATTCCACACGTTTGTTGATCTCATCAACTAAAAACGCTAAATATTTTTGTAAAAGACTGTGGTGCAGAAGGTACAATCGCCTCTTTTCATAAAGGAGACGGATACGTAATTTCCGGGCTTTTTCAATCAAAGGTTCAATGACACGATTGGCGAGCATAAATTCCACATATTGTTGTCCAGCGCGTTCTTGTTCTTCTTCCGCTTCTTTTGTGGCGCCACGCTTTCGGGCTTCTTTAATCTTTTTATCAATTTTTACTAATTGATCATATTCAGGCACTTTTTCTTTGGTTTGAACGATCTCTTCTTCTAAATCGATTAAAGGCAGCAACGCCGCGCCTGTTTTTTCAGTAATCGATCCCAATAGTTCGATTTTCCCATATGTATCAGTTGAATTGAGAATATTTTTCTGTTCGATTTCTTCGATCAATTTTTCAATCCCGGCCAACCGTTGATTGATTTCCCGGACCATCGATCCTTCACCCCGGATGGATCGTTGCCGCAATTTATTACCTTCTGTTTTCTCTCCCTTGTCCTTAGTGGAGAATTCTTTCTTTCCATCGGCCTCGACAATATTAAGAGTATCATCGGCTTTCCCCAATTCATCATCTTTAATCTCTTTAATGATATGATCGAGGTCTTTTGCTTTGTCGTCCTTGTCACTGTTGTTATTCAATTTCGTTTCCTCCGTTTTTTGGTGACCATGCGAGAGTAATTTTTAAAGACGGCGTCATATTTATTATTCGGTTTGATTCGATTTTTGGTATCCAACTCAGAGATTCTATCGGAAATATCCAGTTCCGGCTCGTTGAGAACGTTGTGAGCGATATCTTCAATGACCGCGCCGGTTTTCGATTCATCAATCTCATAGACCGCGTCTTGCGTATTTATGGTTTCGATCTGTTTTTCTTTTTCTTTCAGATTTTCACTCAATTCATTCAATTGATCCAAGGAACTTTCCATTGGAGATGAAGACGCGTCAGGAGGAGATTCGGCGCCATTTTTAATCGATTGAATCTTCTCTTTTAATTTATTGGTTTCCATTCGCAATCCGTCCATTTTCTGCGCCGTAAGAAAACGATGAACGCGAAGAATTCGTTTTTTCTTTTTCTGCAAATCGAGGCGGCGGAATTGAATTCCTTGTAGATCCGGCTGCATCGCCCGGCAGCTAAAAAGATAGTTCTTTTTTTTGGATTTCAATTCCTGCGCGATTTGATGCGCGCTATTCAAATCGGACGCTTGTTTGCGCCCGACCATCTCGCCGACTTTTGATTCATATTCCGTGATAATGGGATGCTGAGATCGAATTTTCTGAATATGATCCTCCATTTCCTTAATTTCTGATAGAATCTGATCCGTCTCATGTTTGGTACGGTCAAGAAGAGGATAGAGCCGGTTCAATTCCATTTTGTCGATTTGAGGATCGGATTTATAATGATCCATCGTCATTCGGGCCATTGCGCTCAGTACCATCAATTCCTGCTGAATATAAGCCGGTTCTCCTTTCAGCGCTTTCGTGACCGCAAGACGAAGTTCCCTGGCTCCATCAAATGTAGGATCGTTCAACATGGATTCCGCTTGCTTCTCATTCATCACGATCAGTCTTCCATCGTAAACAACCTTGATTAGAGCGTCTGGATCAATCCTTTGATTTCCGTTGTTTTCATCCACCATTTGAGTAAGAAATCGTTCTAATTTCTCTTTTGAGATCTCATCATCCTCCTTAAAAAGATCTTGCAACGATACTTGCGCGATATAGGAGGCGCCATTCTCTTCCATCGTTTTATCCCTCAAAGTTTGTTACCAAATATAAATTGGATCCACGTCAATCAAAGAGTACAATTCCACAAATAGTTATATTGCTTCCCCTATTTTAGACGAAATAGAGAAAACCAGGGCCTTCATTTTACTCAATCATTATTTACAAATTTATCATCACTCGATTGTATGAATTGTCAGAAACGAATCATGATTCGCGCTTCGCACAAAAAAAACTTAATTCATGAATTGTTTGTTAAGATGAAACGAGTGTCAAGGAACTCTATACTAGGTAACTATACATTTATCTTTTGTATATACCAAAAAATACCCTAGGCGCCATCTTAAAGAAATGTTACAAAAGAGTGTTTTCTACGGTTTCACAATCGAAAAAATGTAATGGATCGATCGTAGAGACAAATAATATCCACATAAGGAGTCAGAATCATGAAAAGAATGATGATTATCCTGTCAATAATTCTACTACTTGCGCCCAAGATTTTTTCGATGCAAGAAACACGCGAGGCCTTACATAATCAAGCGATTACTGGATTTGCAATCCAGAATCTCATCCAATCGCCGCTACAGAATAATATTGAATTCGCACCGGTATGGACGGCTAACGGACAAGCATTTGCCCAAATGGATGATCAACCTATCCAATCGCCGAATTCTCCAAATTTAGAAGAACAACGAAGATTCAAAAATATGCAAGCCGCGATCAAGCGTGAACAGGATGAAATCACAATCCGGAATCAACAACTTAACGAACTGGCGGAAAAACTGCGCCGACAAGAAGAAAAACTCAAACACCTCACTGAAGAAATTGACCATCGTCAAAAAGAAATCGATAAGATAGAACAAGAGATCAACGAACGTAATAACAATATTCAAAGGAGGTTAGAATCAATCGAAAAAAACGAAATAGAATTAGGTGAAAGAAATCAACACCTTAACGAAAGAGAAGAAAAAGTACAACAGCGTGAAAATGATCTGAACAATCACGAGCGAGAATTATCTCGTCGAGAAGAAAACATGCAACAAGTTGAGAAGGATCAACGCCAACGAGAAGAAAAACTCAACATCTTAACGCACGAGATCAATCAAAGAGAGAAAGAACAACGCAGGCAGGAGAATGAATGGAAGGAACAATCGGATGATCAACATAGACAATTCGAAAAAAGAGAAGCGGAATTGCAGCGTCATAAAGAAGAAATAGACGATCGAATGAATCAACGAGAAATCGAACTGCAGGAACGGGAAGAACAAGTTACGACGCGGGAAATGGAAATTCAAAAACAAGAGGAAAGACGCAACGAACTCAATCCATTTCTTGTCATTCTGTTTGTTTTGCTCTTCATTCTCTGGATATGGGCTGTTCAGGATTGCCTAAAACGCAGACCGAAAGAATTCCCAGCGCGGGGCCGGTACGACAAGATCGCATGGACATTAATCTTGATATGCACTTTACCCATCGGCGCTATTCTCTATGTATTCCTGGTTCAAGGAAGATACCGGTAAAAACATCCCGCAGGATTCATCTTCGCAAAACACTTGAAGGCGAATTGTCTATATTCAGGTATTTATTCAGATTGACCGGAATCGTTTTCGGTTGAATCGAGTATTTCCCGCACTCGCCGCAAAAGAGTGACTGCATTATAAGGTTTTTGGATCAGTTGCAGACCTTCATCCAAGACAAAGTTGGTATGAATGGCGTTCATACTATATCCACTGGCAAAAAGTACACGCATTTGTGGCCGTTTCTTCATGATATGTTCATAAACATCCCGGCCGCCAAGATTGGGCATCACCACATCAAGCAACGCCATATCGATCGTATCGGCGTTTTCATCGAAAATACACTTCGCCTCCTTACCATCGACAGCTGTTAGGACATTATATCCCGCATTTTCAAGAATGGTTTTTGACAGTTTTCGAACCCCGCTGTCATCTTCAGCCAGCAGAATCGTCTCGATCCCCCCCGGTGTTTGTCCTTCGATTTTTGTTCCCACCGATGACGCAGAGCGCTCTACTTGAGGCAGATAGATTTTGAATGTCGAACCTTTACCAACTTCACTATAGACGTTAACCATACCATTATGCTGCTTAATAATGCCGTACACTGTCGATAAACCCAATCCTATTCCCTCTCCGATACCTTTTGTAGTGAAAAATGGTTCGAAAACATGGTTGAGCGTTTCTTCATCCATTCCACTACCCGTGTCAGTGACACTCAGAAGCACATATCGTCCCCTCTCGGCAAGGGGGTGAGAAGAGCAATAGGATTCATCGATCAATACATTCTCGGTCTCGATCGTGATTTTCCCTCCCTTCAGCATGGCGTCGCGGGCGTTGACACAGAGATTCATAAGAATCTGTTCCATCTGTCCCCGGTCGGCTCGGACAGTTCCAAGATTGTGACCGGTAATGACATCCAATGTGATATGCTCACCGAGTACACGGCGTATCATCTTCATTAGATCATTAATCACAACATTGAGATTCAGGTCGACCATTTCGAGCACTTGCCGGCGGCTGAATGCAAGCAGCTGCCGCGTCAGCGTGGCGGCAAGATCACCCGCTTTGATTATCTGCTCCAATGAGGCGGCGGCAGAATGATCTTTTTCCAAGCTTAAGAGCGCCAAGTTCCCGTGTCCCAGAATTACGGTTAGAAGATTGTTGAAATCGTGCGCGACCCCGCCAGCCAATTGACCAACGGCTTCCATTTTCAACGCATGACGCAGTTGATCTTCGAGTCTAATTTCCGAGGTGACATCCCGCATAGCGGCGACAAAACAGACGATTTTACCCGACGCGTCGCGGACTGGTGAAATCACCGCCTCTTCCGTGTACAAGGAGCCATCTTTTTTCTTATTGATGAGCCGGCCGCGCCATGTTTCTCCGCGTGTAAGCGTATCCCACATATTCGAATAAAAATTTTGATCATGCTTGCCACTTTTGAGCAACCGTGGACTTCGACCGATAACTTCTTCTCGTGTGTAACCTGTAATTCGCTCGAAAGCGGGATTGACATATTGTATTATACCATCGGCGCCGGTAATGACGATGATTTCCGCCGCCTGATCGATGGCTAACATCAACCGCTCTCGTTCCTCCTCCTTCCGCTTGCGCTCGGTAATATCGAGGACGATGGCTATAAAGACAAGCGTATCAATCGCCATTAATTGAAGATACACTTCGACGGGATAGAGAGAACCATCTTTCCGGCGATGGACTGTCATAAATTGAACCATCTCCCGTTTCCCAGACCGCAATGGCGCAACAAGCTTTTCAAATGCGTCTTTTGTAATTTCTGGATTCAAGTCAAGGGCGGTTAAATCATAGAGTTCTTCCATTGAATAGCCCAAGTTTTCACGAGCGCCATGATTCACCTCGATAAAATGAAGCGAATCCGCGTCAAAGATATAAATCTCATTCAAAGAATTTTCTATTACCCGGCTGTAGCGAGAAGCCTTTTCCACTGCCCAATTTCGCTCAGAGACGTCAATTCCCATCCCAAGCAGATAGACATTATTCTTAATGTCGATTCGATTCCATGTAAAGTAAAAGGGGATTTTTTTACCACTCTTGGTTAAAAGATTGTTTTCCATCGAGGCAATCCCTGAATCATAAACTTCCTGCATGCAAACCGCACATTCGTCTCTTTCTTTACCTTCTTCAAAGAAATCGAGAGCGGTCATTGTCTCCAATTCCCCATCCGAATATCCGGTAAGCCGCCTCCAATTGTTATTCCGCCGTAGAAACTTGGCGCTCTCCTTTTCAAATATATAGAAAAGACCCGGCATACTTTGAACAACCAATTCCGTAAATCGCTGTTCTTCGCTTAATCGATCCTCGGCGATTTTTCGTACGGTGATGTCCGTGCAGCTCCCTACCCATTTTATGGGCTGATTTTCTTCATTCAGGAGCGGTGTGCCACAATCCTCCCACCAGATCCACGAACCGTCTTTTTTGCGTACACGATAGATTTCAAAAATCGGTGTTGTTGATGTTCGATGCCGCTCGATTGAATCCTCCAACCGTTGGATATCATCAGGATGAATTAGAGTTAAAAACCCCTGGATTGTCCTATTGATCTCACCCCGTTTCATATCCTAAAACATTGTCTAAATCCCCAAACCATTCCAGCGTGTCACTCTTCACATCCCATTCATAGACAAGATCAGTAATCGTTTTGGCGACTAGACTGAGCCGCTCTTCACTCTCATATAAAGCCTTCTCGGTCTGTTTCCGCTCAGTAATATCCTCCCCAATAGACTGAAAAGCAATCAGCTGACCTTGAGTATCAAACAACGCCCTGTTAATCCAACGCTGCCAGCGGATATCACTATTGGGAGAAATCACTCGATGCTCACAAACTTGAACCGGTGAATCAACAGTCAGCGTGTCAAGACTGGAGATAACAATTTCCCAATCCGATTCAGGAATAAACGAGAAAAAAGATTGACCTAACAATTCATCTGAGTTCTTATTAAAACAATCACAATAGGCCTTGTTGACAAACGAAATCTTCCCCCCAGGAAGGAAACAACAAACGAGCGCAGGGGTATCCTCCACAATCGCCCGGTACAATTCCTCACTCATGCGCAAATCATTTCCAGCCATTTCTCGTTCCCGAATATGGTTCCCAATCCGCCGGACACTGTAACCGATCCCCCCAAGCCCCAATAACCAAATGATACAATATCCTAGTGCGACTGCATTGGTATGATTTCTTTGTGCGCCCCACAATGGCGCCATGGAAACCGACACACTGATACCGCCATATAAATCACCAATATGAAAACCTCGCGCCGCATGACACTTCAAACATCCCTCCTCGAAGTAAAGAGGACGCATCAACCGCAGATATTTCTCTCCCTGGATTGTTTCAAAAGATACTTTTTCGGTCACCCCTTTCTGAAAGGCGTGAAGCGCTTCTGTTTCCCATGGATCCGGAGCGTTTTCAGGCCGGATCGGATTCAGACTAGTAAGGCGATCATGACGTCCTGGCGATCCACCCTTGAGTTCTTGAACCTGCCGAGTCATGTCAGTCGGATTGATCAATGTTAGATGAAGACCCGATGGAGTCGTGATATCCCGATCCTCTAGGCCGGATAAATAAGGATTCGGCCGCGTTTGTCTGGTCACCGGCGCATAGACGCCGCCATGCCTAACCGCCCAGCGATGATAAATCCAACC